>JAUIFV010000188.1 GCA_030430155.1 Gammaproteobacteria bacterium
TGGTGGTGCGGGCCAATCGGCGGCCGGGCGAGGTCGGCGGCCATATCGCCAGCTTCGCCTCCTCGGCGACCCTCTACGATGTCGGCTTCAACCACTTCTGGCGTGCGCCCAGCGAGGCCCATCCGGGTGATCTGCTCTATGTCCAAGGGCATTCCTCGCCCGGCATCTACGCCCGCGCTTTCCTGGAAGGGCGATTGAGCGAGGAGCAGATCGATCATTACCGCCGCGAGGTCGACGGCAAGGGCGTGTCCAGCTATCCGCATCCCTGGCTGATGCCGGAGTTCTGGCAGACCCCGACCGTGTCGATGGGCCTGGGGCCGATCACCGCGATCTACCAGGCACGCTTTTGGAAGTATCTGGAGCATCGCGAACTGATGCCCGATAGCGATCGTAAGGTGTGGTGCTTCATGGGTGACGGCGAGTGCGATGAGCCGGAATCCTTGGGCGCCATTTCGCTGGGTGGCCGCGAACAGCTGGACAACCTGGTCTTCGTGATCAACTGCAATCTGCAGCGGCTGGACGGCCCGGTTCGCGGCAACGGCAAGATCATTCAAGAACTCGAAGGAGTATTCCGCGGCGCCGGCTGGAATGTGATCAAGGTGGTCTGGGGCAGCTACTGGGATCCGCTGCTGGCTCGCGACACCAATGGCGTGCTGCGCAAGCTGATGATGGAAACCGTCGATGGTGAGTACCAGAACTGCAAGGCCTTCGGTGGCGCCTACACCCGCGAGCATTTCTTCAACAAGTACCCGGAAACCAAGGCGATGGTCGCCAACATGTCCGATGAGGACATCTGGCGTCTGAACCGCGGTGGCCACGATCCGCACAAGGTTTTCGCCGCCTACGCAGCCGCCTCCAAACATCGCGGGCAGCCGACGGTGATCCTGGCCAAGACGGTCAAGGGTTACGGCATGGGCGGTGCCGGCGAGAGTCAGAACACCACCCATCAGACCAAGAAGATGGACAACGAGGCGGTCAAGGCCTTCCGTGATCGTTTCAATATTCCGATTGCCGACGACAAGGTCGGCGACGTGCCCTTCTATCACCCGGGTCCGGACTCACCCGAGGTGCAGTACCTCAAGGGCCGGCGCGAGAAGTTGGGCGGAGCGCTGCCGCAGCGTCGGCGCAAGTCGGACCTGACCCTGACCGCGCCGGAGCTGAAGGTTTTCGAGCGCCAGTTGGCCTCCAGCGGCGAGCGCGAGATCAGCACCACCATGGCCTTCGTGCAGGCGCTGAACGTGATCCTGCGCGACAAGCAGGTCGGTCCGCGGGTGGTGCCCATCGTCGCCGACGAGGCGCGCACCTTCGGTATGGAAGGCTTGTTCCGCCAGATCGGCATCTACGCGCCCTTCGGTCAGAAGTACAAGCCGATGGATCGCGATCAGCTGATGTACTACCGCGAGGACCAGGCCGGGCAGGTGCTGCAGGAAGGCATCACCGAAGCCGGCGCCTTCTCCAGCTGGCTGGCGGCGGCGACCAGCTACAGCACCAACAACCAGCCGATGCTGCCTTTCTACATCTTCTATTCGATGTTCGGTATGCAGCGCATCGGCGATCTGGCCTGGCTGGCTGGCGACATGCGCGCGCGCGGCTTCATACTCGGCGCCACCGCCGGCCGTACCACCCTCAACGGCGAAGGGCTGCAGCATGAGGACGGTCATTCGCACCTGCTCTCCGGGGCGATTCCCAACTGCATCAGCTACGACCCCAGCTTCGCTTTCGAAGTCGCGGTGATCCTGCAGGACGG
The DNA here is from genome assembly GCA_030430155.1 of Gammaproteobacteria bacterium. Classification (GTDB taxonomy): domain Bacteria; phylum Pseudomonadota; class Gammaproteobacteria; order Xanthomonadales; family SZUA-5; genus SZUA-5. Next base: position 1,748 of record JAUIFV010000188.1, read on the forward strand.
TATGCGCCGCATGCTCACCGAGCAGGAGGACGTCTACTACTACATCACCCTGATGAACGAAAACTACCCGCATCCCGGCATGCCCGAGGGCGCCCAGGAGGGGATCATCAAGGGGATGTATTTGTTGGAGAGCAGGGCTGAGGGCTCAGGGCTGAGGGCTGAGAAGGGCAAGAGCAAAGCCAAGAGCAAGAGCGATGCTGCGTTGCGGGTGCAGCTGCTGGGCTCCGGGACAATCATGCGCGAGGTGATGGCTGCGGCGGATCTGTTGGCCGAGCATTTCGGGGTCGCGGCCGACATCTGGTCCTGCCCCAGCTTCACCGAGCTGCGTCGCGATGGCTACGAGGCCGAGCGCCACAATCGCTTCAACGCCGGCAAGAACGCGCGCAAGGCCTACGTCAGCGAGTGCCTGGAAGGGCGCGTAGGACCCATCGTCGCGGCCACCGACTATGTGCGCGTGCACGCCGACCAGATCCGTCCCTTCATGCCGCGCGGATCGCACTACACGGTACTCGGCACCGACGGCTTCGGCCGCTCCGACACCCGCGCCGCGCTGCGCGGCTTCTTCGAAGTCGATCGCAACTACATCGCCCACGCCGCGATCAGCGCGCTGGCCGCCGAAGGGGCGTTGAATGCGGCGGCGGTCACCAAGGCGGCGAAGCTGTTTGAGATTGATCCGGCGAAGGCCAGTCCGGTTGGAGTCTAGATGGAGCGAGGGCTCAGGGTAAGAGCGAGGGCCCAGGGCCCAGGGAAGGAGCGAGAATCCAGGGCCCAGGATCAAGGTCCGCGAGCGTCCCGCGCGCATCGCCCCTGGTCGAGCATCAGGGGCCAAAAACATGCGGGCAAGATGCCCGCGATCCGAAGCGCGCTTCTCCCTGGGTCCTAAGCCCTGGGCCCTGGGCCCTCGTCTACCTAGTCCCTGGGCCCTTCTTCTTCCGCTTCATGGCTTCCGGCGCCCCACCATCGGCCGCCCGGGTAATCGCCAGCTTGCGCCCGGACACCCACACCTTCTTCAGATGCTTGAACACGTCCTTCGGCATGCCTTCGGGCAGGTCGATCAGGCTGTGCTCGCTGTGGATGTCGATGCGGCCGATGTAGCGGCTCTCCAGGCCCGCTTCGTTGGCGATGGCGCCGACCAGGTTGCGTGGCTCGACGCCGTGGTCGCGACCGACTTCCACTCGGTAGGTCTCCATGCCGGGCTCGGGCGCTTTGGGCCCTTGGCTCACCGGCGCCGGACGCGGCGCGCGCGGCGGTCTGTCCTCTGATCGGGATGGGGGGCGATGGCCGCTGTCGTGCGCTTGCTCCGGTGGCTGCCGTTCCGGTCTCCGTCGCTCTCGCGGCGGCACGGCCTCGGCGTTCTCGCTGGCGCTGGCGCGGGGCTGTCGCGGGGCGCTGCGGCGCGGGCTATCCTCGCGCTCCTTGCGGCCCGGGCGGCGCTCGAAACGCCCCTTGCCGCCCTGGTCCTGATTCAGGTCAGGGTCGATCTGCGGCGCGCGCGGATCGAGCAGCAGCGGGCGGTCGCCGTGGACCAGCTTGGCCAGCGCGGCGGCGATTTCCAGCGCCGGCACGTCGTGGGTCTGTTCGTATTTCTCGATCAGCTGCTGGAACACCTCCAGATCGCCGGCGGCCAGCGTGTCGCTGATCCGCTGCATGAATTTGGCCATGCGCCGATCGTTGACGTCCTCGACGCTGGGCAGGCTCATCTGGGTGATGGATTGCCGGGTGACCCGCTCGATCACTCGCAGCATGTTGCGTTCGCGCGGGGTGACGAAAAGGATCGCCTCGCCGCTGCGCCCGGCCCGACCGGTGCGGCCGATGCGGTGCACATAGGATTCGGCGTCGTAGGGGATGTCGTAGTTCAGCACGTGGCTGATCCGCTCCACATCGAGCCCGCGCGCAGCCACGTCTGTGGCCACCAGAATGTCGATCTGGCCGTCCTTGAGTCGGGCAATCATCCGCTCGCGCTGCTTCTGCTCGACGTCGCCGTTGATCGCCCCGGCGGCAAAGCCGCGTGCCTGCAGGCGCTCGGCCAACTCGTCGGTGGATTGCTTGGTGCGGGCGAAGACGATCATCGCCTCGAAGGGCTCGGCCTCCAGTATCCGGGTCAGCGCGTCCAGCTTGTGCAGGCCGCTGACGAACCAGTAGCGCTGGCGGATGTTCTCCGCGGTGGCGGTCTTGGCCTGGATGGTGATCTGTGCCGGATCGCGCAGATAGGTGTTGGCGATGCGCCGGATCTGGCTCGGCATGGTGGCCGAGAACAGCGCGATCTGGCGCTCCTCCGGCAGCCGCGCCAGCACTTTTTCGACCTCCTCGACAAAGCCCATGCGCAGCATTTCGTCGGCTTCATCCAGGACCAGCCAGCGCAGCGTGGACAGATCCAGCGAGCCGCGCTCCATGTGGTCGATGACCCGCCCCGGCGTGCCCACCACCACCTGCACGCCGCGCTTGAGCGCGCCCAACTGCGGACCGTAGCTCTGCCCGCCGTAGATCGGCAGCACGTGGAAACCCGGCATCCGGCAGGCGTAGCGCTGGAAGGCCTCGGCGACCTGGATCGCCAGCTCGCGAGTGGGCGCCAGCACCAGCGCCTGAGTGCGCTGGTCGTCGCGGGCCAGCCGGGACAGGATCGGCAGCGCAAAAGCGGCGGTCTTGCCGGTGCCGGTCTGGGCCTGGCCGAGCACATCGCGCCCCTCCAGCAGCGGCGGGATGGTGGCGGCCTGGATCGGCGAGGGGGATTCATAGCCGACTTGGGCCAGCGCCTGGAGTACCGGCTCGCTCAGACCGAGATCGACAAAACGTATTTCGCTGTTGCTTTCGTTTTCCATGGGCGCAGCTTAGTGGGTGCGCGCGGCAAGAGCCATGCGCGAATGACTATCCGGTAATGAATTTGACAGCCCGCTCGGCCACCGCCTGCGGCGTCTTGAGCCAGTCGGTGTGGCCCAATGGCGATCCGTCCGGATTGGCAAGGGGCTCAACCTGAGCCGGTACGCCGAGCCGCTCCAGCAGCGCGGTGACTGCCGAGGCGGGTGCGTAGTCGTCGCCCGCCAGGGCCAGGCCCAGCGTGCGCAAGGGCGGTGCCTGGTCGGCAGACAGGCGGGGATTGCCCAAAGGCATGGTGCCGTCGCGAACGAATGCCGCCCATTCGCGCATCAGGGTTCTCGCCTGGCGACCCCCGAAACCTACCCAGTCGCCCCGGAACACGCCCAATGTCGCCAACATCAGCTTGACGATGGTGACCAGAAAGCGCGCCTTGTAGCGTACCTGCGGTGCCAGCAGGTCCAGCTGCGGACTGCCGCTGGCGGCCAGGACCAGCCCGGCCATCGGCGTGCTGCCTGCGCGATGCTGGTTGATGCTGTGCAGCACGGCCAGATGACCGCCCATGGAGTGGCAGAACCAATACAGCTGGGACTCGGGCAGCTGCTCAGTGGCGTAATCCAGCAAGGTCTGCACTTCACCGTTGAGCAGGTCGGCGTAGCCCCAGTCCTGACCCCTGGACGCGCGCACGCTGCTGCTGCCCACGCCGCGCAGGTCGATACTCAGCACGTGCGCGCCCCCAGCGCACACCGCCTCGCAGAAGCGGCGATAGGCGCCGGCGGGTATGCCCAGCGCCGGGAGCACCAACAGCGCCGGAGCGGAATCGTGTTCACTGCGCCAGTAGCGAATCTCGCTGCTGATGCCGTCTGCGACAGTGACTTTGTGCAGCTGTGGCTTCATGCGCTTTGCACCTCTGGCAGCATCAACGCGCGACGCAGCGCGGCGGGGCGAAGGTGGGCCGCCGCCTGGCGTTCCGGCTGATCACCGGCCAGCGGCGGAATGATCCCCAGACACGGCGCCGACAGACGGCTGGTCAGGGTCTCGATATTTTCTTTCTGCGAACGCATGGCCGGCTGTACGCAGGAGCCGATCCAGCCGCACAATCTCAGCCCGTCGTCGGCTATTGCCCGCGCGCTGAGCAGGGCGTGATTGATGCAGCCCAGGCGCAGGCCCACCACCAGTATCACCGGCAGCTTCAAGCGCTTGGGCAGATCGGCCAGCATCAGCCGGCGTCCCAACGGCACCATCCAGCCGCCGACGCCCTCGACAACGACGAAGTCGGCCCGATCGGTCAGATGCCTATAGTCGCTGGCCACCTTGCGCAAATCGATGCGCCGATGAACCTGCGCGGCGGCGATGTGCGGGGCGATGGCCGGTTCGTATAGAAAGCTGTTCATCCGGCGCAGCGCGATACGCATGCCGCTGGCCTCGCGCAGAGCAAGCGCATCCTCGGCTTCGGCGACGTCGCCGGTGGCCACCGGCTTCATGCCGGCAACGCGCAGACCCTGCTCGCGCAGCGCGTGGATCAAGGCGCAGCTGGCCAAGGTCTTGCCGATCTCGGTGTCGGTGCCGGTGACAAAGACGCCGCGGGCCGGGTCGGTCGAGGCTGGCATCGGCGCGCCGCCTGGTGCAGCATTCGCCTCCACTTCGTCAGTCCTGTTGCTATCCATGTTCAATTTCACTCCCGCTGCCGACGCCGCAAGCCTGCCCAAGGCCGAAAACTATGCCCTGCTGGCCGAACAGGCAGCAGCCCTGCTCGCCGGTGAAAGCGACCGCACCGCCAAGGCAGCCAACTTCGCCGCGCTGCTGTTTCACGGTTTGAGCGATCTCAACTGGCTGGGATTCTACTTCTATGACGGCACCGAACTGGTGGTCGGGCCGTTCCAAGGCAAACCGGCCTGCGTACGCATTCCCTTGGGCAAAGGCGTCTGCGGCACCGCCGCCAGCAGCGGTCAGACCCAGGTGGTCGTCGATGTCGACGCCTTCCCCGGCCACATCGCCTGCGATTCGGAGTCGCGTTCGGAAGTGGTGGTGCCGCTGCGCAAGGAGGGCGAGCTGATCGGCGTGCTGGATATCGACAGCCCGTTGGTGGGGCGCTTCGATGAGGAGGATCGGGTGGGGTTTGAGCGTTTGGCGGGGGTGTTTTTGGCACATTGGTAGCACGCCCGGAAAGATCCGGGCTTGAGGGCCCAGGGCCCAGGAAAGCTCGGGTTCCCGCGGTGCGCTAAAGCTCGTGCAAAGCGAAGCGTGCACGACACTTGTTACATTCGAAGCGCAGAGCCAAAACTTCCGATGTTGGTTCGTTGAGCGTCCTGGGCCCTAAGCCCTGGGCCCTGGGCCCTCGCTTCTGAGCCCTGGGCCCTCGCTCGTGAGCCCTGTGCACTCAAACAACCCCAGCGCCCGCTGCCACGCATCATCCAACGGCGCCTCCACCGTCAGCCGTTCCCCCGTCACCGGATGCCCAAAATTCAAGCGCTGCGCGTGCAGCAGCATCCGATGCACGCCGAGGTGCATCCGGAACAAGCGGTTGTGGTCGCCCTTGCCGAAGCTGGTGTCGCCGATCAGCGGGTGGCCGAGGTGCTTGAGGTGGCGGCGGATCTGGCGGTAGCGGCCGGTAAGCGGCTCGGCTTCGATCAGGCTGTAGCGTGAAGTATCCCAGCGGCCGCTGGGCCAGGGCTGTTGGCAGGTGGCCAGCACCCGGTAGCGGGTTTGCGCCGGTTTGGCCGGCGAGTTCTTGCGCTCGCCGCTGAGCGGGTGATCAATCAGTCCGGCCTCGGCTTCCGGCCAGCCGCGGGCGATCGCCAGATAGCGTTTTTCCACTTCGCGGTGTTCGAAGGCGTGGCCGAGTTTGACGTGCGCAGCGTGATCGTCGCAGCACAGCAGCACGCCGCTGGTGGCGCGATCCAATCGATGCACCAGACGCAGTGCGCCTCGCCCGCTTTGCGCGCGTAGCGAACTGAGCAGATCGTGGGTTTCGCAAGCGGCGATCTTGGAGCGATGGGCGAGCAGTCCCGGCGGCTTGTTGACCACCAGCAGGACCTCGTCGCTGTACAGGATCTGCAGCGGCGCAGCATCGTCTGTGCTCACGGCCCTCGTCGCGCCACCGCAATCACCGCCAGCACCGCCCCCGCTGCGGCGAAAGCCGGCGCCAGCGGTATACCCAGCAGCACCGGCGATTCATCGCCGAGGGTGTAGAGCAGCGCGCCGGAAAGCAGCACGCCGGAGGCGAGTACCGCTAGAGTGATCCGATCCTGACCGGCGCGGGTGGCCTTGACCAGATGCTCGATACTGGTCGATTCCATTTGCACGCGCTGTTTGCCTTCGGCGGACTGGCGCAGGTACTCGTACAGCAGCCGCGGAATCTCCGGTGCCTGCACCACCCACCCTGGCAGCCGGGTGCGCACCTCGCGGTTGACCGCCTCGATGCCGTAGCGGCGCGACATCACCTCTTCCAATACCGGCTTGGCCACCGCCCACAAATCCAGCTTGGGCCACAGCGTGCGGGCCAGGCCTTCGACGTTGAGCAGGGTCTTTTGCAGCAGGATCAGCTGCGGCTGCACGATCAGCTCATAGCGATGGGCGACCTGGAACAGCTTCATCAGCACCTCGCCCAGGCTGATCTCGCTCAATGGCCGGGTGAAGTAGGGCTCGCAAACCGCGCGTACCGCGCCTTCAAGCTCATCGCTGCGCACGTTGGAGGGAATCCAGCCGGCCTCCAGATGAAGCTCGGCGATGCGCCGGTAGTCCTGCTTGAACAAAGCGCGGAAGTTCTCGGCCAGATAGCGCTGATCGGCGGTGGGCAGGGTGCCCATGATGCCGAAATCCAGGGCGATGAAGCGCGGGTCCTCCGGCTTGGCCGGATCGATGAGGATGTTGCCCGGGTGCAGATCGGCGTGGAAATAGTTGTCCCTGAAGACCTGCAGATAGAACAGTTCCACCGCGCGCCGGGCCAACACTTCGAAGTTGATCTTGGCCGACTTGAGCGCCTCGATATTGCCCAGCGGAATGCCGTAGACGCGCTCCATGGTCAGCACCGAATCGGCGCTCAGCGGCCAGAACATCTCCGGTACGTATAGCTCCTCGGAGGCCTGAAAATTGCGCCGCAGCAGGCTACCGTTGGCGCCCTCGCGCATCAGATCCAGTTCGTCGGTGAGGGTGCGTTCGATCTCGGCGACGATCGCCGTGGGACGCAGCCTTTCGCGGTCCGGCATGATTCGCTCGGCGGCCTGGGCAAAGCTCTTGAGCAGGGTCAGATCCTCGCTGACCCGGCGCCGGATGCCGGGCCGCAGCACCTTTACCACCACCTTGCGGCCGTCGTGCAGCTGCGCCGGATGGACCTGCGAAATCGACGCCGAGGCCAGCGGAGTCAGTTCGAAATCGGCGTAGAGCTCTTCCACCGGCTTGCCCAGCGCCTCCTCAATGCGCGCCTTGGCCTGATCGCCCGGGAAGGGGGCAACGCGGTCCTGCAGCAGGGCCAGATCATCGGCGATGTCGGCCGGAAGCAGATCGCGGCGGGTGGAGAGGATCTGGCCGAACT
>JAUIFV010000189.1 GCA_030430155.1 Gammaproteobacteria bacterium
CACTGCCATGAGTAGCGCCGCAAGATCCGGGCCTTTGTTGGGGCTAGGGCTGAGGGCTGAGGGCTGAGGGCTGAGGGGCGCCTCGTCGCTGTTTCTGGGCCCTGGGCCCTGAGCCCTGTGCCCTTCACTTTGAGCGCCATGCCCGTCGGCCGCTTCGGCCGACGACAGGTACTCGATGATCTCCGCCAACGTATGCAGTGCGGTGAGCCGGGCGCGATCCACCTTGGGCAAACTCGGTGCGCGCTCGTCCAGCGTGGCGAGGATCTCCACGCGCTTGATGGAGTCGACGCCGAGGTCGGCTTCCAGGTCCATGTCCAGGTTGAGCATGTCTGGGGGGAAGCCGGTTTTTTCGGCCACGACTTCGAGCAGTAGCGCTGGTAGGTCCGCGCTTTGGTTGGGGCTAGGGCCCTGGGCAGAGGGCCCAGGACCCAGGGGTGCTTCGTTGCTGCTGCTGGGCCCTGGGCCCTGAGCCCTGTGCCCTTCGTTGCCGGGGCTAGCGCTCAGGGCTAACGGCTGAGGGCTGAGGGGGGCTTCGTTGTGGCCTTGCGGCGGCGCTTCGCTCTTCCTGGGCCCTGGGCCCTGAGCCCTGTGCCCTTTTCCATCAAGCGCTACCGCCGACATGGTTGTGCTGAAGGCTGCACTGCGGCTCGGTGCCGGTGGCGTCGCGGGCGTTGGGATGGGCGCCTCGGTTCGCGGCGGCGGGGCGGTGACTTGGGCAGGCGGGGCATCCGGCACGCTCGGCAGCACGCTGGCGCGCGCCTCCGCGCCGCCGCTGATCGCCGCGCTCAACCCCTGCAGTGCCGACTCGGTCAGCCGCAGATAGGCATTGTGGCTGTCGCTCATCGCCTGTTGAAAGGCCTGGTGGGCCTGGGCGGCCTGTTGCTGGCTGTCTTGGAAGGCGGCCAGCCAGTCGGGGGAGATTTTGGGCATTGGGTTAGGGCTGAGGGCTGAGGGCTGAGGGCTGAGTGGGATATTCGTCGCCGGCGACGGTGGTGCCGACTGCGAAATCACTGCGGCTGTTGGCTGCGTCGCTTCGATTGGTGCCGACTTTGCGTGCACTGGCGCCGTCGCCGGATTCGGCGGCGGCAGGGGCTGGTCGGCGGGTGGCGGGTAGGGCTTGCCGTAGTTGCTGCCGTTGATGGCGACGGCCATCTTGGCCTTGCGCGTCGGGGTCGGCAGACGCACGTCGGCAAACAGCGCGTCGGGCCGGAAGGGGACGCCGGCGGCGGCTAGCTGGGCCAAACCGCGCAGCAGGCTGGTGACGCCGTGCTTGCTCTTGTGATCCAGCGGCACCACCCGGTGCGGGCGATCGCCGAGGATGGTGGATACCAATCCGCTGAGCACGCTGCCGGGGCCGACCTCGACAAAGGTACGCGCGCCGGCGGCATACATCGCTTCGATCATGGCCACGAACTGCACCGGCTTGGCCAGCTGCTCGGCCAGCTGCGCGCAGATCGCCGGGCAGCTGTGGGGGTAGGGCTCGGCGGTGCTGTTGGCGTAGACCGGGACCGTCAGTCCGGGAATGCGGATGGGTTTGAGCGCGGCGCGGAAACTGCCGCTGGCGGCGCTGACCAGCTCGGAGTGGAAGGCGTTGCTTACTGGCAGGCGGCGGAAACCCAGGTCCTGTTCGGTGAGTTTGGATTCCAGTGCTTCGACGGCTTTGAGCGGGCCGGAAACCACGACCTGATTGGGTCCGTTGTGGTTGGCGATCACCGGCGCTTGGTCGAGCTCGGAGAGCAGCGACTGTACTTGATCGATAGACGCGCTGATCGCGCTCATCGCACCGGGCTGGGCGGCCACCTCGGCCATCGCCGCGCCGCGCGCCCGCGCCAGCGTGTAGGCGGTGTCGCGATCGTAGGCGCCCGCTGCGTGCAGAGCCATCAGTTCGCCGAAGCTGTGGCCGGCGACCATGTCGGCGCGCATGCCCAGCTCCTGGAGCACCGCCAGCAGCGAGGCCGAGTGCGCGGCCAGCGCCGGCTGGGTCCATTCGGTCTGGGTCAGCGCACGAGTATGCGCGGCGGCCGACTCGGCGTCGAACACCGGCCGCGGAAAGACCCGCTGATGCACCGCTTCGGTGCCGACGACAGGCGCGTCGGCGGCCTCGTCCCAGGCCGCGCGCGCGGCATCGAACTGCATCGCCAGATCCGCGCCCATGCCGACGTACTGACTGCCCTGGCCGGGAAACAGCAGAGCCAACGCGCCAGCGTCGCTGCCGACAGCGTAGCTGCTGCCGTCCGGCAGGCTGAACGGTTTCTCCGGCTGGTCTTGGATGCGCTGGCGCGCGATGCCGAGCTGCTTGCCTAGCTGTGCGCGATCGTTGGCGACCAGAGCCAGCCTGTAGCCGGCAGCGCTGCGCCAGTCGGCGCGCGATTTTGCAGCCAGCGTGGCCAGCGGCTGATCAGCGCTGACCATCGAATCCGCGTCCGCGAGCAGCGCCTCGACGCTATCGGCGCAGAGCAGCACCAAGTCGGCCGGCTGGGCGGGCAGTCGCGCGGCACGCGGTGCGCTGCCGCTGTACTCCTCCAGCGCCAGATGGAAATTCGATCCGCCAAAACCGAAGGCGCTGACTGCCGCGCGTCGCGGGTGGTCGCTGCCGCGGATCCACGGTCGCGCCTGGGTGTTGAGGTAGAAGGGGCTGGACTCAAGCTGCAGTGCGGGATTGGGAGTGTCGATCTTGATCGTCGGCGGCAGCACCTTGTGGTGCAGCGCCATCACCAGCTTGAACAATCCGGCGGCGCCGGCGGCGGCTTTGGTGTGGCCGATCTGGCTCTTCACCGAGCCCAGCGCGCACCACTGCCGGCGCTCGCTGTCGGCCTCGCGGTAGACCATCTGCAAGCCGCCAAATTCGGCCGCATCGCCGGCCTTGGTACCGGTGCCGTGGGCTTCGACCAGCTCGATGGTGTCGGCGCTGAATCCGGCCTGCGCATAGGCGCGGCGCAGCGCCTGCGCCTGACCTGCGGAAACCGGTGCGTAGACGCTCTTGGAGCGGCCGTCAGAGGAGGTGCCGACGCCGCGCAGCACCGCGTAGATGCGATCCCCGTCGCGTTCGGCATCGTCCAGACGCTTCAGCGCCACCATGCCCAGCCCCTCGCCGAGCATGGTGCCGTCGGCCTGATCGCTGAACGGCCGGCAGTCGCCGCTAGGCGACAGCGCCGGGGTCTTGGAGAAGCACATGTACATGAAGATGTCGTTGAGCGTGTCCACCCCGCCGGCGATGACCAGATCGCTCTGCCGCAGCTGCAGCTCGTTGACCGCCATCGCCACCGCACTGAAGCTGGAGGCGCAGGCCGCGTCGGTGACGCAGTTGGTGCCGCCGAGATTGAGTCGATTGGCGATGCGCCCGGCGACCACGTTGCCGAGCAGGCCGGGGAAGCTGGCCTCCTGCCAGGGCACGTAGTGGTCGGCGATGCGCTGGCAGGCCTGCTGCACCTGGTCCTCGGCGATGCCGGCCTCGCGCAGCGCCTTCACCCACACCGGTCGCTGCAGCCGCGAGACCATCGAGAACAGCAGCTCCTGCGCCGAGGTCACGCCCAAGATCACCGACATCCGCGAGCGATCCATCTGCTCGAACTGCTCGCGCGCGGCGTCCTCCAGCACGCTGCGGGCGACAATCAGCGCCAGCAGCTGCGAAGTGTCGGTGGCCGACAGCATCGACGGCGGCACGCCCCAGTCCAGCGCATCGAAGTCGATCGGATCCAGGAAGCCGCCGCGCTTGGCGTAGGTCTTGTCTGCCGCGGCAGGATCGGGATCGTAGTAGTCGTCGATGCGCCAGTGTCCGTTGGGCACGTCGCTGATCAGATCGCGCCCGGCCAGGATGTCGCGCCAGAATCCGCCGGCATCGCTGGATCCGGGGAACAGCGCGCTGACCCCCACCACTGCGATCGGAGCCATCGGCGGGACTGCGGCGGGAGTGGCATCTTGTTTGGTCATTTTCGATTCCATCCCGTCTAGCCCAGCGGCCGCGGGGAGTAGGCAAAGGCTTGCTGCGGCACCGGTAGGCCGTAGCTGCGCAGCTGTTGCGCGCGGGTGATCACTGCGGCGCCTTCGAGTAGATTGCGCGCCACCTGCACGACGTCGCGCGCCTCAGTCGGTTCCAGGAAGCTGCCCTGCACCCAGGTGTTGAATGCGCCCATCGCTGGCCCGCACCAGATCTGGTAGTCGGCCAAGCGTTCGGAGCGCCCGTCAATGGCCCAGCGGCTGGACAGGCCCAGGTAGGCGCGGAAGACCAGCGCCATGCGGTGCTTGGGTTCGGCTTCGGCGCGGGCGATCTGCTCGGGGTCGCGGTCGCGCCAAAAGGCTGCGGTGCTGGCCCAGGCCTCGTCGATGGTTTGGCGCAGGATGTCCTTTTCCAGCTTGGCCCGCTCGGCGCTCGGAATGGCCTCCAGCGACGGGTAGCCGCGATACAGCTCGTAGAGCCGCCGCGCGCGCTGCGCAAACAGGGTGCCGCGGCGCAGCACCTGCACCTCCACGCCCATTTCGAACATGTCGGCGGCCGGCGCCATGATCACGTCGGCCATCTGCGCCCGAGCCAGCAGAGCGCGTGCACCGGCGTCCAGGCCGCTCTGCACGCAGCCCTGATTGACGCTGCCAGTCTGCACAAAATCAGCGCCCAGCGCGTAGGCGGCGGCGACCGCCGCCGGAGTGCCGATGCCGCCGGCCGCGCCCAGACGTATCGGCCGCGTGTAGCCCTGCTCGGTGACGATCTGATCGCGCAGCGCGGCGATGCTGGGCAACAGCGCGGTGAGGGTGCGGTTGTCGGTGTGGCCGCCGGAATCGGCCTCGGCGGTAATGTCCTCGGCCAACGGTAGGGACGCGGCCAGTTCAACCTCAGTGTCGCTGAGCAGGCCGCGCTCACGCAGTGCATTGAGCATTGCTGCCGGCGGCGGCTGCAGAAACTGCCGCGCTACTTCAGCCCGGGAGATCTTGGCGAAGACCCGATTGCGGCGCTGAATGTTGCCGCTGGCGTCGCGCTGCAGTCCGCTGCAGGCGTAGCGCACCACCGCCGGGGTCAGCGCCAGATAAGCGGAGGCCTCCACGCAGCGCACCCCGCGGCGCAGATACAGATCGCCCACCGCCTCTTCCAGCGCCGGCTCTGCCGGGCTGTGAATCAGGTTGGCGCCCCAGGGCAGCCCCTTGGGATCCAGTTTTCGCTGCAACTCGTCGATGGCCGCTTCCACCCGCGGCAGCGACAGGCCGGCTGCGCCGAAGAAGGCCAGGATGCGCTGCTCGGCCAGGGCGCAGACCAGATCGACGCTGGCGATGCCGTTGGCCATCGCCCCGGCGACGTAGCTGAAGCGCGTGCCGTGGGCTTCGTTGAAGGAACGATCGCCCAGCCATTCCGGATACAGCGGCGGCAGCGTTCCCAGCAGCGCATAGTCGCCAGCGCGCTCAGTGGTGCCGACCTCGCCGCCCAGGCCTACGCCATGCGCGCCGCTGGCCGGATCGCTGATCAGATGGGCGGGTTGCCGGATGGCCTGAGCCGACCGTGCAATGTCGGCGGGCGTAAAGGCAGGTGCGCTGGCAGTGGGACGCCAGCACTGGAGGGCGCCGGAAGGCGCGTTCAGGGGGTCAGAAGACAATTTGGCACTGAGTGACACTTTATGGAGGCGCAGTTATATCCTTGTCCGATGGATAAGTCATCAACCCAGCGTCAAGCGCGGCCCCTGCGCGAGCGCAAGAAGGAAGCCACGCGCCGCGCCCTGACTCGCGCCGCAAACCGACGTTTCCATCAATTCGGCTTCGAATCGACGACGATCGAAGATATTTGCGCCGATGCCGGGGTCAGCCGACGCACTTTCTTCCGCTATTTCGCCAACAAGGAGGCGCTGGCCTTTCCTCACCGCGCCGAGCGGTTGGAGCGCTTCGTGGCGATGCTGCAGAACGCGCCGCGCACCGAGAGTCCGTTCGCCAGCCTGCGCCGGGTCGCCCAGGTGCTGGCCTTCGCCTATGCCGACAATCGCGCCGCGCTGATTGCGCAGCAGAAGCTGATCGATCAGACCCCCAGCCTGATCGCTCGCGAGCACGAGATCGATCGCGACTGGGAACAGGCCATGGCTGAAGTCTTCGAGCAGCGATTCGCCGGCGATCCCAACGCCGAACTGCGCGCGCAAATGCTCGCCGGCGCCGCCATCGGCCTGATCCGCGCCACCATGCGCTACTGGTTCGATCAGGACGGTCGGCCGGATTTGGGTGAGTTGGGCAAGCAGGCGCTGGATGCGCTGCAGAAGGGGTTCTTGGCTGGAGCCGGCTGATTTTGGTGCCGATCCCGGCGTCCTGCTGTAGAGTTCAGCGAATGAATTTCACCATCGAAACAGAGCAAGAGTCCGACGGTCGTTGGATCGCCGAAGTAATCGAGATCCCGGGCGCGATGAAGTATGCCGCCTCTCGTGAAGCTGCGATCGCACTGGCGGAGGCACTGGCTCTGAGGGTTATCGCCGAGCGACTCGAGAACGGTGAGCAGCCCGTCGCGCCGATTACCATCAGCTTTGCGGCGTGAGTCGCTGGCCTAGCGCCAAGGCAAGGCGGGTACTGAGAGCGCTAAAGGCCATTGGATGGGTTGAGGTCCGAAGCAGCGGATCCCACAAGACTCTGCGAAAGGATGGCTTCGCCGATTACGTTTTTTCCTTCCATGCCAGTAAGGAAATCGGCCCGCGAATGCTGGCACGCATCAGCAGGCACACTGGCCTGCGCCCTGAGGATTTGTAAGCGCGAAAGCGCGCCGAGCTCAGATGCCCGTTGTGACGCACTCCTTATCTCCTTGACTGTCCTAGGCGTCTCAGCAGCGAAACTCGGATGCAGCCACGCGCAATACGGCGGCGGCAGCAGATGCTTGCTTTGGGCGTCATCGCCTAGTGTTTCGAAGAAAGCTGGCAGCCATTCAGCGCGCAGGCAAGACCCCGCGGTGAACAAGGAGGCGTCGCAGGTTCTCCGCGTTGGTAGGCTCACAGCTGTCCTTGCTGGTGCCACAGATCTCTTTGGGCAGCGGCAACGAATGGCCGGCGAACTGGAAGCCCGTCGGCTCCGCGCTCAGCGTAGCCGAGGCCCGCGCGAATTCAGTCCAAAGACTGTCTCCTGGGTATGCCGTCTTCAGGGCGAGGCCAAGATTCTGCCTATGGCGGGTGGGCTTTATCACGTCCGCCCAGGCTGATTCGATGATTTTGTCGAGGGCTTCCCGGGCTGGACGGGTGGCGAAGATCAGATCTTCGCTGGAGAGCATCACGTTCGGGGAGGCCGAGGCCCAGGATTGACCGTCTATAAAGGACCGCAAAGGTGTGGAAGAGACAAACTTGGCTTGGCGAAGGAGAGCACCTTCCTGCGCGGCGCGCGTCAGCATCCAGTTCGCGGCCACATCCAGGTCGGTTCCGCGTTCCGCGAGGCCGCGCAGCTGCGACTCGGCCTCGGCGACTCTGCGATTCAACACCAGCAGCTTGGCGGTCAGCTGCTGATCACCGGTACGTAGAACGTCGAGCTGCGGCAGCAACTGCTGCCACAGATTCAGCGCCCGTGCCGACTCGCCGGCATAGGCCAGGTTGATCAGCAGCTTGCGTAGGTCGTGGGTGGCGCGGTCATCTCCCAGCGGTTGTAAACGCCCGTCGACCAACAGCAGTTCCACGCGTCGGATGGCATCGCTCGGAGAAAGTTTTTGGGCCTCGGCTATCGCCGTTTCGTAGGCGTGCTTCAGTGCGTCTGGAGAAGTACTGGCAGCCCGTTCGGCACCAGGCAAACAATCCGCAATGGGCTGCAGCCTTGCCGATGTGGAACGCAATTGCGCCGCCAGTACGCGTGCGGTTTGCTGGCGCAACGGCTGGGTGATGGAACAATCGACAGCCCGTCTGAAGTCGCATTCCTTCGCGGGCAAAGGCAGCTCTAGCCCCAGGAACTCGATCGTAGCCGGTGCACTCGTCGCCTGCGCCTGTGCGCTGGCAAAGCTCTGCTCGATCAACAACGCCGGATGAGCGGAATCGATCTCCTGCATCACGCTGTAGGAGTACTCCGGGTTGCAGCCATGATGCAGCCGTTTCCACCACGCTTGCAGCTCGGGCAGAGCGTTCTCCTTGTCGCGAGAGAGCAATGCCAGCAGCCACTCGTCGCTGTAGTGCCCCGAGTCCATCTTCGTTGCCAACGTGCTTTGTATTGCTTCGCAGTTGGCCGGGCGAGGGTCGAACACGTCGCCGGCCGCGGAGCGGTCGCCGATCGAAATCGGCTCGCCGTTCAACCACGCTTCCATTGTCTGCCCGCAGGCTCCGTCACAAAGCTCGGCGCCCAGGGCTCGGGCCTGCAGGGCTGCGTCGATGGCCGCCGCGGCATCACCAAGGCCGAGCAATGTGGTGCGGCTCTTGGTTGCCAGCCAGAGGCCGCGAGCCTGATCGGATTGCGCGCGCCGAATCATGTCGTCGATGAAGTCGAGCGCTGCTTTGGTTTTGCCCTCTTCCAGCTCGCCGTCGGCGAAGTGGTAAGAGCTAATCGCGATCTGCAGCGGTGAGTAGCGGTGACCAGCCACTTGAATGGGGCCAATCAAAAACTCCTGCTGATCAGGAGTCAGCTGATCGAGCAAACCCCTCATGTAATCCGGGTCCGCGCCGTGAGAGATGGATTGCATGATTCCACCAAAACGACCCGAATCTGGCCAGACGCGAAGCATCTCTTCCTCGGTCAGATTCTGCCCGCTGGAGGCGAGTCCAACTAGCGAGAAAATCACTGCACAAACCCGACTCGCTACGACCCGCATCATGTCGCTGCCTCCGCCGCCAGCTTGTCCGAACATGCCACCGGTCTGCCGATCACGCGACTGGGTCTGCCACAAACCTCGTCGGGCCGTCATTTGTCCTGCCGGTTCGATTGCCTCGGGAAGAATGTCTCTTCGCTCTCGTTATTGCGTGATAGCAATAGGAAGAGGGGAGAGTTTGATGCGCC
>JAUIFV010000190.1 GCA_030430155.1 Gammaproteobacteria bacterium
GACAGTAGCTTCTGCGGTGCCGGCGTGGAGGTCCACCACGACGGTGACTTCGCGGCCCGTGAGGTCGACGAGTTCGCGGTCCTCCCCCACACCTGCGGCACGGCATACCTGGATGCTGTGATCGGGCGCCGCGGTGCGGCGGAAGTCGTGGATGACGAAGTCGCGTATGTCGACGTCGAGGGTGCGAACGGCGACGTTGAGTGTGGATTTGCTGATCGGCTTCTTCAGCGACTGTCGGCTGGGCATGACCCAGTCCGAGCCGGTCGACAGCGTACGCAGCTCCTCAAACATGGCGACTGCTTGAGTAGACAGAGGCACGACGTGCGCCCGCTCCTTCTTCATTCGCTCGCCGGGAACGGTCCAGAGGGCGGCGTCCAGGTCGAGCTCTTCCCAGCGCGCATGGATCAGCTCTGACTTGCGCACCATGCACAGGATCAGGAGGTGCAGAGCGAGCTTGTGGGAACGGCGCATGTTCGAGATGTACATGGCGCGCAGAAGTCGACCCAGTTCGGCGGTGCTGAGCGCGACGTCGCGACTGCGCGGAGTGGCTATGAACTTGGCTTCGACGGCGGCGGCGGGATTGAAGCGAATCTTCTGCCGGGCCATGGCATAGGCGAACATCCGCTTTATGATGTTTCGTGTCTGCAGCGCCATCTGATCGGCACCGCGCGCCTTGATCGCATCGGTGATCTGTAGCACGTCGTCGACCGACACGTCGGCAATGTGTTTGTCGCCGATCGCGGGGATCACGTCCTTCTCGAGTACGCGACGAATCGTGTAGCTGTTGCGATTGGCAGGTTCAACGACCTCGCCGAACCAGCGCCAGGCGAAATTCTCCACATTGTGCTGGGCTTCCTGCTCGGCGCGTGCAGCTCTCTTGCTGGTGGTGGCCTGAGCGCACCATTTAATAATGAACTCATCCGCGTATTCCCGAGTGACCGCTGAAACGTCCGGTGGAATGGGATCACCGCGGGTCAGCGCCATCGGCGGCAGCCCGCGCTGGACGAGACTCTTGGCCGCTTCACGCCACTCCCGCGCTTCGGCAAGCGACCACGCGGGATAACTGCCCAGGGTTACCTTCTCCTGTTTGCCGTTGATGCGATAGCGCAGGCGCCAGGCTTTGGTGCCGCCGGGCATGACCTCGATGAACAGGCCGCCACCGTCAGCGGCAGTGAACGGCTTGGCGGACGGTTTGAGCGTGCGAAGTTTGGTGTCTGATAGCGCCACAGGTGCCCCTTTCGTGCCGCGAGAGCGGCGATTGTGCCCATGATCGCGCTAATTTGTGCCCAAATGAGCACTCATGGGCGCGCATCTGGGCACATGATGCCACGGAATGGATTGGAAGGGATCGGACGGTATGGGCCAGAAACTGGCTTTGCAATGGGCTTCTTACGCTCTGAGCTGGCGTCGACCGGCCGGGCTTGGAATCCTAGCTACTTGCCGATACAGAAAGACGAAAAGATCTCCCCCAGCAGCTGATCGGCGTTGAAGGCGCCGGTGATCTCGGCCAGTGATTCCTGGGCCAGGCGCAGGTCTTCGGCGACCAGTTCGGCGCCGACCTGCTGGTCAAGACCGCGACGGGCGGTGCTGAGGTGATCGGCGACCCGGCTCAGGGCGGCGAGGTGGCGACCGCGGGCGCTGAAGCTGCCTTCATTGGCGCCGGGGCTTTGGCCGGTGAGGTGCTGGCGGAGTTGGTCCAGGCCGGCGCCGCTGGTGCAGCTGACGGCCAGTTCAGGGCTGAGGGCTGAGGGCTGAGGGCTGAAGGGAGCTGAGTTGACTACCAGCCCAGGTGAACGGCCGGAGAGGTCGATCTTGTTGCGCACGATGGTGACCGGGAGCGCGTCGGGGAGGCCGGCCAGGAAGGCAGCCGGATCGGCCTGCGGGTCGCTGTCGTCGATCACCACCAGGGCGTGATCGGCGCGGGCCGCTTCCAGGCCGGCGCGACGGACGCCTTCGCGTTCGACCGGGTCGTCGGAGTCGCGCAGACCGGCGGTGTCGACGACGGTGATCGGTACGCCGTCGATCACCAGCGACTCGCGCAGCACGTCGCGGGTGGTGCCGGGGATGGCGGTGACGATGGCGCGGTCGCTGCCGGCCAGCGCGTTGAGCAGGCTGGATTTGCCGGCGTTGGGCGGACCGATGATGACCAGATAGATGCCGTCGCGTAGCTGCTGGCCGGCGGAGGCCTGCTGGCGCAGTTCGGCAATGCGCCGATCCAGCTCGGCCAAGCGCTGCTGCACCTGGGCTTCGGCGAGAATGTCGATTTCCTCGTCGGGGAAATCGATGGCCGCCTCGAGCTGCACCCGTAGGGCGATCAGCTCGCGCAGCAGCGCGTCGATCAGGATCGAGAAGGCTCCGTCCAGGCTGCGCATCGCGGCCCGCGCTGCGGCTGCGGACCCGGCGCTGATCAGATCCGCCACCGCTTCGGCCTGGGTCAGGTCCATCTTCCCTTCGAGAAAGGCGCGTTCGGAGAACTCGCCCGGCCGAGCCGGTCGCACCCCGCTGCCATGCAGCCGCTCGAGCAGCAGCGCCAGCACCACCGGGCTGCCGTGGGTGTGCAGCTCCAGCACGTCCTCGCCGGTGAACGAATGCGGCGCCGGGAAGTTGAGCAGCAGGGCCTGATCGATCGCCGCGCCTTGCGCGTCACGCAGTCTGCACAGATGGGCGTAGCGCGGCTGCGGCGGCTCGCCCAACAGATCGATGGCGAGCTGCGGCACCTGCGGCCCGCTGACCCGGATCACGCCGACGCCACCGGCGCCGGGCGGGGTGGCGATGGCGGCAATGGTGTCGCGCATGGCGGCAACTCGATCGCGAAGGGCTGCTGATGGTCCCGCGAAGGCGCCGTTGTGGCAATCTGCGCACTGCCGCCGCCTTGTCAGCGTGCGTCACGATGCAGCAGAGGGTCCATTGAGCCAAACCCAGCCCGACACCGTACCGGTCGCCGCCAGCACGCAGACCCTGACCGGCCACGCGCTGAGCGATGCACCCGCCCATGTGGACCAGCTGCATCCGGGAATCATGGTCGGACCCTATCGCTTGCTGCGGCCGCTGGGTCGCGGCGGCATGGGTGAGGTGTGGCTGGCCGAACAGACCGCGCCTTTGAAGCGCGAGGTGGCGATCAAGCTGCTCGCCCGGCGCATCAACGATCGCATGGCCGAGGCTTGGTTCCTGGTCGAGCGCCAGGCCCTGGCGATGCTGGTGCATCCCTACATCGCCCAGATCTTCGACGCCGGCCAGCTGCCAGGCGGCGGCGCGATGTTCTTCGCAATGGAGTACATCGAGGGAACCACCCTGGATCGCTGGGTGAGCCAGCGCAATCCCTCGCTGAGCGCGGTGGTGGAGCTGCTCGAGCGCATCTGCACCGGCATCCAACACGCCCATCAGCGCGGGCTGATCCATCGCGACCTGAAGCCAGCCAATCTGCTGGTCCGCGACGACGGCCAGGTGGCGCTGCCGAAGATCATCGATTTCGGCGTGGCGGTGGGCGGGGCGCCCGGGCAGCAGGTGCAGATCGACCAGAAGGTGACCATCGGCACCGCCGCCTACATGGCTCCCGAGCAGGCCAAACCGACAGCGGAAGGCATTGATGCGCGGGTGGACGTGTATGCGCTGGGCGCCACCCTGGCCAACATCCTGTGCAGCCGCGCCGGACTGGAGATCGAGGTCAAACAGGCGCTCAGCCATGTGGCCGCCTCGCTGACCCGCACCGGCGCCCATAGCGTCGATCACGCCCCTACCAAGCCGGCCCTGCACGCGCTGCGCAAGTCCATACCCAAGGAGCTGCGCGCCATCGCAGTCAAGGCGATGGCTGCCGATCGCGAGCAGCGCTACGAATCGGCCGCCGCGCTGGGTGCCGATCTGCAGCGCTGGCGTCTGGGCAAGCCGGTGCTGGCGATGGGCGGCGGGCGAGCCTATGCGGTGCGTTGTTTCTTGCGCCGCTATCGCTGGGCCAGCGCCGCAGCGGCAGTCGCGGTGCTGGCGCTGGTGGTCGGGATCGGCGCGGCACTGTACGGTCTGCGTGAAGCCAGGCAGGCGCAATCGGTCGCTGAGCAACGCCGGGTGCAGGCAGAGAATCTGGTCGGGGTGATGCTTGGCGATCTGGCCGACAGCCTGCGCCCGCTGGGCCAGCTGGATTTGCTGGAGACGGTGGGTGAGGAGGCGATGCGCTATCTGAGCGCGGCCAGCAATACCGACGGCAAGGCCGCCGGCGCCACCACCCGAGCGCGCGCGCTGATCACCCTAGGCGAGGTTTATCTGAATCGAAATCAGCGTGACAAGGCCAGCGCCGCATTTGCCCAGAGCGAGCAGGTGCTGGCCAATGCCGATGTCAATCAGGAGGATCGACGGGCCTTGGATCAGGAGAAGGCGCGCACCGCCTATTTCCTTGGTTACCTGGCCTTTGTGGAGCAGGACTACGCGCTGGCCGAGCAGCACTGGCTGCGCCGTTCGGCCTTGTCAGAGCACCTGCATCAAACCGAGCCCACGGAAGCCACCATCCTGGAGTCAGCTCAGGCGTTGCACAATCTGGCCACCCTGGCCCTGGAGCAGGGCCAAACCGATCTGGCCCTGCAGCGATTTGAGCAATCGGTGACCCTCAAGCGTCAGGCCTTACCTCTGTCGTCAACCGTAGACGCCCGCTTTGCTCTGGGCAACAGCCTGTCGTCCATCGGCTCCACGCTGCAGGCGCAGGGTCAGCCTGGCCAGGCGCTGAACTACTTTCGGCAACAGGTGGCGCTGCTCGCTGAAGCCGAAGAGCGTTCGCCGAGTTGGCAAGAAAGGATGGGTCTGGCCAAGCGCATGGAAGGGCGGTTGCAGTTCGATTTGTACGGTCGCGACGACGGCTTGCTCGATTCGGCGGTGGCCCATCTGACGGCGGCCAGTCAGGCTGATTCCAGCAACCGCTTTGTCGCCCGCAGCCTGCTCGCGGCGCAAAGCGATCACGCTTGGACGATGTTCCTCAGTGGCGAAACCAGAACTAGCCTGGAATATCTGCAGGCGGCCATCGAACAGTTCCGGCGACCCGATGAGGGTGAGTTCGACAACCCAACGCTGAGCACCCTGGTGCGGGGCTACACCCGACAGACCCTGATTGCCGCAACTGTCGAGCAAGCCGGCGCCCTGGACTTGGCCTTGAGCCAGCTCGCTGAACTGCTGGCGTCGGCGCCCGAGGGTTGGGCTGACAGCGGCTTCGCTTACGGCGAGCTGGCCAGTCGCGATCTGGCTCTGGCTCTGCGTGCCAGCGAAAGTGATCAGCTGCATAAGCGGCGCGAATTGGCCGGGCAAGCGCTTTCTCGCCTGGGCGATCTTGGACAAATGACCGAACTCAGCCAGATCAGCCTGTATGCGCTGGCGGCACAAATGGTGGGCGACAACGAGGCCATGAACACGGCCCTACGACGCATTCAGAGCCTGGGCTATGATTCCGCGGCAACACACCGTCTGCTATCACCCAATTAAAGGAGCGTCTGTGTCTACCATCACGTTTACCATCGAGTTTGACAAGCAGAGCAACCTGATTGCCGATCCGACCTCGCAGTCGGTAACGCAGAAGAACACCACCATCCGCTATGTGCTGGGCTCCAATACTCAGAACAAGTTCCGCTTTACCGGCTACAGCTCCAATGACAGCAAAGAGCAGCTAGGCAAAGCGAGCATCTCCAGCGATGGTCAGACCATGGACGTGCTGAACAAGAACACCGAGTCGGAAACCATCCAAATCACGGTCAATTGCTCCGATTCGCAAACCGAGGGCGGTCACTCGGTCCCGACCGAGGTGAGAAACATCCCGCCGAACTAGATTGGTGCGCGGCGGTGTTGCTGACTGCGCCACCGCCGCATGCATCCCTTGCTGTTTCCGTCCTCAATGTCCACAACCAATCCATACGCTGCGCCTGAAGGGCCGCAAGGCTCGGGTCCGCCGGCGTGCACCGGTTGATGCTGCGGATACCCTTTTGACACCGCTTTCGCGAGCGCTTCGAAAGCCGAATGCGACGGATTGATGGCATCTCAACACGGGCCAAGTGCGACGCTTACCTGTATGCTCCGGCGCCCTGGGGGCTTGCCTTTGGCTGCCTTAGTGTGTCAACGATGTCGCGGGTTGAGGGCTTACCCAGCCGTCCATGGCGGCGCAGGCAGGCGTCTGTCGCGACACAATAAGCTTTTAAATCAACTGTTTAGCGTCAATTAGTCGAGTTTCAAAGAGTTCGCATGAGCAAAAACGTCCTCATCGTCGAGTCGCCGGCCAAGGTGGCGACCATCCACAAGGTCCTCGGCAAGGACTACACCGTGCTGGCCTCTTACGGCCACGTACGTGATCTGCCGGCCAAAGACGGGATGGTCGATACCGAGCACGGCTACGCGATGCACTATCAGGTCATCGACCGCAACGCCAAGCACGTCGACGCCATTGCCAAGGCGGTGAAGAAGGCCGACGCGCTGTGGCTGGCCACCGACTTGGATCGGGAGGGTGAGGCGATCAGCTGGCACGTGCACGAGATCCTCAAAGAGCGCGGCCTGCTCAAGGACAAGGACGTTTATCGGGTGGTGTTTTCGGAGATCACCCCGCGCGCGATCAAGGAAGCAGTGGCCAAGCCGCGCCGGCTCAGCGAGAACCTGATCAACGCCCAGCAGGCTAGGCGCGCGCTGGACTATCTGGTCGGCTTCAACCTCTCGCCGCTGCTCTGGCGCAAGGTGCAGCCGGGGCTGTCGGCCGGCCGCGTGCAGTCGCCGGCGCTGCGGTTGATCGTCGAGCGCGAAGAAGAAATCGAAGCCTTCGTGCCGCGCGAGTACTGGACCATCGAGGCAGCGCTGGACAAGGCCGGCCACGCCTTCCCCGGCAAGCTGGTGCAGCTGGACGGCAACAAGCTCGATCAGTTCGATCTGCATGAGGCCGGCAGCGCCGAAGACGCGCGGTCGCGGCTGGCCAAGGCGGCGGGAATGCCCGCCGACGGCGAGGGCGCCGGCCAGCTCAAGGTGCTCGATGTCCGCCGCAGCGATCGCAAGCGGCGACCGGCCGCGCCATTCATCACCTCCACGCTGCAGCAGGAGGCCTCGCGCAAGCTCGGCTTCGGCGCCCAGCGCACCATGCGCATCGCCCAGCAGCTCTATGAAGGAGTGGAGATCGACGGCGACCGGGTCGGCTTCATCACCTATATGCGTACCGACTCGGTAAGCCTGTCGGCCGACGCCATCAGCGATCTGCGCGCCACCATCGCCAAGGTCTACGGCGAGGCCTTCCTGCCCGACAAGCCGCAGTCCTACAAGACCAAGAGCAAAAATGCGCAGGAAGCGCATGAGGCGATCCGGCCAACTTCGGCCGCGCGCACCCCCGATCAGGTCAAGCGCTATCTGAGCGCCGACCAGCTCAAGCTGTATGAGCTGGTGTGGAAGCGCACCGTGGCCTGTCAGATGAAACCCGCCCTGCTCAACACGGTTAGCGTGGATCTGAGCGCCGGCATCGACGACATCTTCCGCGCCTCGGGCACCACTGTGGTCGATCCGGGCTTTCTGGCGGTATACGAGGAAGGCCGCGACAGCAAGAACGACGATGACGACTCAGGCAACAAGCTGCCTCCGCTGGAGAAGGGCGATGTGATCGCCTTGAACGAGCTCAACGCGCTGCAGCACTTCACCGAGCCGCCGCCGCGCTACAGCGAGGCGACGCTGGTCAAGGCGCTGGAGGAGTTCGGCATCGGTCGGCCCTCCACCTACGCCAGCATCATCCAGGTGCTTACCGGGCGCGAATACGTGCACCTGGAATCGCGCCGTTTCTATCCCACCGACGTTGGTCGGGTGGTGGCCAATTTCCTCTCCAAGCACTTCACCCGCTACGTGGACTATGAGTTCACCGCCCGACTGGAGGACGAACTGGACGAAGTGGCACGCGGCGAAAGCGACTGGGTGCCGGTGCTGGACCGCTTCTGGGGACCTTTCCACGAGCTGATCGATGAGAAGGCCCAGTCCGTATCGCGCCAGGAAGCGACCGAGGCGCGAGTGATCGGCATCGATCCCAAGAGCGGCAAGGAAGTTTCGGTGCGACTGGGCCGCTACGGACCCTTCGCCCAGATCGGCACCCGCGACGACGAAGAGAAGCCCACCTTCGCCTCGCTGCGCCCGGGTCAAAAGATGGCCACGCTGACTCTGGAAGAGGCGCTGGACCTGTTCAAACTGCCGCGCAAACTGGGCAGCAACGCCCAGGGCGAGGAGGTCTCGGTGGCCATCGGCCGCTTCGGCCCCTTCGCCAAGGCGGGCAAGACTTACGCCTCGCTGGGCAAGGAGGACGACCCGTACACCATGGAGCTGCCGCGGGCGATCGAGCTGATCGAGGCCAAGCGCAAGGCCGAGGCCGAACGCGAGATAGCGATCTTCGACGGCGGCAAGATCAAGGTACTCAAGGGTCGCTACGGGCCCTACGTCACCGACGGCGACGTCAACGCGCGCATCCCCAAGGATGTCGAGCCCACCGATCTGACTGAAGAAGACTGCCGCAAGCTGATCGCCGAAGCCCCGCGCAAACCCAAACGCGGCGCCAAAGGCAAGACTGCCAAGGCCAAGGCCGAACCCAAAGCCAAAGCCAGCAAGACGCCAGCCAAGCGCAAAACGGCAGCCAAGCCCGCAGCGAAGAAGAGCACCAAGACCAGCAGCAGCACCAAGGTCAGCAAGCCGAAAGCGTCGAGGAAGTTGAAGCGGGTGGCTAACGGCTAGCCCGGATATCTCATGAGTGTTCGTCGCGAGAGCGTTGGAGAGCCGCCGTGGTGCGGTCCGCGGACCGGAGATCGATGAAGGCGTACTTGAACAGTACGTCGAGGCGATTGTAGGGAGCAGATCGCGCCACGGCGGCTCTCCGGCGGTCGCAGCAGAACACTCATGAAATATCCGGGCTAGGGCCCAGGGCCCAGTAGAGCAACAT
>JAUIFV010000191.1 GCA_030430155.1 Gammaproteobacteria bacterium
GCTTGTAGCGGCCGTGCTGCTTGACCGGCTTCCGGATGGCCTCCTTGTAGGCGACGCGGGGACGTTCGGAATCGACCGAAATGCCGTGCTTGGAGGCAAGCCGGTCGATGCGGTCATCAACTTCGCCGCGCAGCTCGAGAACTCCGATTGCATCCTGCACTTGAAGGCTTTCGGTCGAGTGGTCAACTTTGCGGTTGCTCAGGCCAAGTCTGGCGACATCGACTACGGCCGTCTGCCGGCCAACATTGCTCTGCACGGAATCGACTTTGACGACCATGTTCGGGCCAACGCTGACGAGGCTGCAGAACTGGCTGCACAGGTCGTCGGCTTGCTGCAGTCGTCCAGAGTGCGGCTGCCACAAACCGCGCCGTGGGACATCGATCATTCATTGAGCGCACCGGCCACACCGGGCAGCGACGATGGCACGCGTGTGCTGCGCCTGGCGCAGCTCGCAGCGGCGGACCAGATGCCCCTGATCGCGCCTTACCGAGACGATGAGGTTTATCTGATCACCGGCGGGTTGGGCGGCCTGGGCTTGAAGCTGGCCGAGCGCATCGTGCTCGACGGTGGACGCAAACTCGCGCTGCTGGGGCGATCGCCTCCCTCGCTGCCCGCCTTGGACACGATCGCTACGCTAGAGCAGCGCGGAGCCCAGATATGCACCTATGCGCTGGACGTCGCTGATCGCCCATCGGTGCAGGATTGCCTGAGCCAGATTCGCATCAACCAGGGCCCTATCGGCGGTGTAATACACGCCGCAGGCGTGCTGCAGAACGCCCTGGCGACCTCGATGACCCACGAGGAGTACGCCAAGGTGATGCCCTCCAAGGTCGACGGCGCCATCAATCTGGATCTGCTCACGGGCGAGGATACGCTGCGCTTCTTCCTGATGTTCTCCTCGTTGGCGTCCATCATCGGTTCACCAGGGCAGGCCAATTACGCCGCAGCGAACGCATTCCTGGAGGCGCTGGCCAAAGACCGTCAACGTCGCGGATTGCCGGGACTGGCGGTTGCCTGGGGACCATGGGCAGAAGCCGGCATGGCCGCGGGAGAGCTGAATCTGATGCGGCTGGAACAGCACGGAATCGGCATGATCAGCATGCAGCGCGGGCTGGATGTGGTCGGCGAGTTGGTCTCCAGCCAACGCCAGGGTGTGATCGGCGTGCTGCCCATGAACTGGGCCGTCTGGGGCAAATCCTTCCCGTATTTCGCGACCACCAGCTACTTCGGTGAGCTGATTCCGAAGATCCGCGATGGCAGCGTCAGCGGTCGTTTGAGTGCGGATCTGATCGCCCATCTGCCAGCCGAGGAACAGATCGCTTGCATCCGCGATGCGGTCCTGCAGTCGGTTGCGCAGGCGATGCGCACCGATCCGGAGAACATTGACTCCGGTTTGCCGCTGGCTGCGCTGGGACTCGATTCGATCATCGCCCTGGAGCTGAAGGGACGGATCGAATCGCGCATCGAGATCGTCATTCGCACTAGCTCCTTGATCAGCGGGCGCAGCATTGACGAACTGGCGCAGCGGTTGCACCAGGAAATGATGCACAGCGTTGGCGTCGACGAGGCAGTGCCGGAAGCGGAGCTCGACGAAAGTCTGCAGGGCGCCGAGCCCGAAGGCGGATTTGAAGATCTGAGCAAGGACGAGATCGAAGCAATGCTGAAGGCCTTGGAGCCCGGCGCGCCAGTCGGATGATCCCGATTAACCACGACACCCGCTCGCCTGCGCGCGCGAGCGAGCGGGTCTATGCATTGAGAGTTCGAAGATGAAGATCATCCGGTTTTTGCTGCGCACTTCAAAATGGTTGCTGCTGCTGTCGATACTCACCGGAGCCATCGCGGGTATCGGTAGCGCCTACCTGCTGGCAATGGTGAACGAGAGCATCAACATGGTCGGCCAATTGGCTGACGAACACGGACTCTTGTTTGCTGGCGCGGTGCTGTTTGTGGTCGGCAACGAGCTGATGTCGCGCCTGGTCCTGCTGCGTATGTCCTCAACCGCGGTGAAACGGATGCGGCTGTCGCTGTGTGACCAGATCCTGCATGCGCCTTTGCGCAAGCTGGAGGAGAAGGGCACCAGCGGACTAATGGCCGCACTCACCGATGATATCCATCGTATCGCCGAAGCGCTGATGGCCTTCCCGGCTCAGTGCGTCAATATTGCGATTGCCGCAGCTTGCTTCGCCTATTTGTTCTGGCTTTCCTGGGAGCTGGCAACCGGCTACGTGATCATCTACGGGTTGGGAATCCTGGGCCATCTTGGGTTCATGCGCATGGCTCGTCCGGCGCTGGTGCGGGGCCGGCAATACTGGGATACCTTGATTGCGCTCTACCAAGGCGTGATTCACGGCAACAAGGAGCTCAAGCTGCATCGCAATCGGCGCAATGTGATGCGCAGTGATGAATTATTGCCGGCTGCCGAGCGCATGATGAACAACGCGTGGACCGCCAATTGGATCACTGCCTCCGGTACCGCGTACACCCAGCTGGTGTTCTTCGCCCTGATCGGGCTGGTGCTCTATGTGGCGCCAAACTACTCGCAATACGAAAGTTCGGTGCTGACCGGATTTCTGCTGATGGCGCTGTTTGTCAGCAGTCCCATCGCGTCGATCGTCGGTGCGCTGCCGAAGTTCCAGAAGGCGGACATCGCGCTGAAACAGATCAAATCACTGGGTTTGTCGCTGTCCACGCAACGTGGTTCCGATCTCAGTGCGGTACCTGTGGATGCGCGTGTAGCGCGCTCGGAGTTCCTGCGCATTGAGCTGCGCAACGTGCATTATCAATATCAGTCCCCATCGGCCGAGGAGCGACCATTCTCTGTAGGTCCGATGAACTTGCGTTTCGAGCCGGGCGAGCTGGTATTCGTCGTTGGCGGCAACGGTAGCGGCAAGAGCACCTTCGTGCGCGTGCTGACCGGCCTTTACGCACCCACCAAGGGCGATGTGTTTTTCAATCGGGTCGAGATCGACTCGGACAATCGAGACGACTATCGCCAGTTCTACTCGGCGGTCTTCTCCGACTATCACCTGTTCCGCTCCCTCAATGGACTGGCCATCGACATGCTCGATGAGCGGGCGGAAGGCTATCTGGAGAAGCTGGACCTGGTTGGCAAGGTCAAGGTCAAGGACGGATTGCTTTCCACCGTCGAGCTTTCGCAAGGACAGAAGAAGCGCTTGGCGCTGCTCTCGGTATTCCTTGAAGACCGCAGCATCTATGTGTTCGACGAGTGGGCGGCCGATCAGGATCCGACCTTCAAGCGGGTGTTCTATTACGAGATTTTGCCCGAGCTAAAGGCTCGAGGAACGACGGTGATCGTGGTCAGTCACGATGACCAATACTTCGATGCGGCAGATCGGGTCATCCGCTTCGAAGAAGGTCGCGTCGTTTCCGACACGCGCCGCGTCATCGAAGCCGAACTGGCGGCGGATGCGGTCGAAGCATGAGTACTCGATGCGCGGTGGCGCAGCCCCAGACGGCGGCTGGGTTGAGCCCGGGGAGAGTGCCCCCGCGGCGCGCGTCTGGATCTGCGCTGCGGGTATTGCGCCCCACACCCGGCGCGGCAATAAAGCTGTTGCTGTTCCCCTACGCGGGTGCAGGTCCCTCGGCGCTGATGGATCTTGCCAATGCTGTGCCGGCGTGGATGGAGCCCGTTGGTGTGGTCTACCCGGGGCGTGAGGACCGATTCGACGAGCCTTGCGCAGCTGAGCTGCGGCTCCTAGCCGACGACCTGCTCAATCCTATCGCGGCGGAGTTGGAGTCGCCGTGTGCGTTCTTCGGTCACAGCATGGGTGCGATTTTGGCCTATGAGCTGTGTGTGCGCCTGGATCGTTTGGGTAAGGCACCGGAGGCGTTGTTCCTGTCGGGTGCCGCTGCGCCCGGCGTCGCGTTGCCTGAGCGTCTGGCCGACCTTCCGGCGCGGGAGTTTCTGACCAAGCTGATTGCGCTCAACGGCTTCCCGCGCGAGGCGCTAGCCAGCGCCGAACTGATCAGTCTGATGCTGCCCATACTGCGTGCTGATTTTCGCATCTGCGAAGCACACGTGGACCAGGTCCTGCGGACCCAGATGCTGTCTCTACCGGTACATGCCTTTGCCGGTGCAGCAGACCCCCGAGCACGGCCCGAGCAGGTCGCTCAGTGGCGGAACATTGCCGGGGGCGAATTCAGGATGCATGTCTACCCAGGCGACCACTTCTTCCTGCGTTCCCACAAGCAAGCCATGGTCGCGGCCATCCGCGATGAACTGGCCGCGAGTTGCGCGGAGATGCCGGCGTGAGCGCCGCCCAGGCCAAAGCTGCTTCAGCGCGCAAGCGCGACCTCTATGTGAAGCTGCAGCTGGCCAGGGCGCAGGCCAGCGGGCTGTATCCGTTGTCCAATCCGCAGCTGGCAATGTGGTACCAGCAGGCGCTGGCACCGCAGAGCACCGCCTACAACATGCCCTTCGGGATCTGCTTGTCGGGCGAACTGGGCGCCGAGGCGATGCTTCCGGTGCAGCGCAGCCTGCATCGAGTCATTGAGCGGCAATCGGCACTGCGTTCCACCTTCGTGCTGGACGGGGACGAACCCTTGCAGCGGATCGGGGCAGGCGCGGTACCCGAGGTGAGCTATCAGGACATATCCTCCGAGGTCGGCCCGGACTGGCAGAGCATCGTCCAGGAACGCGTCCGTCGGCAGGCGGCAAAGCCCTTTGACCTGATCCAGGGTCCGCTCTATCGCTTCGCCTTGCTGCAGGTTGCCGGTGATCTGCATGTGCTCGTTGCGACCTTCCATCACATCGTCATGGACGGTTGGTCCTTGGGCGTGTTCCTGGAAGACTTCTCACGCTGCTTCATAGAGGAGTTGGGCGGCGATAAGGCCCAGCTGCGGCCGCTAGCCACCACCTACCAGCGCGCGGTCATCGAGCGGCGAGCAGATCTGGCTGCTGCAGATCTGGCGGACTCCTTGGGCTATTGGCAGCAACGACTGAGTGATGCGCCGAGTGGCTTGAGCCTGCCCGCCGACTATCGCTACACGGATACAGTCAGCGCGCGCGGGGGTGTCCACGCAGTCGCCGTCGATGCCACCACGGTGGCCTCGCTCAATCGTATTGGCAGCGCGTTGGGCGCGACCGCATTTATGACCACGATTTGTGCCTACTTCGTGTTTCTGGCGCGGATCTGCAGGCAAAACGACATCGTCCTGGGGGTTAGCGTTGCCAACCGGGATAGCAGCCCGCTGCACGATTTGATCGGTCTGTTCTCCGACATCCTGCCAATGCGCTTCGAGGTCCAGAGTGGGCAATCCTTTCGCAGCAATCTGAAGGCCTTGTTGGCCACCTGCAGCAGCGATATGGACCATGCGCAGGTGCCGATGACCAAGATCATCGAGGCCGTACGCCCTGAACGCTCGGCTCTGGGTGCGACGCTTTTTCAGGCTGGATTCGATTACCAGAACACCCCCTGGCCAGACTTTCTCGGCGATCACATCAGCGTTCTCAATGGTGATCCCGGAACGGCGCGGTTGGACTTGAATCTGAACTTCAGCCGAGTGGATAAGGCCGCGGTCGCCCTGTTCGAGTACAGCCGAGAGCGGTTCAGCGAATCGACCATGGCGGCGCTGGGGGCGGCCTTTGCCAGTCTGCTAAGGGCGATCACGCTCGATCCGGATGAGGCGGTATCGAAGCTGGCCCTGGCTCCGGCCCGGGACGCATTTCCTGGTGCGGAGCTGCTACAGCAAGGGCCACCATCCAGCATCGTCGGCGATATCGCGGCGGTCGCGCGGCGGACGCCCCAGGCGGTGGCGCTGGAATACCGCGGAGAGCGCATCACCTACGCGGAGCTGATGGCGCAGGTATGCCGAGTCCGAGCATCGCTGGCGCGGCTGGGGGTCAAGTCTGGCGACACCCTGGGCCTGCAGTTCGGGCGAGAGCCCGGCTACGTGGTTTCGCTATTGGCGGCACTAGCCAGCGGGGTCAGATTCTGTCCCTTGGATGAAGATCTGCCGTCAGGACGGCTGTCGGAGCTTATTGCCGCGTCCGGAGCGTGTGCAGTGATCGCTGCAGACCGCTTGACCGATGGACTACGCAGCTGCTGCCCGCAGGTGCTCGCCTACTCGCAGGCGCTGGCTGCTGAAGCGCCGCTGCAGGATCCGCTCGCCCGCACATCTACAAGCACTCAAGAAACAAACGAGCTCGCCGAGGTCTGGGCGGAGGCCTACCTGATGTTCACTTCAGGCAGCACCGGGGCAGCGAAGGGCGTGATCGTGCCGCACAGCGCGCTCGCCAGCTTCTGCGCCGACGCGCAGGAGAATTTCGGCTGGAGTAGCGGCGATCGCATACTGCAGTTCGCCTCGATCGCCTTCGACACCAGTATCGAAGAGATCCTGCCGGCACTGTGCTCCGGATCCTGTGTGGTCTACAGAACGCCACCGATGAGCGGATCGGTGCAGGCGATGCTGGAGGAGTGCTCGCGGCTCGAGTTGACGGTGCTCAATCTACCCACCGCGCTGTGGCACGACTGGGTCGAGGTGCTTGCTGAGTATGACAGCGTTGCCCTGCCGGCAACCGTGCACAGCGTGATCATCGGCGGCGAGGCCGCCCAGCCGGAGAAGGTGGCGCGATGGCAGCGTCGGATCGGGACCGGTGTGCGCCTACTCAACACCTACGGCCCGACTGAAACCACGGTCAGCGTGACTTGTGTGGATCTGGCCGAAAGCGCGGTCGAGCCGGCACCAGTGGCAGTCTCGCTGGGGACAGCCAACTCACGGGTGCGCCTGGACATCCTCGATGAGCATGGTCAGCCCTTGCCGGCCGGATTGCCGGGCGAGATCTGTATTGCCGGACCGGTGTTGGCGAAAGGCTATTTGGGAGAAGCCGAGCTGACCCGTCAGCAGTTCCCGGAACTGGCCAGGGGTGACGGGACGCTGGTCCGCTACTACCGCAGCGGGGATCTGGGTCGGATCAGTTGCGACGGATCGATCGAGTGCCGCGGCCGTATAGACAACCAGCTGAAGATTCGCGGACATCGCGTTGAGCTGGCTGAGATCGAGCACCTGTTACGAGGCTGCCCGGATGTCTCCGAGGCGGTCGCAGTCGGGCGGCAGACCAGCGATCACGGGCTGGACCTGGTGGTCTGTGTCGCGGGCGTGGATGGTGTCGCCTTGCCAGAGCGCGTCGAGCGATGGATGGACGCGCACCTGCCTCACTATATGCGTCCATCGCAGCTCTATAGCGTGCGCGCCATTCCGCGCACCATCTCCGGCAAGCTGGACCGCCAGGCCTTGCTGAGACTGCAGCCATCCGATCAGCGCGCTGCTGCAGAGGTGCCTGCGCCTTCGAGTGAAATCGAGCAGTTCCTCTGGTCCCTGTGGGAGGAGCTCTTGGGGCGTCGCGTCGACGGGCTGCAAGCGAATTTCTTCAGGCTCGGCGGCCACTCGCTGTTGATGATCCGGATGCTCTCGCGTATCCGCGCGCAGTTCGCTGTGGACCTGTCGTTGGGAATCGCATTCGCCCAGCCCACCATTGCCGCAATGGCCGCGGCGATCGAAGCCGAGCGGCACCCGCTGCCGCGGCCAGAGCAGGACGCGGCGCCTGCGCAGCAGGTTGTAGAACAGCGCCAGGCCGGGGTCTACCCGCTGTCGATGGCGCAGCAACGGCTGTGGTTTCTCGCCCAGTTGGATCCTGCGGACACGGCCTACAACAATCCCAGCGCTACCGTGGTGGTCGGCGAACTGGACGGCGAAGCGCTGCTGCGAGCGGTGCGGGATGTGGTGGAACGACATGAAGTGCTGCGCAGCCGCTTCCACAACGTGGGCGGTGAGCTACAGCAGCGGGTCCATGCGGCGGAGGACTTCAACCAGTGCGTCTACATCGATCTGAGCCGCTTGCAGGGGCGCCAGCTGGAAGCGGAAGTTGCACGCCACAGTGAGGCGATCCTCAATACGCCCTTCGATCTGGAGAACTCCTTTCCGCTGCGCGTAGCGGTGCTGCGGTTGAGCGATGATCGACATCAGATCCTGATCAACTGGCATCACATCGCCACCGACGCCTGGTCGCTGCGCCTGTTCAGCAGGGAGCTGGCGCTCCACTATCAGTACCGCATTGGTCGCGCAGATCCCCCTCAGCTGCCGCCGGCGGCGCAGTTCGGTGACTATGCGGCGTGGGAGGCCAAGCGTCTGCAGCAGCCCGAATACGCCCTCGGTCTGCG
This sequence comes from Gammaproteobacteria bacterium, assembly GCA_030430155.1. Lineage (GTDB taxonomy): Bacteria > Pseudomonadota > Gammaproteobacteria > Xanthomonadales > SZUA-5 > SZUA-5. Next base: position 8,181 of record JAUIFV010000191.1, read on the forward strand.
TCATTGGTGCAAGCATCTGGCCGGCGCGCCGGACCGTGTACAGCTGCCCGGTGGGCGGCTTGCTGCCGATGTCCGCATTCACCGGCCCATCGTATACCGCGAGCAGCTTGACCACGCCGAGACCGATGCGTTGGTGGCGCTGGCCGCCAAGCAGCGAACCACTTTATTTGTGCTCTGTTTGGGCTTGTACAAGCTGCTACTCGCCCGCGCCAGCGGGCAAACCGACCTGGTCGTAGGCGCCCCGATCTCCACGCGCTCGGATCAACGCTTCGAATCCAGCCTTGGCTACTTCATCAACACCCTGGCACTGCGCACGCAGCTGCAATCAGCGCAGAGCCTGGCCGAGGTGATAGAGCGGGTCAGGACCACCGTGGTGTCCGCCTACGCCCACCGCGAGGTGCCTTTTGAGTGGGTGGTGGCGGAGCTTGGAGGCGCTCGTGATGAGCGCGCTTCGCCGCTGTTCAACGTCCTGTTTGCGCTGGAGAACGAAGAGCGCAGTCCACTGCTGACAGACCAGGAAGGTGTGCTTGCGATCGCCCACGCCAACCCGCACGCCAAGTTCGATCTGAGTCTAAGCGTGCGTTTGCAGGGTGGATCGGCGCTTATCGAATGGGAGGCCAAACCCGGGTTCGTCGATCAGGCCGGGCTGCACGCGCTGGCCAAGGGCTATCGTGAGCTGCTGCAAAAAGCGGTCGCGGATCTGCAATGTCC
>JAUIFV010000192.1 GCA_030430155.1 Gammaproteobacteria bacterium
CCAAGCACGGGCTGCAGCTGCGATTCAGCCACCATGCGGGCTGGTTGGAGGTTGCGCTAGGGCCCCCCTAGAGCCGATTTGATTCTGGTTTGAAGTTCGCCCGGCAATCTGCGGGCATCACCAGACCGGACCAGCCGATGAACCCCGCAATCACCAACACCCCACACCGCCGGCGCACCGCGATCTGGCTGAGCCTGGCCGTCGCCGCAGCGCTGCTCGGCTGGCTGCAGCCCGAACTGTTGGATCCCACGCGCTGGAGCGCTTGGATCACCAACCCAGGACCGCTGCTCTGGGCAACGCTGCTCGCTCTGCAGTGCCTGGCCGCCGTGCTGATGATCCCCAGCCTGCCGATGGTCGTGGCCAGCGCGATGTTGTTTCCGGAGCACCCCGGCTGGGTCTGGCTGCTGGCCCTGGCTGGCGTCCTGTTTTCGGCACTGCTGATCCGCGGCAATGCGCAATGGCTGGGGCTGCAGCACGGCTGGAACAGGGTGCCCGGTGGCTACCGGGCGCAGCGCTGGCTTTCCGGCAACGGCAGCCCCGCGCTGTGCCTGTGGTGCATGACCCCTTTCCTGCCCAGCGACCTGGGCTGTTACGTTGCCGCCTCCTCGAAGATGCCCTTGAAGCGCTACCTGCCGGCGGTGTTGCTGGGTGAGGGCGTGCTTTGTGCCAGCGTGATCCTTGGGGTGGGCTGGCTGACTTGAGAGCTGTTGCGACGCCGACGGCCAAAGGCGCGCACGCTCCGCTTTGCGCACCCTACGAATGCCCGCTCACGCCGGTCGGCCTCGCCCATTCACCCAGGCCGAGACCGCTTTCGTAGATAGTGCAAAGTGGAGCGTGCACGACAGATCCGACCTCGCCGCCGCCGGCCGGCATTGCGCCGGCCGGCCTTTTTGCGCCATTAGCCCGCATATTTGATGAGTGTTCGTAGCGAGGCGTCGGAGAGCTGCTGTGGTGCGGTCCGCGGACTGGAGATCGATGAAGGCGTACTTGAACAGTACGTCGAGTCGATCGCAGGGAGCAGATCGCGCCACGGCGGCTCTCCGGCGGCCGCAGTATAAGACTCATGAAATATCCGGGTTAGTACCCAACCGAGACCCGCTGCCGCAGATGCGCACCGCTCTCCAACTCATCCACCATCGCGATCGCATAGTCCTCCATCGAGATCCGACTTTCCCCGCCCTCGCCGCTGATCAGCTCATCGCTGCCGGTGCGGAACTTGCCAGTACGCGTGCCTGGCTCGAAGTAGGCCGCCGGCGCCAGGTAGGTCCAGTCGATGCCTTCGGACTGCCGTAGCACCGCCAGCGCTTTCACGTGCGAAGTGGCGATCGGCATCCATTCTTGCGGCAGATGCCCGGATTCGATCAGCGACACCCCAGGGGCGACCTCCAGACCGCCGGCGCCACCAACCACCAGCAACCGCTTCACCCCGGCCAGGGCCAGCGCCTGCAGCTGCCGCTCGGTGACTCCGATCAGGGCGTCGGTGTCATCGGCCGGAGGCGCATAGGCGCTGATCACCGCATCGGCGCCGCGCATCACCTCGGCCGTGTGCCGCGGGTCCCGCAGATCATCCTGCACCACCTTCACCGCCGCGCTGCCCGCCAGCTTGCTCGGGTCACGGGCCACCGCGGTCACCTGATGACCGCGTTCGGCCAGCTCGTTGAGGATTCGACTGCCGGATTTGCCGGTCGCGCCAAAGAGTACAACGTTCATTTCCTTCTCCTATTCGTGAATCATGTCGATGATTGAATCGGTCGATCCGCTCGCTGCAACCGCCGTATTTCGACCTTGAGATCACTATGACCTTCAACTACGACGAAGAAAAGCGGATAATTTCTCGATCTATCATCGATATTCTCGAACATGCGTATCACCCTCGACGGACTGCAACTCCTGGACGCTATCGACCGCCGCGGCTCCATCGCCGGCGCCGCCGCGGAGATCCACCGGGTGCCATCCACGCTGTCCTACGCGGTGGCCAAGCTGGAGGAGGATTTGGGCGTACGCCTGTATGACCGCGCTGGACCGAAGCTCAGCCTCACCGCCGCCGGCGCCGAGCTGCTCAGCGAAGGCCGTCATCTGCTGCGCGCCGCACAGGATCTGGAGCAGCGGGTGAAGCGCGTGGCCACCGGCTGGGAAACCCAGCTGTGCATCGCCCTGGAATCGCTGCTGGCGCCTTCAGCGCTTGCCGGGCCCATTGCCGACTTCTATGACGTCGGCGGCGACACGCGCCTGCGAGTCACCCAGGAGGTGATGTCCGGGATGTGGGAAGCGCTGCTGGACAGACGCGTCGACCTGCTGGTCGCCGCCGCCGGCGAAGGCCCTTCCGGTGGCGGCTATGTGGCCGAAGCGATGGGCACCCTGCCCTTCGTCTTCACCGTCGCCAGCCACCACCCGCTGGCCCGCATCGACCGCCCGCTTACCTCCGCCGACCTGCGTGAACATCGCGCCATCGCCGTCGGCGACTCCGCGCGCCGCACCTCTCCGCGCACCGTCGGCCTGATCTTCGGTCAGGACACCCTCACCGTGCCCGACATCTTCAGCAAGTACGCCTTTCAAATCGCCGGCCACGGCTTCGGCTTCCTTCCCGAGCCCTATGCCCGTCCCGCCATCGAGGCCGGACGTCTGGTCGAGAAGCAAGTCGAACAACACCGCGCCGACGAGCAATTCTTCCTGGCCTGGCGGCCGCAGGAAGATGGCAGGGCATTGCAATGGTGGCTGCAGCGGTTGCAACAGCCGGGTACCCTGCGGCGGCTGTTTGAGCACTCCGCACAGTGGTTTGCCGGGGGAAGCTGAGGGTCTGCTAACTGGACCAATAATCGACAATTGCGGCCAGCGTATGCATGTACCCCGACTCGCGCACTACCTCCTGATACCCGGGTACAGCTCCTACCCACTTACCCAAACGCACGTTCGGCTGCGCCGTGAGGTACGCGGTCGGCAATCCCAACAGCGCCGGTCCGTCCATGCCCGCGGTGGTGACACCAATCTGACCGATCAACCCGTGACTGTGACGAAGCTCCTCGAACAGCCGCAGCTGGGCTCTACGCATGCCGGCGCCTTGGAATATGGGCTCTTTCCAGCACAGCGTGAGGTCTATCCCGCCATCGATGTCCACCCAGGATTCGATGGCGTCACCAAAGTAAACGGGTGCGAGCCCAGCGCTGCGGACCAGGCGTGCGATCTGCTGCAGTTCCTCGAAATCGGTGTTGCGGTGCGCATCGTGATCGCCAATGCGCACCCAAAGCAGAACTTTGCTCCGCGAATCATGACCAACTCGCCGTGCCACCCAGTCCACCAAAGCCGACGGTCGCGCGTCGCTTCCAAGCATCGCGGCTCTCAGCAATCGTTGAGCGGCACCGGGATCGGCGCGAAATGACCTGGCGATGATGTCGGTCAGGTGCTTGGGGTTTGCCGGGCGCGAACGATACGGGACCAGGCGTCCGCTTAGCCCCGCGGCATCGAGAAAACGCCTCGCCTGCATCTCCTGAGCGGTGCCGGCCCTGATCTGGATCAGGACGCCGGCAAGCAGCGACGCTGCGGCCAGATACCACCCCTCGCCGAATGAAAAGCCTGGATCGGTGAAGAAGGTATAGGCCGGGTTTCTTTGCTCCAGGATCCGTTGCGCGAAGACCGCCGCGCGCTCAGCCCGAGCGGCGAGATTGCGTGACCGATGGTCGGCCAGGATCTCGGCGTGCCGTCGGGCCTCGGTGGCCGAAGCCCTGGCGTTTTGGACGATGCTTCGCACCTTCGCCCAACCGTCCTCACAATCTTCCCGCGTCGGCGCGCGCTGCGCGCTTCTGGACAGCTGCCCTGCCCCATAGCGGGCATCCTCGGCTCGCGCAGCATGGGCAGCGACCAATCGCTGTCGAATCCTGGTCCGCCCGTGCTCGTCACCGGCGCGCTGCAGCGCCTTGGTGGCCAGGGCGATGCCGCATTCAATCCGGCTTCGATACTCGTCCCGGAGGCCTGACAAGTGCAGCCTGCCGTCCAGCTCCGAAGCTGAACTCAGCACCTCCTCTGCTGCGGCAGCAAGCGCAGCGGCGTCGCCATCCGGGGCCGCCGTCACAGCGTGTTCCAACTTGGAGAGCTTGAGTGTAGGACATGCGTCTGTCCCGAGCTCAATCGCCGCGGGAAGCTAGACCACACCGGACTCTTGCACCCCTTCATGACCCAGCTCAGACAAGACCGCCTCCACATAGCGACGGGATACCGGAACCGGGCGATCAGCACCCGGCAGCTGCAGCTTCAATCCATGCCGATTGCCGTGGCAGTTGCGGACCTGGTCGAGGTTGACCATGAAGGAGCGGTGGCAGCGGATCAGCCTGGGGATGTTCATCGCTTCGATGCGTTTGAGGCTGGAGCGGATCAGCTGACTGCGGCGCTCCTCATCGTGCAGATAGACCACATCCATGTAGTTGTCCTGCGATTCCAGATAAAGCAGATCACCGCGGGCCACGGTCACCACCTCCTTGTCGTTCTCCGAGCTGAAATGCAGCAACTCGGTGGACGGCGCCTGCACCTGAGCGGTGGTCAGGTCGATGTAGCGGCTGGCCAGCCACTGGTGCCGAATGTAGAACAGGAACCCGGCGATCGGGAAGATCACCACCAGGGCGACGTCGGGGAGGAAGCCCACATAGCTGCGCCAGCTGAAATCGTGCCAGTCACCCCTGTAGTTGTAGTAGAGAAATGCCGTTGACCCGACCAGCAGCAGATCCCACAGCAGCCAAGCCACGATCAGTCGCCCGGTGGGGGCTGGAAACAGCCAGGGTCGGAGCACGAAATGGCTGGTTGGGTTTTTCAAGACATAACGAGCCATTTCGGGCACACGTTGCTTGTTGAGTGTACGCTGAGCACGAAGCTCAGGCTGACTTGGAAATCGCGCTGATAGTTGCTCACCCCGAAGGGCTGAAACACGATCAGAAACAGCGACAGAAAGCCGCCTACCGAGAGCACATAGAGCCAGCGATAGGGGATCAGATCGAAATAGTGGGCGAGGTAATCGTCCGCAGCCGCTGAAGGGTCTGTACTCAATGCTGCCGGTCTCTGCGTCGGGAGCGTGCTGAGCTCATGGTAGCGCGGTCGGCCTCGCGCCAGCGCTGATTCGGCGCAGTTCATTCGTCCCTCATTGGGCGATTTCATCCCTGCCACCAGGCACGCCAGGTCAACCCGTTGGGACATTGATCCCTCGTGAGCAGCGTCCATCCCAGAGCCACGCAGCGACTCCGCAGCAGGCCAGCACCGCTGCTAGCGTCGATTGCCACCACGGCGAGGAACCACCGATATGGACGTGAACTGGCTCTATGTTTCCGCGGCTGCGGGAAGCGCCTACTTGCTCATACTCAGCCCCTTCGTGGCCCGGCGGCGCTGGTCCTGGACCGCAATGGGCGTCGCTGCGGCGAACTTCTTCTGGGTGTTACCCAATCTGGCGCCGTTTCGAGGCGTGCTGGACCCGGACTACGCCGGTTACCAGTTCGGGGTCTACGCGGTCAGCCCCGGCATTCTGGTGACGCTGGTGTCCGGCAGCATCGTCGCCGGCGCGTTGATCAGCGCATGCCTGGCATTGCGCAATCGCGCCGGGTCGTCGATGGCCTTCATCGCCCTGTACGGCTGCCTGATGCTGCTGACGGTCGGCCTGCCCGAGCTGCTTAACGGACTACAGGCACCGGCCGACTACCGGATTGAGCTGGGCGAATACCTGCACATCCCCGGATTGCTGGCAGTACTGCTGATCGGCGCGCTGCTGTGCCTGCCGCTGATCGCCAGCATCGCCTGGAGTTCACGAAGAATGGCCAGAAGCCCGAGTTATCAATCCTGATAGGAGTCCCAAATGAACGTCACCTCTCCGATCCGGCCCCGCTTGCGGGCACTGATCGCCACCGCGTGCCTGAGCTGGTTCAGCCTGACTGCCGCGACGGCTGGCGATCACGCGCCGATCGTCTACGACGACCTCGACGCCTTCGCCGGCGCGATCACCGCTATCGACGCTGGTACCGCTCCCGAACAGGCGATGGCGGATTATCTGGCTGCCAGTTCGCCGGGCGCACAGATCTTCGTCCAACGATTCGGCCTGACTGCCGAGAGCCTGGCCGCCAAATACGCACGTTATCCGAAGTTCTATCGCCACGTCGCCGGCATGCGGCCGGCGCTAGAGGCACGCGAGCCGGAATTGCGCGCAGCATTGGATCAGCTGCAAAGCAATGCCCCGCCAGGGGTCAGGCAGGTGCCCCTGTACTTCCTGGTCGGCAACCTGACCGCGGGCGGCAATCCCGGACTGGTGCCAACCGAAAACGGCATGCGTCCGGCCATCGGTGTGGCGGTGGAAATGATGGCGATGTCTGCGGAAGTCGATATGTCCGAGTTTCCAAACGGACCGGTCGGTCTTGAGCGGTCCGACATTCCCTATGTCGCGGTGCATGAGATGAGTCACGTCTTTCAGATGCAGCTGCAGGGCCTGGACAACTACCGCTCGATCTACACCGACCCCGCGCGTGGCAGCAACCTGGCCTTCGCCCTGCGCGAGGGCTGCGCGGACTTCCTGACCTGGCGCGCCAGCGGCTGGAGCTTTGCCGAACGGCGGGCCTATGTGCAGGCCAATGAGGCGGCGCTGTGGGCGGAGTTCTCGCAGGTCATGCATCGCCCCCAGGATTCGGGATCAGGTTGGTTCGGCCCACGAGCCGCTTCGCGACCGGAATGGCCAATGCAGGTCGGCTACGGTGTGGGCATGGCCATCTGCGAAGACTACTACCAATCCATCGACGACAAGGCGGTGGCGATCGACCGCATTCACCGCGCGCATCTGCCGGAGCATTTCGAGGCGATCGCTGCGCCATATGCCGCCAGAATGGCGGCAGCGCAGGCGCAACGCTCGACCGCCTCGCGATAGGCGCCGACGCGGCACTCCCAGTCGACATTGCAATCGGCTGGGCGTGCTGAACGGCTGCTCAACAGATTCACACCGTCGCGCAAAAAGCTCTCGCGTCAGCACCAGTTAAAGCGCAAGCTATGCAGCATTGAAAGCGCCCTCAAAGCGCCGAGGGCCAATCGATGCAACTGACCTCCAGAGATGGCTTGCAGCCATGCGCTGAGCTCGCTGAGCACCCGCTTCTCGCTGATCCGGACGAGCCGCTTTTCGGCCGTATCGCCAACGATCTGCGTACCCACGGGCACAGCGTCATCCCGGACGGATTGCCGACCGAACTCGCTCAGAGTCTGCTCAAGCACTCGCTCAGCATCGACCCGATCGCCTTCAGCGCGGCACGCATCGGCCGGCATTCGACCCTGCTGCACGACCCGCTGATCCGTTCCGATGAGATCAGCTGGCTCAGCGAGGAAAGCAACGTCGGTCGACAGTGGTTGAGCTGGATCGCAAATCTTCAATCCACGCTGAACCGCGAGCTGTTTCTCGGCTTGTATTCCTTCGAGAGCCACCTGGCGCACTATCCGGCCAACGCCTTCTACCAACGCCACAGCGATGCCTTCGTCGGCCAGTCCGAGCGCATCCTGTCGCTGGTGACCTATCTCAATCCGGACTGGAACGAAGGCGACGGCGGCGAGTTGGTGCTCTATCGGCACGAATCCGATACGCACGGCATCGCCATCCCGCCGCGATTCGGCACGCTGGTGCTGTTCCTAAGCGAAGAGTTTCCGCACGAGGTGCGCCTCACCCATCGAGACCGATACTCGGTTGCGGGATGGTTTCGGCGGCGTTCCCGAGTTGCTGGCGTGGCCTGAGGTCTTCGAACAAGGCCTCCAGGAGCATAAGCATGGCCGCACCGCTTCAGAATGTACGTCATTTGTACTAACGTAGTGTCTGTTGTACGTTCCGGAAGAGACCATGACTACCTCATCGACTCGAAGCGCTCGCCTCGGGCTGCGCGCAACGCCAGCACAGGAGGCGGTGCTGCGTCGCGCGGCCGAGGTCACTCACAAGTCCTTGACTGAATTCATTCTTGATGCGGCCTATCAGGCGGCCGAGCAGACGCTGCTCGATCAGCGCCTTTTCCTGGTTTCCGGCGGTCAGTACCAGGCCTTACTGGACATGCTCGACAGGCCCGAGTCGGACAATCCCGGCTTGGCCGAGCTGTTCTCCCGCCCACCGGTTTGGGACGACGAGTGACGCTATCGGCGCCCCGGGCGCTCGACTCCAATCACGGTGTGGACAACTTCCGCTGCGGCAATCCCAATCTCGATCAGTGGCTACAACGCCACGCCAGGCAGGCCGAAGGCAGTGGATCAGCCAAGACATTCGTGGTTTGCGACGGAGATCGGTTGGCCGGCTACTTCAGCCTCACGGTTGGCCAGATCGACACTATCGAAGCACCAGAGCGCGTCCGCCGCGGCATGGGGCGATATCCCATCCCACTCATCATCCTGGCGCGAATGGCTGTCGATCAGGACTACCAGGGTCGTGGCGTGGGACGGAGTCTGCTGCAGGACGCCATCCGACGCGCAGCGGCCGTCGCCGAACACGCCGGAATTCGTGCATTGCTCACCCGCGCCATCGACGCTGATGCCGAGGCCTTCTACCGCCGCTTCGGATTCGAGGCTACACCAGGGAACGAGCGACAGCTGATTCTGATGCTGAAGGATGCGAAGCGGTTTTTGACCGCAACCCGAAAAAGCTGAACGTTGGTTCGTCTGGCTCCCTATAAACGGCGCCTGCTCTACAGCAGGCGCCATCGAAAGTTCTACTCCGGCACCACCACCGGCGCGAAGTTGGCATGCACCAGCATCCACTTGCCGTCCTGTTTGGCGTAGACGCGGGTGCTCTTGGCAAGGGTCGGAGTGGTCTTGCCTTCCTTGTCACGACTCATGCCGGCGTAGTTGTAGCTGAGGATCGCCACGTCGCCATAGAACTGCACATGCGGATTCTGCATCTCGGACACCAC
>JAUIFV010000193.1 GCA_030430155.1 Gammaproteobacteria bacterium
GAGCTCTTCCACCGGCTTGCCCAGCGCCTCCTCAATGCGCGCCTTGGCCTGATCGCCCGGGAAGGGGGCAACGCGGTCCTGCAGCAGGGCCAGATCATCGGCGATGTCGGCCGGAAGCAGATCGCGCCGGGTGGAGAGGATCTGGCCGAACTTCACAAACAGCGGGCCCAGCTCCTCCAGCGCCTGACGCAGCCGGCCGCCGCGCGGGACGCTGGACAGCTCCGACTTGCGCCGCACCAGCACCCGCAGCACACCGACCAGCGGAAAACCCGGCGGCAGCAAGTCGTCCAGCCGATGGCGGATCAATACCCGGACGATCCCGACCAGGCGCAGCGCCGAACGCAGGCTCTTCATCATCGCGACTGGCGCAGCCGCGCGATACGCGCCTCGGCGCGGGCCACGTCGTCACGCAGATCATCGATCTCGCCGATCCACTGATTCATCTCCTCCGGTGCGATCAAATCGCGGCTTTCCTCGCGCAAATACTCGCGAGTGTTGCGCGCCAGATGCTCGGCGCTGCGCTTGGCAAAGCGGACGGCACCGGCCAAGCCCTGCGCGATCTGTTCGCCGAGCACATCGCCGAACAGCGGTGTCAGCAGTTCGGCGGCATCGGGTTGATAGGCTCTGGCCAGCTCGAACACCGCGCGCGCCAGCTCGGCGTCGCCGGAGACCTGCACGCCCTTGGCCGCGCTGCTCTGGCCTGATGCGGCACGGGCCAGCTGGGCCAGGATCGCGGTAGGCGGCATGCTCACCGCCAGATCGGCCGGTTCGCTGTTTTCGGCGGGGATGCTCAGCCGCAGCTGCCCGGCGTCGACGCGCATCGCCAGCTGCAGTCCTGGCGGGCTGAGGGTGACGGACACGCGGCGGCCTTCCAGCGAGCCCAGGCGCTTGGCGGTGGCCGGGTCGAGCTCCACGGCCTTGGCCAGCGCCGCCTCCAGGGCGCGTAGCGGCAGCGGTGTTGCGGCTTGTTCGGTGTGAGCCATGCGGCGCGACTGTGGGAGAGATGATCGAAGTTTAGCCTGCCTAGGCGATTGCAGGGATCGGGTGAATGCGGCCACCGCGGAGCTTGCAGCATTGCCGAGTCGGTCCGTGCATTTCGCACGAGCGCCGCTGGACCCTCATTGCGGCGCGACGGCTGCTGTCATTCAAGTTATTGAATTTATTGAGAGTGACCGTCTCGCGTGCGCTGGCACGCCGCGTGCAACGTCTTCGTCGACCTGCGCAGAACACGGCCTAAGCCGACTTTCGCAGACAACGACCGACCAAATGAGGACCAGAAGATGAACGCCACTCGTATGATTGCCATCGCCTTGATCGTCGCCGGCGTGTTCGGACTGGGCTACGGCGGATTTACCTACAGCCAGGAGACCCACCAAGCCGACCTGGGGCCGATTGAGTTGTCGGTGAAGGAGAACAAGACCGTCAACATCCCGGTTTGGCTGGGCGGCGGTACGCTTCTGGCCGGCGTCCTGCTACTCGCTGTGCGCCGCAGCTAAGCCAACGACAACCGCTATCGGAGTAACACCATGACCCTGCACCTGAGCCTCGCCCCGCTGATTGCGCTGATCGCTGGCATCCTCATTCTGATCAGACCGAAGCTGCTGAACATCGTTGTGGCTGTCTATTTGATCGTCATCGGCATTCTTGGTCTGTTTGGCCGCAGCCTGGGAATTCCCTAGTCCGGGCAGGCCAAGGCCGCCCGCAGCCGCTCCATACCGTGCTCAAGTGTCACCTTGGGCACGTAGCCGAAGTCGCGCTGGGCGGCGCTGATGTCGTACCAGTGCGCGGTGGCGAACTGATCGACCACGAAACGGGTCAGCATCGGCTCACCACTCAGGCGCAGTGTCCGCCACAGCGTTTCGACCAGCGGCGCCAGCATCCTGGCCAGCGCCAGCGGCACATGGCGGTCGACGGCGGGTATGCCTGCAGCGCCCAGCATGCGATTGATCATCGTCTTCATCGCGATGGGCTGTCCGTCGGAGATGAAATAGGCCTTGCCGGCACAGCGTCCCTGGCCCTGCAACTCCTGCCAGGCCAGCAGGTGCGCGTCCACGGCGTTATCGATGTAGGTTACGTCGATGAGCTTGTCGGCCGCGCCGATGAAGGCCAGCTTGCCGGCCTGCGCGCGCTGCACCAGCCGCGGCAGCAGATGGTTGTCGCCCGGCCCCCATACCAGATGCGGGCGCAGCGCGACACAGCGTAGCGTTGCACTATTGGCGGCCAGTACGGCCTTCTCGGCAATGGTCTTGGTCTGCGGATAGGCGGTCAGGAAGTGCTCGGCGTAGGGCGTGCTCTCATCCACGCCGGCCAGATCGTCTCCGCTGTGAACCACGCTCGGCGTCGACGTGTAGACCAGTTCCTTTACCCCGGCTTGCGCGCAGCCGGCCAGCACGTTTTCGGTGCCCGTGACGTTGGCTCGGTGATAATCGGCGTAGTCGCCCCAGGCGCCGGCCTTGGCAGCGACGTGAAACACCGCGTCCATGCCGGCACAAGCGGCCACCACGGCGTCCTTGTCGGCGAGATCGGCGCTGACGCAATCAACGCCAATATCGGCCAGCTGTGGCACCGCGCTGCGCTGCAGCGCCCGGACCTGATGGCCCTGCTCGCGCAGCGCGCGACACAGCGCGCCGCCGACGAAGCCGCCGCCGCCGGTCACCAGAACGTGGTTCAAGGCGCGGCACCTTCAGGTTCATCGCCGCGTTCCAGCAACTCGGCAATCGCCGGTGCCAGCGGTGCGGCGTCCTCCAGATGCAGATGATGGGTGCCGGGCAGGCGCAGTACCTCGATGGGCTGCAGGGCCTCGATGCGGGCCTGGGCCAGGGGGCCGTCCAGATAGCTGGTCGCCGGATCGGCCAGGATCAGCAGCTTGGGGCAGGTGATCGCCCGCAGCAGCGCCAGGATCTGGGTTTCCGCCGCACGCAGCGGCGTGTGCAGGGTCAATCTGGGGTCGCTGCTCCAGGTGTAGCCGCCCTCAACCTGCTTAAGTCCGCGCTCCAGCAGGTCGTCGGTGGCGCGCAGCGACAGCCCGCCCATGGCCTGGCTGCGCGCGACGCGCATGCTCTCTCTATCCGTGTGCACTCGGGTCTGTTTGCTCGCCGCCCGCAGCCGATCAGCCATGCCCTTCTGCATGTCATTGACCACCTCAGAGTCGTCCTGCCGCGCAAGCGGCCCGATCGCTTCGATCAGGGTCAGCGTGCGGATCCGCTGCGGCGCCGCCGCGGCGAGCAGGGTGGCGACGCCGCCGCCCATCGAATGCCCGACCAGATCGAACTCCTCCCAGCCCCAGCTATCGACCAGAGCAAGCAGATCGGAGACGTTGTCGATGAAGTGGTACCAGGCGCCTTGCGATCGATGAAAGCTCAGCCCGTGGCCGGGCATATCGACCATTCGCCAGCTGCGCTGCGGCAGCAGCGGTGCCAGCCGTACGAAGCTCCCGGCATTGTCCAGCCAGCCGTGCAGCGCCAACAGCGGTGGGCCGTCACCGCTGCTCAGGCCCGCCCACTGTCGGCCCGCGACCTCGTGCGTCCATGGCTGCAGGCTCATGATTGCGGCGCGTTGGCTGAAGTTTGCTTCAACTCGGCCGCGCGCTGGGCGCGTCTGGCCAGGGCCTCAGCATCCGGATCCAGGTCTTTCCAACCCGCCAGCAGGCCTTCTGCGATCGACGCCATGGCCTCCGCATGGGCCGGATCGGCGTTCAAAGCCGGTATGTATTCCAGATCGCGACCGCCGGATTCCTTGAACAGCTCGGCATTCTCCATGGCGATTTCCTCCAGCGTCTCCAGGCAGTCCACGGCAAAGCCTGGACACACCACCTGCACCCGCTGCAGCCCGTCCTTACCCCACTGCTGCAGGGTCTCGTCGGTGTACGGTCGCAGCCATTCTTCGCGACCGACGCGGGACTGAAAGGCGACCTCATAGTCCTCACGCTGTAGTCCCAGGCGTTCGGCGATGCGCCGCGCGCTAGCCATGCATTGGCAGTGATAAGGATCGCCTTGGTGGAAGTAGCGCCGCGGGATGCCGTGGAAGGAGAACAGCAGCCGGTCGGCTCGTCCGCGCTGATCCCAATGCCGCTCAATGCTGGCGGCAACGGCGTCCAGCCAGGCCGGATGGTCGTGGTAGGCGTCGAGCAGGCGCAGCGCCGGGGCGAAGGTCCATAGCCGCGCCGCGTCCATGATTTGATCGTTCACCGCAGCGGTGGTGGTCGCTGAATACTGCGGGTACATCGGCAGCACCGCCACCCGGCGCACGCCGCTGTCACGCAAGCGCTGCAGCACCCCGGGTATCGATGGTTCGCCGTAGGTCATCGCGAAAGCCACCTGCAGTTGATCCCAACCGCGGGCACGCAGCGCCACCGCCACTGCCTCACTCAGCGCGCGGGTGTGCAGCAGCAGCGGCGAACCCTCTTCGGTCCAAACCTTGCGGTAGGCGCGGGCCGATCGGGCCGGACGGAAGCGCAGGATGATCAGGTGCAATATCGGCCACCACATCCAACGCGGCAGGTCAATGACCCGACGATCTGACAGGAACTGGGCCAGATAGCGCCGCACGGCGCCGGTGGTGGGTTCTGCGGGTGTTCCCAAGTTGACCAGCAACAGCGCGCTGGGTTGGGCGCGCGCGTGGTCGTAGCTGATTGCCAGGCTCATGTTCCCTCACGTGCAAAAACTGCCAATCAGTGCCGCTAAGAGCACCGATAACGCTTTGATTCCACAGGCGCCACTGCTAGACTCGTAACCTTGCGCCCAGATCCTTACAGAGATCAAAGCATAACAAGGGCCAAGTGACGTGCCTGTAGCGCTGGAAATTCTATCCCTCGATGGCCGCCAGCGGTCAGTCGAGAGCCACTCAGCGAACGCGAGTAATCGGGTTCGCTTTGTTGTGTCTTGCGTTGCAGTAGCGGCACTTTGCAGCGGCGCTGCGGTCGCCGAGCCCATTGCCTACACCGCCCTGGACGACAAGCTGGCGCGATTGGATCTGGCCACCGGTCAACTGTTCCCGGTCGGCGAATTCGGCAGCATCAGCAACACCCCCTTTCTCGATGTCGAGGGCATGGCCTTCGACAGCAAGGGCATGCTGTTCGCCGTGTCCGACACCACCGAAACCCTGATGCAGGTCAACATCGGCAGCGGCCGAGCGGCTGCGCTCAGCGGTATCTACGGTTTGGGCCTGCAGAATCAGGGCACCGGCGGCAACCTCAACCAGCTCGATTTCGGCCTGGCCTTCACCTGTACCGGTGATCTCTACTTGAGTTCGGACAGCGTCGGCAAGCTGTGGCGGGTAAACCAGGGCGACGGCAGCACCTCGCTGATTGGCTCCACTGGCGCCAAGCTGTCGGGATTGGCCGCCTACGGCGACGAACTCTTCGGCATCGGCGTGGGTGCCGACGAAGGCCTGTACAGCGTCGATACCGACACCGGGCAAGCGACGCTGATCGGTCGTCTGCAGCTTGGTTACACCTTTTACGACGCCGGCCTGGACTTCGACGCCGACGGCAATTTGTGGGCGGTGCTGGATTTCAATCCGCCGCCGGCCGGACAGCCGCAGATCGAACGGGTCAGCGAGATCGTCCAGATCAACGTCGACACCGGCGTTGCCAGCGCACCGACGCTGGTGCAGGGCGATGATTTGATCGAGATAGAGGCGCTGGCCATTGCGCCCACGACCTGTCCAGACGGCAACGGTGCACCAGCAGTGGAAGTGCCGGTTGATGGTCGCGGTGCGCTGGGCCTGCTGATGCTGTTGATCGCCGGCTTGGGCACCGTGCTGCTCGGTCGTCGACCCTAGCCCGCATTTCTCATTCCTATCCTACTGCGGCCGCCGCCCGCTCCAATTAGAGGTGGCGCGGCGTGCTCCCTCCAGCCCACTTGACGTAGTGTCCCGCCGCTTCGCGGCTCACACGCCTATGCGGTCTTCCGGTCCGCGTGCCGCACGACAGCTTGGGGACGCAGCTCGGATGAACAACCTACTGAAAGGTCACAGCTAGCGATTCCTGCCCCCGGATCCGTTCAGCCTGTTTTATCCTTGGGGCCGCTATGGTCCTTCTCATCGTCACGATCACAACGTCCTAAGGAGTACAGCCTGATGCTCGTCGCTCGGTTTGGTCACGCCTGCGTGTTGTTGTTGCTGCTTAGCTGCTCCGCCGTCGCGTTCGCCCAAAGCAAGGAATTGGCGCGTGCGGAGAACGCCATCGCGGTGCTCACCGAGGTGCAGGGCACTCCGGATTCGGAGATCCCGCACTGGCTGCTGGATCGCTGCTACGCCATCGCGGTGATCCCCGAAGTGGTCAAGGCCGGATTCGTGGTTGGCGGCCGACGCGGCAAGGGTCTGGTCTCGGTGCGCAGCGCCGATGGCACCTGGTCCAATCCCAGCTACATCACCATGACCGGCGGCTCAGTGGGTTTCCAGGCTGGCGTGCAGTCCTCTGACGTGATCTTGGTCTTCCGCACCCAGCGCGGCGTGGACAACCTGATCCACGGCAAATTCACCCTCGGCGCAGACGCTTCCGTCGCCGCCGGCCCGGTGGGCCGTCAAGCCTCCGCGGCCACCGATGCGGCGCTGAAAGCCGAAATCATCTCCTACTCCCGCTCCCGCGGTTTGTTCGCCGGCGTCGCCCTGGACGGCAGCGCCCTGACCATCGACGACCGCGCCAACGAACGCGTCTACGGCGACGCCACCACCCGCATGGTGCTGGAAGGCCGGGTCGAGCGCGTGCCGGATCAGATCGTGCGGTTTAAGGATCAGCTGGAAGAGCAGACGGCTAGATGAGGGCGGAGAAAGGGCCCAGGGTGGAGGGCGCCGCGGACTTGTAGCGCTCGTACGGCGCCTGGCTCTCCTGGGGCCTGAGCTCTGCCGAGTGCGGGCCCAGGGCCCAGAATGCATCGTGCGGAGCATCGCTCTCCTGGGCCCTATGCCCTGGGCCCTGTGCCCTAAGCTTTTCTGACCCCTGTGCCCTAGTAACTCAATGCCTCACTCCTTCCCCAAAACACCCAATACGAATAAACCGTATAGCCCAAGATCACCGGCAGCGTGATGGCCGTGCCGATCAGCATGATCAGCAGCGACTCCGGTGCGGCGGCGGCGTCCCATAGGGTGATGCGGTCGATGACCAGGTAGGGGAACAGGCTGTAGGCCAGGCCGGCGAAGGCGAGGATGAAGATGCTGACGCTGGCGGCGAAGGGTACCCAGGGGCGGCGGCCGTCGCCGTTGCCAAAGCGGCGCAGCGCGCGCTCGGCGAGTAGGAACAGCAGCGCAGTGAGTATGGGCACCGGCAGCAGGTAGTACAGCTGCGGCAGACTGAACCACTTGTCGAAGATGCGCGTGCTGATCGCCGGTGTGACCAGCGACACCGCGGCGATACCGAAGCCGGTCAACCACAGCGCACGATAGCCCCAGCGGCCGGCCTGCTGCACCAGTTCGCCGCGGCCCTTCATCAGTAGCCAGCCGGCGCCAAGCAGGGCATAGCCGGCGCACAGCGCGACGCCGATGAAGCTGGCGAAGAGCAGTCCGACCAGGTCGTAGCGGAAGCCAAGGATGTAGCTGCCGAGCATGAAGCCCTGGGAAAACGCGGCCAGCACCGAGCCGGCCCAGAAGGCGCTGTTCCACAGCGGCTTGCGCTGCGCCTGCGCCTTGGCGCGAAAATCGAAGGCCACCCCGCGCAGGATCAGCCCGATCAGCATCGCCGCGACTGGCAGATAGAGCGAGCTCAGGATCACTCCGTGGGCCATCGGAAAGGCCACCAAGAGCAGGCCCACACCGAGCACCAGCCAGGTTTCGTTGGCATCCCAGAACGGTCCGATGCTGGCGATCATCATGTCCTTGTCGGGGTCGCTGGCGCCGCGCAGCAAAATGCCCACGCCCAGGTCAAACCCGTCCAGCACCACGTAGATGAGCATCGCCAAGCCCATCAGCGCGGTGAAGATCAGCGGCAGGCTACTGTCCATCACTGCACCTCCGCGGCGGCTTCTAGTGGCGGCTGGGACACCGCCGGCGTGTTTGATCCGGCGCTGCGCGCCAGATGCAGCAACACGGTGATGAAGGCCACCAGCAGCAGCACATAGAGCAGCAGATAGGCGATCAGACTGATCCCGATCATCGGCGCCGGCACGTCGGATGCGGCGTCTGCGGTGCGCAGCAATCCGTAGACCAGGTAAGGCTGACGGCCGATCTCGCTCACATACCAGCCGGCCAGCGTGGCCAGCCAACCCGAAAAAGTCATCGCAAACAGCGCACGCAGCGTCCACACGCCGGGAATCCCCTGCCGGCGCAGTTGCCAGGCGCCCCACCAACTGGCCAGCAGCATCAGCACGCCGACCCCGATCATCACCCGGAACGCCCAGAACACCGGCGCCACCGGGGGGTGTTCGCCGACGAACTCGTTCAGGCCGACGATTTCACCATCCAATTCATGGGTCAGGATCAGACTGGCCAGGTAGGGAATGCCGATGGCGTAGTCGTTGCTGCGGGTTTCTTCGTTGGGCAGCGCAAAAACCAGCCACGCCGAGCCCCGCTCGGTTTCCCACGTCCCCTCCATCGCCGCCACCTTGGCCGGCTGATGCTCCAGCGTGTTCAACCCGTGCAGGTCGCCGACGAAGATTTGGATCGGAATCAGCAGCGCCGCCAGCATGACCCCGGTGCGCAGGCTGACCAGCACCGATGCCTGGTCGTCTTTGCGCAGTAGCCGGTAGGCCGACAGCCCGGCCAGCAGGAAGGCGCAGGTCAGCCCGGAGGCAAGCAGCATGTGCACCAGTCGGTAGGGGAACGATGGATTGAAGACGATCGCCCACCAGTCGGTGGCATGGGCCTGACCGTCGATCATCGTAAAACCAACCGGA
>JAUIFV010000194.1 GCA_030430155.1 Gammaproteobacteria bacterium
ATCGGCGATCAACAGCTTGGCTTGAGCATCGTCGCAAACCCAGGCCAGGCGCTGCGCCGGCCAGCTCAGATCCAGCGGCAGCCAGGCGGCGCCAGCCTTCATCACCGCCAGCATCGCCACCGCCCAGTCGGCGCCGCGCGGCAGCGCAATGGCCACGGTATCGGTGCGGCCTACACCGCGCTGGCGCAGCGCGTTGGCCAGCCGATTGGCGGCCCGATCCGTTTCGGCATAGCTCAGCTGACGACCGCCGGCAGTCACCGCCAGGCTGTCGCCGGCCTGCTGAGCCTGGCCTTCAAAGGCCAGCAAGATCGATTGTAGGTGAGTCACGGCAGATGCGGTCCCATGGCTGGCGCTGGTCGTCGCTGTAGGCCTTGGCCAGGCGCCAAACGGATGGCTTTGGCCAAGTAGACGACAGAAGAATTACAATACGATACAACTATCGCAATATATGTCACATTGCTGCGATACGCCTGCAATCAACCGGCGATCGCGACCTGGAGACTGTCTGCCATGCGCAACAAGCCGGCCTATAGGGCCGAATCTGGATCCGCCGGTGGAGTGCGGCCTCGCCTGGTCCGTGAGCAGGACCTGGGGCCGCTCCTGCGTCGTGGCAGCAGCCGGCTCTACCAATACGGAGCGGACCGACTGCTACGGGTCTACAACAAGCCGCTGGAAACACTGCAGCGGGAGATTCGGCGCAGCCTGCAAGCAAGGCAAGCAGGCCTGCCGGCGGTCGAGTTGGAGGCTGAGCCGGTGCGGTTGGAAGATGGCAGCTTCGGAATCGTCCTGTGTACTCAGGGCGTACTCGCCAGCATGAAACTGAAGGCTGAACCACGGGCCGCAGCGAGGATTCATCATGCCAGCGCCGCTCTGTTGGCGGCGCTACATCGGGCACCAGGGTGGTCCGAACTGCCGTCGCAGCGGCAGTTGCTGTTCAGTCGCATCTCGCAGTCAGGTCGGCTGGATTTACGCTCGCGGCAACAGGCACTTAGGTGGTTGGAGCAGCTCCCTGACGGTAGTCAGGTATGCCACGGAAATTTTCAAAGCTCCGAGATCGTGCTGACAGCGGACGGGGGCCCGATTGCTACCGGGTGGCGCAATGCCTCCAGCGGCAATCCGCTCGCCGATCTCGCCCACACCCTGCTGGTTCTGAGGATGCCCGCCGCGCACCACAACTGGCTGCGCGCGACGCTGGTTCGGTGGAGCCAGAAGTCGGTCGCGGCTCGCTTGTGTGCGGCATATCAAGAGGCCAGCGGTTCGGACATGGCGGAATTGGATCTGTGGCTGAAGGTGTGCGCTGCCAGTCGTACCAGCGAGCGACGCCGCAACGCCACCGAGCTTGGGTTTCTGATCGACACGGTCCGAGGTTGATGCTTTTGGTCCGGTCCCTGGTGGCGACCTCGGTAGGCCGCCCACCGCACGGGCCTGCGGCCAGCCAGTAGCGCGTTTCACAGCCATCTTTCGACCCGCTGACCTTGGATCAGGGGTTAAAGCACCGGCATCGGCCAACATTAGAGACGGTTCGTTACATTTATGTGGCATTAGTGTACATTTCACCCGTAGCGGCACCTGGGCAATCAGGTCCGCTGAGTGATGTGGGGATGGCTATGTTGATTGGGGCGAGCATGGGGGCTGCTGTTTCCAGCAGATCCTTTCGCCGGGGTACATCAGTCCAGTTCTCTGGATTGCAGGGGAGTTCCGCGATTCGGAATGTCAGCCGGTTCGCGGTCGAAGTCACGCCTGCCCCTGAGCAAACGAATGATGGTAGAGCCTCTGCGCGCAGAGGCTGACCACGCACAGTACAGACCATTACAGATGCTGCTTCCGGCCGGCGCGTAGGTCGGCGAGAGCGCATCTCGAATTCGAGGGGCTTAGCGTGAGTAATACGGGTCAGCAGTTTCAGGGCATTGCGCAGATCGTCGCCGAGCGCGTTCAGCTGCATCCTGAGCAGGTCGCATTCAGTTTTCTGCGCTACAGCGGAAGGAGCGACTCGCCGGATCGGCTCGACCTGTCCTGCGCAGATTTGAGCGCCCGCGCGCTAGGGATTGCCGCGCAGATTGCTGTTCATTGCCAGCGCGGTGACCGGGCGCTGCTGGTGTTCAGGCCCGGGCTCGATTTCGTCTGTGCGTTTGTGGCCTGCCTGTATGCCGGGGTCATCGCCGTGCCGGTCCCGGCGCCCCGGCAGCGTTTCGGCATCGACCGGCTGGATGCGGCGATTAGCGATTGCGATGCGCGGCTGGTGCTCAGTACCGCGTCAATTGGCGAGGCCGCGAAGGCGCACTTGGCAACTGCGCCGCGCTGGCATTACGTGGATCAGGACGGACAAGACCAGGTTCCAGGCTTCAGTCCCGTAAGCCCGGACGCGAATGACGTGGCTTTCCTCCAGTACAGCTCCGGATCCACGGGCGACCCGAAAGGCGTGATGGTCAGCCATGGCAACCTGATTGCGCATGCTCAGCAGCTGGTTAGCGCCTTCTCCATCGCCGAATCAGACGCGTTCGTGACCTGGTTGCCTCATTTCCACGATATGGGTCTGATCACGTCACTGGTGGTGCCGCTGGTGCGCGGCAATCACAGCGTGTTGATGGCGCCCGATTCATTCATTCAGCAGCCGGTACGCTGGCTGCGGGCGCTCGGTGAGTTTGGCTGTCGGCACAGTACCGCCCCGGATTTCGCCTACGAGCTGTGTGCTCGTCGGGTGAGCGATGAGGAGATGCAGGGGCTCGACCTTTCCGGTCTGGATCGGGCCACCACTGGCGCCGAGCCGGTGCGGGCGCAGACCATTGAGGCCTTTACCAAGCGCTTTGCCAGCGTGGGTTTCAAACCCGAGTGTTTCAGTCCGACCTATGGGCTGGCGGAGGCGACCCTGGTGGTCACGACCCAGGACAACCCGCGCGTCGTCAACTTCGACAGCGCCGGTCTGGACCAGCGCGTCGTCAAGGTCGCTGGCGTTGGTTGCGAGGCGCCGTTGGCATTGCTGTCCTGCGGGAAGCCCATTGCCGGGACCGAGGTTCGGATAGTGGACCCGGAAACCGGCATCGAGCAGCCCGAGCGACAGATCGGCGAGATCTGCATCAGCGGTCCAAGCGTTGCTCAAGGGTATTGGGGCAAAGCGGCTGACAGCGACGCCTTTGCACTGAGCATCGGCAGTGAGCCGAACCGCTATTTCAAAAGTGGCGACCTCGGCTTCATCCACGACGGCGAGCTGTTTGTGCGGGGTCGAATCAAGGATCTGATCCTGATCCGGGGCGCCAATCACTATGCGGTGGACCTCGAGCAGGCGGCGCTGGGCAGTCATCCGCTGCTCAAGGAGGGCTTTGCGGCCGCCTATTCGGTCGATGACGGCAGCAGCGAGCAGCTGCAGCTGTTGGTAGAGCTGCCGCGTGGAACGCGGACCGTTGATGGCAAGACGCTGCAGGCGATTACCAATGCGGTGCTGGAAACCATGCAGAGCGCCTTTCAACTGGTGCCGCACAGCGTGGGTATCGTGGTGCGCGCCATTCCGCGCACCTCCAGTGGCAAGGTGCGGCGAGCCGAATGCCGGAAGCGATTCCTGGCCGGGCGCATTCAGTGCCTGCATCTGTGGCGCGCTGACCAGGTCGGCGGCACCACTACCGCAGCTGCCGATCGCAGTGCCGACAACGCAGGCGACGTCGAACATCTGATCAAGTTTCTGCGCGCTGCCTTCGCCGCGCGATTGAACCTGGATCCGCAAGCAGTCTCCAGCAGCGCAGACCTGGTCGAACTGGGTGCGCATGCCCAGCTGCGGGCCGACGTTGCACGCCAAGTGCAGATCGCCTTCGGTAGCAACGTCACCCAGGATCAGTTCCTTGAGCATCGCAACATCGACGAACTGGCGCGCTATCTGGCCGATAACGGCATGGGCGCCGTCGAACCGGGCACGGCCCGCAGCTATCTGCCCGCTGAAGAACTCGCTGGCGGCGAACGCAGGGCAAGCGCAATCGACGAGCCCATCGCCATCGTCGGCATGGCCTGTCGCTTCCCAGGTGCGGCAAACGTCGATGAGTTCTGGGGCAATCTGTGCGCCGGCGTGGATGCGGTCACCGAGGTTCCGGCAGAACGCTGGGACTGCGATGCGCTGTATGACGAAAACCCGCTCGCGATGGGCAAGATGAACACCCGCCGCGGCGGCTTCCTGAAGGACATCGAGTACTTCGACCGGACCTTCTTCAACATCTCCATGCGCGAGGCGGTGCGCATGGACCCGGCGCATCGGCTGCTCCTGGAAGTAAGCTGGGAGGCCTTCGAGGACGCCGCCATCCGCCCCAGCGCGGTCGACGGCAAACGGGTTGGTGTCTTCGTCGGTATATCCGGCAGTGACTACGCACAGCTGCAGTTCGGTGACGACAGCCTGTCCGATGCCTATGCCGGGGTCGGTTGTGCGCTGACCAACGCGGCCAGCCGCATTTCCCACTTCATGAATTTCACCGGCCCCGCGCTGGCCGTCGATACCGCCTGCTCGTCGTCGCTGACGTCGCTGCATCTGGCCTGCCAGTCGGTGCGCTCCGGGGACTGCGAAATGGCGCTGGCCGGGGGCGTGAACATCGTTCTGGCGCCCTCCATCAGCATGTCCCTGAGCAAAGCCGGGATGATGGCGCCGGATGGTCGATGCAAAGCCTTCGACAGCGCTGCTGATGGCTACGTGCGCTCCGAAGGCGTCGGCCTGGTGGTGATCAAGCCACTGTCCCACGCGATCCGCGACGGCGATCCCATACACGCGGTGATCCGGGGTTCGGCGAGCAATCAGGATGGACGCAGCTCGGTGATTTCCGCGCCCAACGGCACGGCGCAGCAGCGAGTGGTGATTGCCGCCTGTGAGAATGCCGGCATTCAGCCTGGTCAGCTGGACTACGTAGAAGCCCACGGTACCGGGACTCCGGTGGGCGACCCCATTGAGGTCAACGCCCTGGGCGAGGTCCTCAAGCTGGGCCGAAAGAGCGCGGCGGAGTTTCCCATCGGATCGGTCAAGACCGCGATAGGTCATGCCGAAGCGGCGGCGGGCATCGCCAGCATCATCAAGGCGAGTCTGGTCGCAAAGAACCGCTCCATACCGCCGAGTCTGAACTTCAACGAACCGAATCCGCAGATTGATTTCGACGGTCTGGGGATTCG
This sequence comes from Gammaproteobacteria bacterium, assembly GCA_030430155.1. Taxonomy (GTDB): domain Bacteria; phylum Pseudomonadota; class Gammaproteobacteria; order Xanthomonadales; family SZUA-5; genus SZUA-5. Next base: position 5,134 of record JAUIFV010000194.1, read on the forward strand.
CGTACAAACCGAGTTCCTGCGTGTCGCCGAGCGACCGGAACCGATGCTGGTCGGCGTCAACAGTTTCGGCATTGGCGGCACCAACGTCCATTTCGTGCTGCAGGAGTACAAGGACGACGCAGGTCAGGGGCAGCGGCCGGTCGCTGCGCAGACCACAGCGGCGAGTCCAGAACTCCCGCTGGTGCTCTCGGCCAAGACCGATAGCGCACTGCGCGAACTGGCCGCGCGCACCGCAAGTCACCTCCTCGACCATGGCCACAACTGCCCGCTATCGGACCTCAGCTACACCCTGGCCCAGCGCCGCGAGCGTTTGCCCCGCGGTCTGTCGGTGGTCGCCGGTAGCGCCGCCGAAGCGGCGTCGTGCCTGAACACTTTCGCCGAGGGTGGGTATCACGCCGACGTACGCGCGCACCGCAGCAACGCGACCGCGTCGTCGAAGGTCGCCTTCGTTTTCAGCGGGCAAGGATCCCAATGGTGGGCCATGGGTCGCACGCTGTTGGCCGAAGAGCCGGTGTTTGCGGCAGCCATGCAGCGTTGCGACGGCCTGCTGCGCGAACACTCGGACTGGTCCTTGTTGGCGGTGATGGGCGCCGATGAGCAGAGTAGCCAGCTTGATCAAACGGTTTATGCGCAACCGGCGCTGTTCGCCATTCAGTACTCGCTGTGCGAACTGCTGCGGCATTGGGGCGTGCAGGCTAAGGCCGTGCTGGGCCACAGCCTTGGCGAGATTGCCGCGGCCTGCGTCAGCGGCGCGTTGGATCTCCGTGATGCCTGCCGATTGGTCGCCGTACGCGGCCGTTTGATGCAGGCGGAGACGGGGCGCGGAATGATGGTCAGCGTCGAGTTGGAGCGCGCCGCCACCGCGACGCTGATTGCGCCGTGGTCCGAGCGGGTTTCCGTTGCCGCGACGAATGGCCCGGCGACCACGGTGATTTCCGGTGACACTGCGGCCGTAGAAGAGATCCTGGGCGAGCTTTCCAGGCGCGGCATCGACGCGTTGCCGCTGCCGGTCAACTACGCCTTCCACTGCCATCAGCTCGACCAAGCGCGCAGCGAACTGGTTGCCGCGCTGGCCGAGCTGCCGGTGCAGCGGCCGCAGCTGCGCTTCATGTCCAGCGTCGACGGCTGCTGGCGCGATGAGCAACCGCTCGATGCCCAGTATTGGGGTCGGAATATGCGCGAGGAGGTGCGCTTTGCCGACGCCGTTGCTGCGCTCAAGGATGACGGTTTCGACGTGCTTGTGGAAATCAGCCCGGCGCCCGTGCTCAGCGGGCTGATTCGTCGCATCGGCGGCGATTCGCTGCAGGCCATTCACACTCTGGAACGCGGCGTTGGTGACCGCAGGGCGCTATTGAATAGCCTGTGCGCGTTGCATTTCAGCGCCGTGGATGTGGATTGGGCCGAGGTCTGCCAGTCGCGACAGGTGCTAGGCGGCCTGTGCTCCTATCCGTGGGAACGCGAGCGCTGCTGGATGGATGCGCCGCATCACGAGATGCGTCGGCGCATGGGTACCCACCCGCTGGTCAGCACCCGGATGCCTACCGCAACCCCCGCGTGGACCTCAAATCTGGACCCGCATCTACATCCCTATCTGGCCGGAGTGCGTCTGGGCCAGCGTCAGCGGCTGTGCAACGGTTTGCTGATCGAGCTTGCACTGGAGGCGTCCGCCTCGGTCGCCAAGACTGCTCAGCTGGTTGAGTTGACGCTGTCCAGTGCGGTGCAGCTGCCGCTGTCCGGACGGCTGCCGCTACTGCAAACCACAGTGGAGCTGGACGGCAAAACTGCCATAGGCTGCCGAGTGCATTGCCAGACCGACGACAGCCAGGGCAAGACCGAAGGCTGGGAATCGGCGTTGAGCTGTCGATTGGTGCCGTTCTCCGAGAGCTCTACAGAAGTACCCGAGAGTCTCGACATCGAGCTGCTGAGGTCGCGACTGGGAACAGAGATTGCGGCTGCCGACTTGTATCGCACCTTGGCCCAGGGCGGCGTCGAGTACGAGACCAGTTGCCAAACGGCATCACGCCTGTGGTCCGATTCGGGCGCCGCGCTGGTCGCCTTGCGCGAGGGGCTGGTCGAAGCGGACAAGCTGCACCGATACCACCTGCACCCGTTGCACTTTGAAGCGATGGAGCAAGCGGCCAGAGTCGCCTGCGGCTCGAAGGCGGCACACGGCAGCGTCGAACGGATACGCCGTATCCGACTCTTTGGAAGCGCAACCGACGCTGCCAGCTACGTCTATGCGCGGGCCCGCGCCGCAGAGTCGTCGAGCTCTGGATCGGCCACCGCCCAAACGGTTTGTGATGCTTGGCTGTTGAGTGCGCAAGGGCAGCTCTTGGCCAGCTTGGAGGGCGTGCAGATAGACCACGTGCTGCGGCCCGGCAGCGAAGCGGCGAACGCGGACGATGCCGCAGCGGCATGGAATCACGTTCAATGCTGGGAAGGCAGCGCGCTCGCAGCGGGCAAGCGCATCGCCAACGGCAGCTGGCTGCTCGTCGACTGCGGATCGAAACAAGCCGTTGCGCTGGCCGACAGTCTGCGCGCAGCACAGCAGCAGGTGGTGCTGTTCGATGCCGCCCAGTCGGTCGCGGCCAACAGCGTGGTCGAAGACTTGCGCGGGCGACTGAAGGAGGCTCAGCTCAAGCAGCACGATTGCAGCGGCGTGGTGCTCTTCGCACCCACCGGTGACGGGCAGAACGAGGGTCGGGACACCAACTCCTTCCTGGTCGGCGCCGGCGTGGACTCCCAGTCTGCGCTGGGAGCTTCGTGGCCGACTCCGGCATGGATGCTCATTGAGGTCGTCAAGGCGGTTACCCAAAGTGAGCTGTTGGCTCCGCCCAGGCTCTGGGTGGTGACTCGCGGCGCGCAAAGTGTTGGAACCGAGTCGGTAGCCTTGGATCCGGCTGGAGCCATGCTCTGGGGTGCGGCACGCAGTGTCGCTATCGAACACGCCGAACTGCGGGTGTCTCGATTCGATGGGGATCCGGAGCACAGCGCGGGCGAAGCGCAGGCACTGCTGACCGAACTACTGGCCGACAGCCCCGTAGACCAGGTTGCCTGGCGCGGCGGCGAGCGCCAGGTGCTGCGCCTTGCCCACGCGCCAACCGTTGACTCATCCAGTGATTCCACGCGATATCGCTGGGACGAATCGGCGTCCGAGCCGACGTTGAGCGCTTCGCGTTGGCCCAGGCCCCGATTGCAGCCGCAGCAAGTCGAGCTGGAATTGGGCCTTGCCGAACTGGCAGCAGCGCAGCAGGGTGCCGACGTACGCAGCATCCAAGCCGTTGGTATCGTTCGCCGGGTAGGCGCCGATGTACGCCATCTGGCGGTTGGGCAGCAGGCCTTCACGCTTACCGCCACCACGCTCGGCCGCCATGCGGTGCTTGACGCGGAGTTGGTATATCCATGGTCCGAAGGCTTGACCTCAGCAAGTTCGCTGGTCGCCGCCAGAACCACGGCACAAACCCTGGTTGCGCTGCGCGCGATGGGTGGCGAGCAGAACGGAAGCCGCGTTTTGATTCGCTCTTCGCGGCTGGTTGAGGCGAGCGTTGCGGCGCAAGTGGCACGCAGCGGCGGCGCCAAGGTGTACCTGCAGGCACCCGCCGCGCTGCACGCGGCCTTGGCGGAGTTGCGCGTGGAAGCGGTGTTTGACGAAACCGCAGCGAATACCGCGGTGCTGGGAATGCG
>JAUIFV010000008.1 GCA_030430155.1 Gammaproteobacteria bacterium
TGACCACGCGAGTCCGTCCGCAAGCAGGGCTTGGACGGCTGCGTCTTCACCGTCGATGGGAGGAATGAGAAGGGTGATGCCGACTTGTGACGGCCGCAGAACGTAGCCATCGGGGGTGGCTTCGATAGTGGCCAGGCCGTGGACGGCCTCGTTGTAGGCATCAGGCAAGCTGGGTGCGGCGCCGTGCAGAACCTGCGTGCGATTGGCGTCGACCAGCAGCACCGAGCAAAGTGCACCGGGATTGAGCGTCTCGTGCAAATTGGCGATCTGGGTCAGGCTGCGAGTGAGCGGCTGCTGCGCGGCGATACCGGCCAGTATGGCGTTTAGCCCAGCCTCCAGCTTCTCTCGCCGCTTGCGTGCAGTGACATCGATGAAATAGATGCGCAGGCCTTCAGCATCCGGATAGATGCGACTCTCGGTCCAGCGATTCTCAACAGCAAAGAATTCTTCGACGCGCAGCGAGCAGTGCTCCTCCATGGCGCGCTGAAAGGCGACGCGCAGCGGGTCCTCGTCGGCAACCGGACACTCGCTCCAGATGTGCTTGCCGAGCAGATCCTCTGCGTCGCGACCGAGTATGTCGGCCGCTGCCTCGCTAACCTCCGTAAACCGCCAATGCCGATCCAGGATCACGTGCGCGTCAGCGACCGGCTGGTCGGCGGTCGCGAAGGCATCGATAGCCGCCGGCCTATTCATCACATCCACCCTTGGCCAGCGGTTCGATTTCAGTAGGCAGTCGCCGCGCCGAGTGGGGGCACGTCGATGAGGTCAATGGGTGTCGCACAGCCATCGGCCCTCCTTTCCACGAACGGGATCGCACGCTCTCGGATTGACACTGACGCCAGGGCCACGATCCTCTCACCCAATTCAGAGAGGAATCGGGCTAAATCTGCGCATTGGGTTGCAGGAAGGGCGTCCCGATGACTGCGGCGACTACTACCGCCGACGCAAACGCTGCGCAATCAGTTGGACCTGTTGTGAAACCACTGCACCCCGGCGTTCGCCGGGATGCCGGCTAGGAGACCCACACCACACAGTTCGCAGAGAAGGAAAAGTCAGGGCTTACCAAGCCGTCGTCCCGGCCTCGAGCCGAAACCCTGTGCCTGCAAGCCGCCCGTGAGGTCGCTGGACCCCGGCGTTCGCCGGGGTGACGGCAAACAGGTCCAGTGCCTGCCCATGGTTCGCGGGACGGAAGAGTCAGGGCTCACCAGACCGTCGTCCCGGCCTCGAGCCGGGACCCAGTGCCTGCAAGGCGCCCGTGAGGTCGCTGGACCCCGGCATTCGCCGGGGGTGACGGCAAGGACTGCTCTAAGACCTAAGGCCCAAGACCAAGCTACGACAAACTAAACAAACACCCCGCTGGTCGCGTTGCCCTCGAATCCGGGGAAGATGCTGCTGAAGTCGCTGATCCCGCCGCGCTTGCTGAGCAGTTCGGCCAGCACCGCTCGATAGTCGGTGGTTACGGCCAGATCGCCGTTATCGAGTGCAGCGTCGGCCAAGGTTGGCCAGTCGGCATAGACCTGCCCGCCGACCACTCCGCCGCCGAGCACAAACATCGCGCTGCCGCGTCCGTGGTCGGTGCCCTGCGAGCCGTTCTCGTAGGCGCGTCGACCGAACTCGGTCATGGTTACCACGGTGACTCTGGCCATGCTCGGGCCCAGATCGGTGCGGAAGGCGCTCAGGCCCTCGGCCAGTTCGGTGAGCAGCGGGTTCAGCTCGGCGGTCTGGTTGTTGTGGGTATCCCAACCGCCGATGTCCACGGTAGCCACCTCGACGCCAAGGTCGGACTTGATCAGCGCAGCCAGATCGCGCAGGCGCTGGCCGAAGGCGCCATCGGGATAGACCGCGCCGTTGGCAGGCTCGGCTGTGATCGCTGCGCTGGTGGCCAACTCATCGACTGCGGCGAAGGCTCGGGTGCCGGTACTGTCGACGAAACTCTCGCCGTCGAAGGTCTGCGCGAGCAGGCCCTTCAGGCCGTCACTGCGCTGCGAGGCGGAGACAATGCCGAAGTCCTCGATGCTGGACATGCCAACCACCGGCGCGGGACCGGATAGGGAACGCGATACCGCGGTGCCCATGCCGACCGCGCGGAATGTGGCAGTGGAAGCCTCCAGTGAGGCCACATAGCGATTCAGCCAGCCGTCGAACACGCTGCCCTGCTCCAGCCAGGCGCGCTCCATGAAGTCCTGCGCATCGAAATGGGAGCGGCTGGGAGTGGTCAGTCCGGCCGCGTGAACGATGGCCAACTCGCCGGCGTCATACAGCGGTTTGAAGGGCGCCAGCGCCGGATTCAGCGCGAACTGTTCATTCAGACCGATCGAGGCTTCGGCGCCCGTTTCAGGCGCGGCGACGGCGATGGTCGGACGGCGCGAGTAGTACTGATTCTCGGTGTAGGGAATGACCGCGTTCAATCCGTCCATTGCACCGCGCTGGAAAACCACCACGATGACATCGCGATTGGCGGCGTCCTTGCGTTCAGCAGACCAGCCGATCTGGCTACCCAGTAGCGGAATGGAGGCACCGGCACAGGCCAGGCGGTGAAAGTCGCGGCGGCTCAATCGATTGCTCATGATGCCCTCGACGATTAGCGGAAGTGAAAGTAGGGGCTGGCCAGCAGCAGCGCAGTCAACTCGCGCACCCGCACCTGCAGGGTGCGCGCATCAATGCGGGATTCAAGCGGCGCACCGCCCGCGGCGAACTCAATCAGCAGCTGGCGATCCTCGGCCAGCAACGGACGCCGCAGCAGCCGCTGCGATAGCACGTCAACGATCTCCGCCGCCTTGTTGGCCCCGCCCAGTAAGGTCAGCGGATTCAGGTATATGCCCGGCGCCAGCGTGTTTTCGGCCAGCGCAAATGCGAAGTTCCAGCGACTCAGCCAGGCGGTGGTGTTGATCCAGTAGCCCTGCACATCGGGATAACCGTTCGGGGCCGGCCACATGAAGGGCAGCTGATTGAGCTGCTCCAAGTACTGATTGACCCGGCGGATCGGCGCCTCGCCCTGAAACTGCAGATCCAGAGTGCGCATGGCGCTCATGATGAACTCGGCCGGTCGCTTGACCTTTTGATCACCAGAACCAGCGAATTCGGCTGAGGTGAATATAGCGCGCAGCATCGAGCGCACGTCGCCGCCGGTAGCCAGGAAGACCTGCGCTACCGCATCGACCAGACTGCTCGGCGGATTGTCGGCGACAAAGCGCCGCACCAGCTTGGTGGCAATCAACTGCGCGGTGGATGGGTGGGTGGCGAGAATGTCCAGCACCTGCTGACCATCTTCGATGCCCTGCCCGGCGGGCAGGGTCTGGCCGAGGAACTGCTTGGCGTTGTAGTCGTGCGCCAAGCCGTTGAATATGAACTCGTAGTCGCCTCGACCGTTGATGGTCCAGCCCGTGAAGGCACGCGCGACGTCCTTGACGTCGTCTTCGGTGTAGCCGCCGTTGACCCCGAGGGTGTGCAGCTCAAGCAGCTCGCGGGCGTAATTTTCCTGCGGTCCGGTGGCGATGTTGACGTAGTTGTCGAGGTAATAAAGCATCGCCGGGCTGCGCGCGTTGGCGTTGAGCAGATCGGCGAAGCGGCCCATTGCGTTGGCGCGGATGGCGCGATCGTCGGGCGTCTTGAACTGCCGTATCGGGCCGCTGACGTGCTCCACGCTGAAGTGATTGGACCAGAACTCGACCATCACCTCGTAGAGCTGCTGGCCGCTGTAGAACTGGCGCAGGAAGGTCGCGTAGCGCAGCTCAGCCAGGCTACGGAAGCTGTTCTGATTGGCCCGGGCGTCGGCGATCAGCTGAGCGTTCGTTTGCGCCAGGGTCGGAAAGATCCGATTCAGCGCGGACTCCAGGCCGCTGACATCAATGTTTTCGGGATTGAGCTGCGCCTCCAGCCAGCCGTCGAAGCCCAGGCTCTGGGCGACTTGGAATTCCGGCGAGCGCAGGCCAAAGCTGGCCCGGTTGGTGAGCAGCAACAGCGGATCGGGGCCTTCCAGCGCCTTTTCCCCTGCGCGCTTGACTACACGTTCGCTGCTGCCGTTCAGGCTGTAGAGCTGCGGCCCCTTGAACCAGCGATCGAAAAGCTCCCGGCGGGTCACTGTCGCCATCGGACTCCTCCTGCGTTGTTGGCGATCCGCTCACGCCGTCTGGCGTGATCGAACGGTACATGGCGCTACAACGCAGCATGCCGCCAATGGTTGACAGGGGCAATGAAGAAGCTTTCCAGCTGGGGCTCTGAGGAGCGCCGGCATCCTGCCGGCAGGCTTGTCGCTCCTGATCAGCTCAGCGGGTTTGCAACGACCTCCAGCTCCACGGCTTCGCGCGCGCGGAGCAATGCGAGTATGGAGCGTACGCTCACCACCTGGTACTTCCCGGACAAGCGCGAACTGACCGGGTGATCGGAGAAGCTGGCGTTGGCGCTGAACAACCCACCCACTACTCGACGTCCGTAGCTGATCCGGATCTGCTCCGGCCTGTAGCCGTGACCGTCCAACCCGCAGCGGCCGAACGGCCGTGAGGATCGAATGCGATCGCACTGCGGCAGCTCCACGGCCAGCGCGTAGCCGATCAACTCCGCCAGCCAGGCCGTCGAATTCTGGGTCCGGGCCGAGCCATAGCGCGAGATCACGCTGTAGCGCGGATCGAATACGCGCAGCGCCGCGCCCGCGTTCAGCGCCCGGAGCAGGCCGTCGCTCAACACCTGGTCCGGCCAGGCGATGTGCGCCTCATAGCGATACAAGTCATCCAAGTAGAAGTTAAGCAGGCCCTCGGCATAGATCGCCGAGTCAGCGCCGCCGCAGTGGTTGAGCTGGTGGATCACCGTCCAACGGCCCAGGGCATGGTCGCGCACCACCAGCCCGGAATGGCTGTAGCGCAATCCGTAGCCGCTCAGGTCCTGACCTACCCGTGACAGCACGGCCAGCGGGCGGTTGCGCGCTTCCAGTTGCTCGACCACGCGCGCGGTCAGGGTGCTGGCGCTGCGCAGCTGATGCGCGTCGACTTCGCGCCGCTCGCAGTTCGAGCCGGCGTACGCAGCGCAGCTGCCGACCACGGCCAACACGGCAACCAGCCGCGTCAGCGTGTTCATCGATCCAGCCTTTGCTGACGATAGTGCGCCAACAGCGCCTCGCTGGGGATAAACAACAGCAGTTCGCTACCGACCCAAAGCGACGCGCCGCCCAACTCGGCCGCATAGGTCACGCTTCGCCCAATCAGCTCGGCACCGTCGGACAGCAGCCCGGCCGACACCGTCAGGGACAACCGACTGCCATCCACGGCTGACTCGATGACTGCTGTCGCCGCTTCGCCGCTGGCGTCCAGGCCGACCAGCACCCACTGACCGCCCTCGATCGCGGCCACCGCCGAGACTGTCGCCGGAGCCAGGCTCAACTCCGAAGAGATCACGCTGGCCTGACTGACCTCGGCGTGTAGATCCCGCGGCATGCTCGCGCACAGCACCAACAGCAGCGACGTCGCTAAGTAGAATTTGATCATTGCGTTCACCTTGCACGAATGTATGCGCCTCAGTGTTGGCCCGGTTGTCAGTGCAACACCAGCGCCGCCAGCAACGCATTCCGCCTCGGCACTGTCAGTATCGCGGCGCGATACCGATGCACCGGGCTGTCCCCGGACCCGTTGATGACGAGAACTTGTGAACTGCGCCTGCTGCGCAGTCACACAGATGTCACTTAGTCCTTGCAGCGAACACAGTTCGGGCTATGCTTCGACCGATCCGAACGCTGTTTGGCGCATTCCAGGCAAAGCAGCAGACGGTCTTTTCGCGATCTAAGGAGAGGGAGGTCGCGGTGCACGTCACCGATATTGCAGATCCGAACTATTTCCACAAAGTCGTCGATTGCCAGTGGGCCTGTCCGGCCCACACCCCGGTTCCGGAGTACATCCGCCTGATCGCCGCCGGCCGCTACGCCGACGCCTACATGATCAACTGGTACTCCAATGTCTTCCCCGGCGTCCTCGGGCGCACCTGCGACCGCCCCTGCGAACCCGCATGCAGACGAGTCCGGGTGGAAGAGAACAACGGTGAGAGCCCCGAACCGGTGGCGATCTGCCGTCTGAAGCGGGTCGCTGCCGACTACAAGAGCGACATTCGCCACCGCCTGCCCTCTGCGGCCAAATCGCCCAACGGCAAGCGCATCGCCTGCGTTGGCGCCGGGCCGGCCTCGCTGACCGTGGCCCGCGACCTGCTGCCGCTGGGCTATGCGGTGACCATCTTCGATGCCGACCCCAAGGCCGGCGGCTTCATCCGCAGCCAGATTCCGCGCTTTCGCCTGCCTGAATCGGTGATCGATGAGGAAGTCGGCTACATCCTTGATCTGGGCGCGGAGTTCCGTGGCGGCCAGCGCATCGATTCGCTCAAAGCGCTGCTGGCAGAGAACTACGATGCGGTATTCGTCGGCTGCGGCGCGCCGCGCGGTCGTGACCTGGATCTGCCCGGCCGTCAGGAGGCGTCCAAATACATCCACCTGGGCATCGATTGGCTGGCCTCGGTGTCCTTTGAGCATGTGGACAAAGTCGGCCCACGAGTCATCGTCCTAGGCGGCGGCAACACCGCGATGGATTGCTGCCGGTCGGCGCGGCGCCTGGGCGGCAGCGACGTCAAAGTGGTGGTGCGTTCGGGCTTTGAGGAGATGAAGGCTTCGCCCTGGGAGAAGGAGGATGCCCAGCACGAAGGCATCCCCATCCTCAACTATCTGGTACCGAAGGCCTTCCTGCACGAGGACGGCAAGCTGACCGGGATGCAGTTCCAAAAGGTGCGTCCGGAATACGGCGAAGACGGTCGGCGCAAGCTGATCCCCACCGGTGAGCCGGATCAGATCATCGAATGCGATGAGGTGCTGCTGGCGGTTGGCCAGGAGAACGCTTTCCCCTGGATCGAGCGTGATCTGGGTATGGAGTTTGACCGCTGGGGACTGCCGGTACTCGATGAGCACACTCTGCAATCGACTCTGCCCAATGTGCTGTTCGGCGGCGACGCGGCCTTCGGTCCAAAGAACATCATCTGGGCAGTTGCTCACGGCCACGAAGCGGCGGTCAGCATCGACAAGATGCTTAGCGGCGAAGACCCGTCCGAGCGGCCGCTGCCGGCGGTGCAGCTGATCAGCCAGAAGATGGGCATTCACGAGTGGAGCTACGACAACGCCATCGACCCGGACCAGCGCAACAAGGTGCCGTGGGCGCCAGCTGAGCAGACACTAAGCAACATCGGTGTGGAGGTGGAATTGGGCTTTGACCCGGCGTTGGCCGTGCGCGAGGCGGCACGCTGCCTGAATTGTGATGCGCAGACGGTGTTCACCGGCAACAAGTGCATTGAGTGCGATGCCTGCGTGGACATCTGCCCGATGGACTGCATCAGCTTCACCGAAGACGGCGAAGAACCCGACCTGCGCCAGCGTCTCACTGCCCCAGCGCAGAACCTGACTCAGGATCTGTATATCGGCGGCGATCTGAAGACCGGCCGGATCATGGTCAAGGACGAGGACGTCTGCCTGCACTGCGGCCTCTGCGCCGAACGCTGCCCGACCGGCGCCTGGGACATGCAGAAATTCTTCCTGGAGATGACCCACGCGGGTCCGAAGTGCCGGACGCCGGGGAGGAAGGCGGCATGATTGTTAGGAGCAGAGAAAGGGCTCAGGGCTCAGGGCCCAGGGCCCAGGAGAGCAAGAGCCGCATGACGCTCCGTCGAAGCATTCCTGGGCCCTTGGCCCTGGGCCCTGGGCCCTGTCTTGGCATTTGCTCTACTGGGCCCTGGGCCCTATGCCCTGGGCCCTATCGCGGCGTTCGAACTGCTATCCAGCAAGTCCGAAGCGCAGGGCCTACCGCGCCATGACCTCCCCTATCTCAGCCACCAACGACTTCGTCATCAAGTTCGCCAACGTCAACGGCTCCGGGTCGGCGTCGGCCAATGAGCTGTTTGCCAAGGCGATCCTGCGCATGGGCGTGCCGGTCAGTCCACGCAATATCTTCCCCTCCAATATCCAGGGACTGCCAACCTGGTATGAGGTGCGGGTCTCCGAGGACGGGCACCTGGGCCGGCGCGGTGGAGTGGACTTCATCGTGCCAATGAATCCGCAGACCTGGCAGGCCGATCTGGCTGAGGTGGAACCGGGCGGTTATCTGCTCTACGACAGCACCAAACCGCTGCCGGCGAGTGAACGTCGCAGCGACATCCGCATGATCGGTGTGCCGCTGACCGCTCTGTGCGTCGAGCACTACAGCGACCCGCGGCAGCGTCAGCTGCTCAAGAACATCATGTACATCGGCGTGTTGTCGCAGCTGCTGGACATCGAACCCGAGGTCATCGAGACCCTGCTCACCGAACAATACAAAGGCAAGACCCAGCTGGTGGAGGCCAATCAGCAGGCCTTCCACATCGGCCGCAGCTGGGCCGAGAAACACATCAGCGAGCCCATCGGCCTGCGGGTGCGGCGTGCCGACAAGGTCGGCGATCGCATCTTCGTCGATGGCAACAGCGCTGCCGGACTGGGCTGTGTCTACGGCGGGGCTACGGTCTGCGCCTGGTATCCGATCACACCATCGACTTCGGCCGCCGAAGGCTTTGAGCGCTATTGCAAGCAGTTTCGTACCGATCCCGACGGCCGCAAGCGCTACGCCATCGTCCAGGCCGAGGACGAGATCGCCTCCATCGGCATGGTCATCGGCGCCGGTTGGAATGGCGCACGTGCATTTACCGCGACCAGCGGCCCCGGCGTCTCGCTGATGACCGAGTTCATTGGGCTGGCCTACTTCGCGGAGATCCCGGCCACCATCATCAACGTGCAGCGCGGCGGTCCCTCCACCGGCATGCCGACGCGCACCCAGCAAGCCGATCTGCTCAGCTGCGCCTACGCCAGTCACGGCGACACCAAGCACGTGATGCTGTTTCCCGAAGACCCGCACGAATGCTTCGAGCATGCGGCGGCGGCGCTGGATCTGGCCGACAGACTGCAGACACCGGTGTTTCTGATGACCGATCTGGACATCGGCATGAATCAGCGCCTGTGCGAGCCCTTCCAATGGGACCCGCAGCGCCAGCTCGATCGCGGCAAGGTGATCAGCGCCGAGGAATTGGAGGCCGGCAAGCCATTCGGGCGCTATCAGGACGTCGACGGCGATGGCATTGCCTATCGCAGCTACCCCGGCACCCACCCCAGTCGCGGCGCCTACTTCACCCGCGGTACCACCAAAGACGCCAACGCCCGCTATTCCGAGCGCGGCGCCGATTATCTGGAAAACGTGCATCGGCTGCAGCGCAAGTTCGATACCGCCAAGACGCTGGTGCCGCAGCCGGTGCTGACCCCGGCTGCCGCCGCGACTCACATCGGCGCGATCTACTTCGGCTCCACCAGCCCGTCGATGCGCGAGGCGGCCGAACGGCTCGCCGCCCAGGGCCTGGCCGTGGACATGCTGCGTCTGCGCGCCTACCCCTTCCCGCAGAGCGTGCTGGAGTTCATCGACCAACATCAACAGGTCTTCGTGGTCGAGCAGAACCGCGATGCGCAGATGCGCTCGCTGCTGGTGACCGAGTTCGACCTGGATCCAGCCCGGCTGGTGCCCATCCTGCACTACGAAGGCACCCCGATCACCGCCCGCTACATCGCCAGGGCCATTGCCCAGCGCTTGCAGCTACAGCCGCAAAAATCGGCACAGGAGCGCATCGCATGACCTGGATGACCAAGCCCAAGATGCACCACCCGACCTTGCCCAAGAACCAGGTCGGCTACACCCGACGGGACTACGAAGGCAAGGTCTCCACGCTGTGCGCCGGCTGCGGCCACGATTCCATTTCCGCTGCGGTAATACAGGCCTGCTGGGAGCTGGAGATCCAGCCGCATCGGTTGGCCAAGCTCTCCGGCATCGGCTGCAGCTCAAAGACCCCGGACTACTTCCTCGGCCAGTCGCACGGTTTCAATACCGTCCACGGCCGGATGCCGTCAGCGCTGACCGGGGCGCAGCTGGCCAATAGGGATCTGGTCTACCTGGGTGTCTCCGGCGACGGCGATTCGGCATCCATCGGCATTGGCCAGTTCGTCCACGCCCTGCGCCGCGGGGTGAACATGCTTTATCTGGTCGAGAACAACGGCGTCTACGGCCTGACCAAGGGCCAGTTCTCGGCCACTGCCGACCAGGGCTCGGCGAGCAAGAAGGGCGCCATCAACACCGACAGTCCGGTGGACCTGATCGGCCTGGCGTTACAGCTGGGAGCCACCTTCGTCGCGCGCAGCTTCTCCGGCGACAAGGCCCAGCTGGTGCCGCTGATCAAGGCCGCCATCCGCCATCGTGGCGCCGCCTTCATCGACGTCATCAGCCCCTGTGTGGCATTCAACAACCACACCGGCTCGACCAAGAGCTACGACTACGTGCGCCAGCACAACGACGCGGTGAATCGGGTGGAGTTCATCGAAGGCAAGCCGGCCATCGAGGTCGACTATCCGGAAGGCAGCGTGCTTGACGTACCGCAGCACGACGGCAGCGTGATCCGCCTGCGCAAGAGCGGCGAGGATTACGACCCCTGCGACCGTATCGCCGCGCTCAACTACATCGCCCGCCACCACGCCGCAGGCGAGGTGGTCACCGGCCTGCTGCATCTGGATCCGGAAGCGCGCGACTATCATCAGCACCTCAACACCACCCGCACGCCGCTCAATGCGCTGAGCACAGAGCAGCTGTGCCCCGGCGCGGAGGCGCTGGAGCAGGTCAACAAGCGATTGCGCTAGCTAGCCTCGGGACTGTTCGGGTTCAAGGCCTCCGCTGCCTGCCCCGCCAAGCGGATCCCGGCCTGATTCATGGTCAGATAGGTGAAATCGGCGCCCGCATCCTGGATTCGGGCCTTGTGCGATTCGTGCAGCGCGTGGGAAATGATCGGTCCGGTGAATCCGCACTTGCGCAGCGAGCGGACCGCAATCAGCTTGGCTTCCAAATCATCCATCGCCAGGATCGCGGCCTTGATCTGAGCCAGATTGCAGGTGCGCCAGAAATTGCTGTCTTCGGCATCGGCAAAGAGCACGTTGCGACCGGCCTGCTGATGCGCCTTGGCCTTGTAGGTATCAGCGTCCAGGCCCACTGGCTTCAAGCCCTGCTCTTCCAGCTTGCGATAGGCGGCGCTGCCGGTGCGACCCATGCCAAAAATCAGCACCTCGGCATCGCCCATGTCCTTGGGCTGCTCATCCGGATGCGGCGTATCGCGTTCGAAAGGACGCAGCAGGTTCTCCAGCTTCTCGTACAGCGGATGCGCGAAGCGGTTGATAGGCGCGGAGATCACAAAGGAAATCGATACCGCGATCGCTAGCGGCACCAAATACTCAGGCAGCAGGGCAGCGGCCACGATCAGGCCGAACTCCGAATAGGCAGTCAGGCTGAGCGCACTCAAGAATGCGCTGCGCGCTCGCAGTTTGAATGCCACCAGCAGCGCGAAGAAAAGCGCACCCTTGACCGCCAGCAGCACGCCCATGGCCACGGCGAAGGCCATCGCGCCCCAGTCCGGCAAGCCGGTCAGACCGATCTGCAGGAAAAAGCCGACCAGAAACACTTCTTTCAACGACCACAGCGAGGCGCCCAGTTCCTTGGCTCGGACGTGACTGGAAAACAACACCCCGAGGACCAGGGCGCCGATCTCCGATGACAGCCCCATCGCGGTGAATCCCATGCCACCGATGACCAGCGACAGCAGCATGCCCATCAATACCAGCAGCTCATCGTGGCCCGCCATGTCCAGCAGCCGATGCAGCAGCGGCCGCAGCAGCGGCAGCGCGAACAGCGACAGCGCCCACAGGTTAGGCGTCTTTCCGGACCAGATCGCCAGCACCGCCAGGGCGATGATGTCCTGCACGATCAGGATGCCGATCGCGGTGCGGCCATGGAAGTTGCCCAGCTCGCGCTTGGTTTCCAGCAGCTTGGCCGCCAGCACGGTGGAGGAAAAGGACAGCGCTATGGCCAGCAGCAAGGCGGTGTTCCAATCCAGGTCCATCAGCCACTTCAGACCGGGCACGAAAACACCCACCGAGATCGCAAAGTGCAGCAGCGCCCCACCGATCACCTGAGGCTGCGCGACCTGCTCCAGCTTCAGCTTCAAGCCGACGGTGAACAGCAGCATCAGCACACCCAGATGGGCAACGTGCTCCAGCGCCTTGCTGGTGTAGCTAGGCAAGCCCAGCACGTCGCCCAGGGCGTTGATGGCAAATCCGGCAGCAAGGAAGCCGACCAACGGCGGCAATCCGATCCGGCGCACCGCCAGACCGAAGACGAAAGCGAAGCTGATGGTGATGACTTCAAACAAAGCTGACTCCCGGTGAGTCCACGTCGTTCATTGCACGAACTATCGGGCCCGACAATAGCGCATCGCGGCCAGAGCCGGCAGTCAGACTCCGCGCTGACCATCAATGGAAGCGCCAAATCCATCTGCGCCAGGCATTGCATCCCCCGCATGGTCGGAACCGCCGCTCAGCGGCAATCCGATGCGACCATCGGACCTCAACACTCATCCTTGCAGTCGAGCCCGCCGATGCAGCCGATGCCATGAGCGCCAAGTTCCGATCATCGAATTCGACCTGGATTGCCCTGGGAAGCTGCCTGGTAGACCTGGACAGTGGCGTCGTGCAGACGGATCAGGGCCAAGGCAGGCTCACTCACCAAGCGATCGAAGTGCTCAAGGCGCTGCTTGCCGCAGCCCCGGAAGTTTGCAGCCGCGAACAGCTGGTCGACTCGGTGTGGCGCGGCAACTATCTGGTCGGCAATCGCACCATCCCATCGGTGATCTATACCCTGCGCCGGGCTCTCAATGATGACGACAAGCCGGGACTGATCCGAACCGTACCTCGGGTTGGCTATCGCCTGGCGTCCGTTCCTATGCCATGCACGACCCGCACTACAGCGCCTGCGCGACACCGGCGGCGATGGTGGATCGGCGCCGCCGCTGCCGTGCTGACGGCTTTGGCACTGTATGCCGCGCTGGGACCGGAGATTCGGATTCGCGTGCAGCGGCAGGCCTATGCGCTGCCGCTGCAGCAGCCGGATCCGGCTATCAGTCCCCGCTCCGGCCAATCCGTTCGACGGAGCCGTCCTGATGATGGAACTGCAGTTCCACAGCCACCCCCGAGCTCACCTCGAAGCGAACCTCGGGCAGCGGCCGCATCGACACCGCACCGGTGGGCAACACCATCTGAAAGCTAGGCTCGTCTTGAGCGGTGGGCTGCAAGCCCAGCCAGGTACCGCCGTCTCGGCGTATCGCCAAGGCGCACTCGCGGACCCGCACTTCACGAATCCCGAAGACGCCTGTGTAGGGCTCTAGCGCTTCCTCATCGCAGGCTACAGCCGATTTCTGCTCCGCTGCCGCCTGCACCTCGGCCAGCGCCTTCGTCCAGCGCTGCCGGTCGACCTCGTCAGCCTCGACCAGCAGCTGGCGCAGCGCCGCTTGATGCGCCACCTGCATCGCGGCGGCCGGCGCGGTAGGGACGTCGGGTTCAACGCCGGTGCGATGCCAGTTGCTGCCGCTGTCGCTGTTGATCACCTTGGCGAACGGCAGCGCCAGCACGAAGTCGTCGGCCAATCGAACCAGTGTGGCCGAATGCGCGCCACCGCGCCCGGAGTTCTCACCGACCAGAGTGGCGCGACCGCGCTGCTGCAGCGTGTAGGCGAGGTTTTCCGCCGCAGAACCGGTGGTGTCGCTGATCAACACATACAGCGGCTTGGTGGACCAGGGACCGCCAGCGTTGGCGTCGCTCAAGTAGCGCTGTCGCTCGCTTCGAGTGCGGCGTGCGAACAGTTCCACGCCCTGCTCCGGCATGAAGTAGCTCGCCATTGCCGGGGTAAAGCCGCCGATGCCTCCCGGGTTGTAGCGCAGATCCACAATCAGCGCGTCTGCGTGAACCACAAACTGCATCGCCGCAGCGAGGGTTTCGCGGGCCAGGCGAATGTCCGGCATCCGATCGATGCGCACATAGCCGATATTGCCCGCGAGGATGCTCGCCTGACGGAAATAGTGATTCTCCTGCTGTTGTGCGGCGGCCTGCTCTGCGCTCAGTGCAGGCTGCCCGCCAGACAGACTTTCGGCGAGCATGTCATCGACGCTTGGCACCTGGCCATACCACTGAGCCGAATCCTGCACCGAGAAATGCATGTCGCCGGTGGCATCGCGTAGCGCGTTGGTGAGCAGCATTGATACCTGCTCTCGGCTTGTTGGTTGCTCAGTCAGCGCATCCAGCCGATCACGGACTGACGTGAGCTGGGATTGATCAACGTAGCCAGCGGCGACGGCGTGGTTCAGCTCCGTCTTGATCCTGGCAAAGTCAAAGCTTTCGGCCGCGGCCAGCAGGCTGCTTGCCGCAAACATCGTCATCAGGCTGTGCATATCGACCTCGTCGTCGGGGACCAGATCACACGCTACCCAAGCCAGGACAAGTTCCGGCCGGCGCCGGAACTTCTTTCAACATTTTTCAGATGGAAGGAAGGCCACCGCCAGCCGTCGACCCCACCACGGCAGGGTCGACGGCCAATTGAACTGCTCGATGCCTACGATCGCGAGCGCAAAATGCCCACCGTCGCGATCAACAGCAGCAGCGACAGCAGCGCAGGCCATCCCAGGGTGGGAATCTGCTGCACCGCTGCGCCGACCACCGCCGATGCACTGTTGTTCTCCGGAATCGGATCGTTCAGAGCCGAGCGAGTCGATGCGCTCACCGTGCTCGCACCCGGCGCCGATGCCTGCACCAGAACTTCAACCGAGCGGGTCGCGCCGACCGCGGTGGCGCCCGGATACGTGCAGCTGAGCAGCACCAGGCCGCCGGCTGGCGGCGAACTGGCACAGCTGCCGCCGGTACTGGGCGTGGCACCGACGATGATCAGCCCTTGCGGGATCTCCAGATCGATCTCGACGTCGGTGGCCTCGCCGGTGCCGTTGTTCGTTGCGGTCGCCGAAATCACGTAGAACTCGCCGACCGTCCCGGCCTGCGGCACCGCGCTCAGGGCGATGGCCAGATCGGCACCGTCATCGTTGATGATGGTGCCGATGCCGGTGGCCCGGGCCAGCGTGACCAGCTGATTGGACGGCGCGGACAGGACCACGCTGAAACTCTCATCGGCTTCGAAGTCGCTATCGCCGACGATGCTGACGGTGATTGTTTGGGTCTCACCCGCGCTCCCTGCGAAGCTGAGCATATCGCTGACCTGCGCGTAGTCACCGGGCGCCACCGCGCTGCCGTCAGCGCTGGCATAGGGAACGCTGAAGCCGCCGTCGACGGCAGTATCCAAGGTCACCGTAAACACCGCCGAGCTGTTTGCCCCGGTGCCTTCGATCACGCTGACATCGTCGATAGCGAGCGTTGCGGTGTCGTTGTCCTGGTTGGTGACCGCGACGTCGTCCGGATTCAGACCGTCATAGTTGCCGTCGCTGCTCATCACCGCCGCAGTCACGATGGTGTAGGCCACGTCGCCATCAACGCTGGGGTCGTCCACCCCGGTCACTGTCACCGTTTGCGGGGTCATCCAGTTCGATGGGGTGAACACAACTGAGGTGACGTCTGCCGTGCCCTCGCCCGGATCGCTGCTGCTGATGCCAATCGTGACATCGCTGGAAGGCTGCACATCGACGGCGATGGTAAAGCTGTCGCTGCCGCCGGCTTCGGTGGTCACCAAGCCCGTCGTCGGGCTGACCGTTATGGTCGGATTGTTGACGTCGATGACCCACGTGCATGCTGAGGTCTCGCCGTCCGGGTTGGTCGTATTGCCGTTAAGGACCACATCCTCGATCGCGGTGTGGGTCGCGGACCATTCCACGTTGAAGTTGTTGTCGGGATTGGCATCCGGCGTCATCGGCACGCCATCGACCGTCGCATCAGTGCCGTTGGTGGAATCCAGGCTGAGGGTGATCACCGTACCCACATCGACCGGGGTGACGGTGGTATCCGGGTCCTGGGTACAAATGCTGGTGGGCGGGTTGTAGTCGATGTCGCAAACCAGCGTGTCGGAGACCGGGCTGCCCATGCCGTCGAATCCGTTGGCGTTGATGGTGATGTTGGTGGCATCGCCGACGATGTTGTTGACGACGAAATTCATGTTGCCACCGGGAAGATTGGTGGTAACGCCGTTATAGATGACATCCCAATCGGTCACGCCGGCATTGCCCTGCAGCGGAATGGTCACCGATCCTTCGATGTTGGCACTGCTGATTGCCGTGCAGTCGGTTTGGTTCTCAGGCGGAATGAAGCCCAGCATCGCCGTGTCCATGAATGACGTGCCGTCCGCCGCCTGCCCCACGGCGGTGTAGTTGCCGATATCGGCGCCCGAGGCCGCGACGACGTTGTAGACATCGTCGAAGGTCAGCGTTGTGCCAACCACACTGTCGGGAACGACCAAATCGATGCTGCTGCTCGGAACGGTCAGGGTGCCGAACTTGCTGCCATCCCAAACCACATTGGTCAAAGTCACGTCGACACTGAAGGGCTGACCGGGAACCGGTGTCGGGGGATCAAAGCTGACTGTCGCCACGCCGGGCGCAAAATCGGGAGCCAGATTACACGGTGTACCGCCAACAAAGGTTCCGCTGGCCGGGGGGAACTCGGTTTCGTAGGTCGCAGTAAAGCTGCGGTTGGCGCCAGCACTGGGGCTGCCATCATTAGTGGTGTCGATGCTCAGCATCGTCGTCGCCCCGGCGGCCGGGATGGTGACATCAAGTCCGTCAGATGAGGTCAGGTTGATCTGATCGACCGATCCCGTTCCGGGGAAGGTGAAATCCAGCATCGCGCCCAACCCGCCGGCCTGAGGGTCCAGCCAAGTGGGATTGACCGGACTGGTCGATGCGCCGCTGCAGTTGGGCACGCCGAACACGGTCACCGTCCCGGTCGCCTGGGCCAGATTGAAGTTCTCGACGATCTGCACGCGCTCGATGCTGGTGCCGTCGTCGTAGGTGTAGGCATTGGCACCGGACACCACCCCATCGGGAGTCGCGCTCACTGTCAGCTGTGCTGTCCCTGGATTGGCGATAATCGGAATCTCAAGCACACCGATCAGGGCATCGGTGTTTTGCGCCACGGCACCAATGCTTGCATTGGTCGCAAAGTCGATCACGAAGGCCTGCTTGCGGCCGGCACCACCCTGGTTGTTGTTGATCAACCACCCGGCGTTGGCGTTGATCTGCGGCTCAAAGTCGACTGCTGGCCCGCTGCCCTGCGTTGCCTGATTGAATATCAGCGCGCAACTGGGTGAAGCGCTGCCGCTGACGTTGGCCAGATCCGTCCCCGGGTTGGTGAGTCCGGTCAAGCCACCGCCAGTGGCAACGAAGGAATTGGCCACCAGCATGTCGGTAGCAATCCCGCCGCTGATAATGCCGGTGTCTCCGCTGATCTGGACGGTGAAGGTGATATCGCGCAGATCGCGATTGTTCTGGAATCCGTCATTGATAAAGATCGGCACCTGCACGCAGCTGGCCGAAGTCATGTCAGCAGGATCAATGGTGACCGATCCCACCTTCAGATCGATCTGCTGTCCGCCGGCGGTAGCCAGCCCGGGACCGGCCAGTGCCAACGCACAAGCGGCAAAAAATCGTTTCATTACTGGTCACTCCGATACAGCGGTACGTTCTTGTGATGCACTCGGCAACGGACTACCGGTGCGCTTTGCGTGATGGTAGCAGCGCCCTATCCTGCGCACCCCTATCTCTGCGGCAAACCCGGCCTATTTCTCACCGTGAGTTGATCGTGAGCGGCGTGATGCACTCGGCAACGAAGGCATCACCGGGCACTCAGCGCTGAAAATTCCTTCCGTTCTCGCCCTTGAATTCATTTTTGCCAGCCCCACCTATCCGCCACGTCACCAATTGATGACGGCGCTGGCGATCATGATCAGACGTCCGAGGCAGGCGGTGAGACCAATACTTTCAACTAGTTAGAGAGAGATTGAGCATGAAGATTCGTCCGTTGCACGACCGCGTCATCGTTAAGCGTATGGAAGAAGAGCGCCTGAGCGCCGGCGGTATCGTGATTCCCGACTCCGCCACCGAGAAGCCGATCAAGGGCAAGGTAGTTGCCATCGGCACCGGCAAGATCCTCGACGACGGCAGCGTGCGCGCTCTGGCCGTCAAGGACGGCGACGAGATTCTGTTCGGCAAGTACTCCGGCACCGAAGTGAAGGTGGATGGCGAGGAGTACCTGGTGATGCGCGAAGACGACATCATGGCCGTCATCGTCGGCTAACAGCGGCCAGAAGCCCATTCGACAAAGAATTCGATTCAGTATTTGAGAGGTTATAGAAATGTCTGCAAAGGAAGTCCGTTTTAGCGAAGACGCGCGCGCCCGCATGCTCAAGGGCGTCAACCTGCTGGCCAACGCGGTCAAGGTCACCCTGGGTCCGAAGGGCCGCAACGTGGTCCTGGAAAAGAGCTTCGGCTCCCCCACCGTGACCAAGGACGGCGTGTCCGTGGCCAAGGAAATCGAACTGACCGACAAGTTCGAGAACATGGGCGCGCAGATGGTCAAGGAAGTCGCTTCCAAGACCTCCGACGTCGCCGGCGACGGCACCACCACCGCCACCGTGCTGGCCCAGGCCATGCTGCGTGAGGGCATGAAGGCGGTTGCCGCCGGCATGAACCCGATGGATCTCAAGCGCGGTATCGACAAGGCCGTGCGCGGCGCCACCGATCACCTGAAGTCGATCTCCAAGCCCTGCTCGGACGACAAGGCGATCGCCCAGGTCGGCACCATCTCCGCCAACTCCGATGAGTCCATCGGCACCATCATCGCCGACGCGATGGAGAAGGTCGGCAAGGAAGGCGTGATCACCGTTGAGGAAGGTTCGGGTCTGGACAACGAGTTGGACGTGGTCGAGGGCATGCAGTTCGACCGTGGCTACCTGAGCCCGTACTTCATCAACAACCAGAACACCATGAAGGCCGAGCTGGAAGATCCGTACATCCTCCTGCACGACAAGAAGATCTCCAACGTGCGTGAGCTGCTGCCGACCCTGGAAGCGGTGGCCAAGGCGGGCAAGCCGCTGCTGATCGTCGCTGAGGAAGTGGAAGGCGAAGCGCTGGCCACCCTGGTGGTCAACACCATTCGCGGCATCGTCAAGGTCTGCGCGGTGAAGGCTCCGGGCTTCGGCGATCGTCGCAAGGCGATGCTGGAAGACATGGCCATCCTCACCGGCGGCCAGGTGATCAGCGAGGAAGTCGGTCTGTCGCTGGAGAAGACCACCCTGAAGGAGCTGGGTCACGCCAAGCGCGTGGTGGTGGAGAAGGAAAACACCGTGATCATCGACGGCGCCGGCAAGGGCGACGCGATCAAGGCGCGCATCGACCAGATCAAGCGTCAGGTGGAAGAGACCTCCTCGGATTACGACCGTGAGAAGCTGCAAGAGCGCGTGGCCAAGCTGGCCGGCGGCGTTGCGGTGATCAAGGTTGGCGCCGCCACCGAAGTGGAAATGAAAGAGAAGAAGGCCCGTGTCGAAGACGCCCTGCACGCGACCCGTGCGGCGGTGGAAGAAGGCGTGGTGCCGGGCGGTGGCGTGGCGCTGGTGCGTGCACTGTCGGCGGTCACCGACATCAAGGGTGACAACGAAGACCAGAACTTCGGTATCGAAATCGCCCGTCGTGCGATGGAAGCCCCGCTGCGCGAGATCGTCGCCAACGCCGGTGACGAGCCCTCGGTGGTGCTGAACAAGGTCGCCGAAGGCAGCGGCAACTTCGGCTACAACGCCGCCAACGGCAGCTACGGCGACATGCTCGAGTTCGGCATCCTGGATCCGACCACGGTGACCCGCACCGCGCTGCAGAACGCAGCCTCCATCTCCGGCCTGATGATCACCACCGAAGCGATGGTGGCCGAAAAGCCGAAGAAGGAAGAGCCGGCGGGCGGCCATGACCATGGTGGTGGCATGGGCGGCATGGGCGGTATGGGCGGGATGGATTTCTAGACTTGCCCTAGTCGCACGAGCTACTCGTGATATGGAGAGGCCCCGCAGTGATGTGGGGCCTCTTTGTTTTTAGGGCCCAGGGATGGAGGGCCCAGGGCCCAGGATCGCGACTACGCGGCCGACGTACTGGGCCCTGGGCCCTTTGCCCTGGGCCCTAAACAACAACAATATGCGATCATCCCGCCCATGCACCCGACCGCCCTGGCCATTTGCGCGCTGATTGCCTATGCCCTGGGTGCGTGGTGGTCGGCGAGCGGGTTGCGGGCACGGCCGCAGCGACCGCCCTGGGCCGGTTTGGCGACGGCGGCGGTGGCCTTGCTGTTGCATGGTTGGGTGCTCTTCCACGCCTGGCCCGGCGAAAACAACGACTGGCAGATTGGGTTTACCCGCGCGCTGTCGCTGGTTGGTGCACTGATGGCGCTGCTGGTGGTGCTGTGCAGCCCCTTCAGTCGAGTCCGCGTGCTGCTGATCGCCGCATTGCCGATTGCCGCTGTCGGTTTGGCGGCAGCAGTCATCTGGCCGGAGCAGGACACCCGCAGCGCCGCTTTCGATTGGCGCATCCAGGTGCACGTGGGTATTGCCCTGGCGGCCTACAGCGTGCTTTCGCTGGCTGCCCTGCAGGCGGCATTCTTGGGGATCACCGATATCGCCCTCAAACAGCGCCGGTTGAATTGGGAACCACGCTTCTTCCCGCCCTTGTCGAGTATGGAACAGCTGCTGTTTCAGCTGATCATTGCCGGCTTTACCCTGTTAACCTTGACCATTCTGGCCGGCTTGTTGTTCATCCACGATTGGTTCGCACAGCACCTGATTCACAAGACCGTGCTAACCATCGCCGCCTGGCTGATTTTTGGCGGCCTGCTGTACGGCCGCTGGCGCTACGGCTGGCGCGGCATGCGTGCCGTTCGTCTGACCTTGGCGGGCATGGCTCTATTGCTTCTGGCATTCTTTGGCAGCAAATTCGTACTGGAACACATTCTGAAGCGATACGCATGAGCATCTCTCGCGAAATCATTGACTTGGAGAGCGCAGTTGATAGACCGGATGAAGCCGGTGCAGCGGCTGCCGCGATCGCCAAGGCCAGAGCCGCGCGTCGCTTCACCCGGCTGCCCTTTGACGGCACAGCCAGACTGTTCTCTTCCACGCAAATGTGGGAAACCGCTGTCCTCGACCTGTCGCTGCGCGGTGTGCTGGTGCAGCGCCCGGAAGCCTGGGACGGCAAGCTCAAAGCCAACTTCAGACTGGAACTGCGCCTGGCCGGCACCGCGATCATCAGCATGGCGGTGACCTTGGCCAACGTCGGCGACGAACAGCTCGGCTTCAAGATCGAGCACCTGGACTGGAACAGTTTCGGTCACTTGAAGCGCCTGATTGAGCTCAATCTGGGTGATAGCGAGTCGCTGTTTTTGGAGTTGTCGGCGTTGGGCGGTGGCGAGACGCAGAAGCGGTAGCGTCGTTGGCGAGGGCATAGGGCTTAGGGCCCAGGGCCCAGAAAAGACCGCAAGGCCGATTGCTGTCCGCGGTCAACGCCGGTGCGTAGGGCCGTCAGTTCGCGAAGAGCCTTCCGGATTATGAGATTCTTCGACGCTCTGGGCCCTGTGCCCTGTGCCCTGGGCCCTTTTCCCTACGCCCTTCGGCCGTCAACTCTGCTCCGCCACCCAATCCAGCGCCTCCACCAGACGATCTACCGCCACCACCTGCATCTCCCCAACCTGCGCCTTGCGCGGTGCGTTGGCTCTGGACACCAAAGCGGTGCGGAAGCCGTGCGCGGCCGCCTCTTTGAGCCGCTCCTCGCCGTTGGCGACCGGCCGGATCTCGCCGGCCAAGCCGATCTCGCCAAAGCTGATGGTTCGTTCCGGGAGTGGGCGATCACGCAGCGAGGAGGCGACCGCTAGCACCGTGGGCAGATCGGCGGCGGTCTCGCTGATACGGATACCGCCGACCACGTTGACGAAGACGTCCTGGTCATAAACGCTCAGACCGCCGTGGCGATGCAATACCGCCAGCAGCAGGGCCAGTCGATTCTGCTCTACGCCGACGGCGACCCGGCGCGGATTGGACAACGAGCTGTGGTCGACCAGCGCCTGCACCTCCACCAGCAGCGGTCGGGTCCCTTCGCGAGTCACCACGATGGCGCTGCCCGGCTGTCCGCTATGCGCGCCGGAAAGAAACATCGCCGAAGGGTTGGGTACCTCACGCAGTCCGCGGTCGGTCATCGCAAAGACGCCGATCTCGTTGATTGCACCGAAGCGGTTCTTGATCCCGCGCAGGATGCGCAGCCGGCCGCCGCTATCGCCTTCGAAATACAGCACCGCATCGACCATGTGCTCGAGCACCCGCGGACCGGCGATGCCGCCTTCCTTGGTCACATGGCCAATCAGGAACACGCTGATGCCCTGGGTCTTGGCGAAGCGCACCAGTCGAGCAGCGGTCTCACGCACCTGTGACACCGAACCGGGAGTGGAGCTGAGTTCGGACGCGAAGCAGGTCTGTATGGAGTCAATGACCAACAGCTGCGGGCGTTCGGCGTCGGCGCTGGCCAGGATCACCTCGACATCGGTCTCGGCCAGACAGCGCACGCCGGCCACCGACGCATCCATCCGCTTGGCACGGGCCGCGATCTGCCCCAGCGACTCCTCGCCGGAGACATAGAGCACCTTTGCCGACTGCGATTGCGCGGCCAGCACCTGCAGCAGCAAGGTGGATTTGCCGATGCCCGGGTCACCGCCCAGCAAAACCACCGAACCGGCAACGATGCCGCCGCCCAAGACCCGATCCAGCTCTTTGATCCCGCTGGAATGGCGTGGCGCGCGATCGGCCGGCACGCTGGATAGATCCTCCACGCTGGCCGAGCGCGCGCCGGCAAATCCACCACCGCGACCGCCGCGTGCGACGCTGCTAGTCGCACGCTGCTCGCTCAGGCTGTTCCAGGCACCGCAATCGGCGCATTGTCCTGCCCATTTGGAGTGCTCCGCGCCGCACTCGGCACACACGTAGATGCTCTTTTCCTTGGCCAAGACAGGTCCTAGATCGACAGCAAGCGCGAATTATTCACCAACCGTCGTCACCTGCGAAGGCCGCGCTGAAGGTCCGGCGGGCGCGGCGACAAAGCAGCCTTCGAATTCGGCACCGCCGAGTGATTGAATTCATGCACCTGTGTGCAGACCAGATGTGCTAGCTTGCCGCGTCCTCGCGTACCCAGCACAACCCGATTGAATCCTTCAGGAGCAAGACCTTGCACAGCTATCGGCGCCACACCATTGCCACCGCCATCTCCATCGCCCTTTTGGCCAGCAGTTCCATGGCGGCCGCCTCGGATAAGGTTCGCTTTCTGACTTCCGCGCAGACCGGCGAATCGAAATCCCTGGCGCTGGGCTATCTGCATAGCCAGCGATCGCAGCTCGGCCTGACCGAGGCGGATATTGCCGAGATGGATTTGCGCGATGACTATCGCAGCAAGCACAACGGGGTCCGGCACCTGTACTGGCACCAACGTCATCAGGGCATCGCTGTGCACAACGGCATACTGGCCATCAACGTGGCCAGTGATGGCAGCATCATCAACCTCAATAGCGGCTTCGTCGCTGATCTCGCATCCCAGGTCAACAGCACCGAAGCCAGCATCGATCCGGTTGCAGCGATTACCGCGGCAGCGGACGATCTGCAGTTGAGCAACCGTGCCCCATTACTGCTGCTGCAGGATCTGGGCGGCCCGACGCGCAAGGCGGTCTACTCCAACGGCGGAATCTCCGCTGACGACATTCCAGTGCAGCTGATCTACCAGCCGATGCCCGACGGCAGAGTCCGTCTGTCCTGGGACATGACCATTCGCGAAGTGTCCGGACCGAACTGGTGGTCGCTGCGTGTGGACGCCGAAACCGGCGAAGTCATCAGCCGCGTGAACTATCTCGCCCACGCCGAAGCCGAGGCCAAAGCTGGCGACGACGAAGCGCAGTATCTGGTTTTTCCGTTCCCGTTCGAAAGCCCGGATGAAACCCCGCAGGTCCTGGTCAGCGATCCGCACGATCTGGCCGCCTCGCCCTTCGGCTGGCACGACACCGATGGCGTCGCCGGTCCCGAGTTCACCGACACCCGCGGCAACAACGTGATTGCCCAAGAAGACTTCGATGGCAACAACAGCGGCGGTTCGCGCCCCAGTGCCACCGGCAGCAACCCGATGGTCTTCAACTTCCCATTCAATCCGGACAACGACCCGGAGGTGGGCGACAACCTGAACGCCGCCATCGTCAACCTCTTCTACTGGAACAACATCATGCACGATGTGACCTACCAGTACGGTTTCGACGAGCCCGCAGGCAACTTCCAGACCAACAACTACGGCAACGGCGGCGCCGGCAATGACGCGGTGCGCGCCGATGCGCTGGATCAGATGACCGGCGGGCCGCAGGGTCCGCAGAGCGGCAATGCAAACTTCCAGACCCCGCCGGATGGCTCGCCGCCGCGCATGCAGATGTTCCGCTTCAACTACCCGTTCAGCCAGCAGGTGACGGTCAACTCGCCCGCGTCCATCGCCGCCTCCTATACCGCCCGACCCTCCGTCAACGGCGGCACCGGCATGGGTCTGACCGCCGACCTCGCCCTGGTCGAAGATGGCACCGCGCCCACCGCAGACGGCTGTGAGACCGTGGTCAACGACCTCACCGGCAAGATAGGCGTGATCATCTGGAATCAGGGCGCATGCAACTCCAGCGTGTTCGTCGCCAACGCCGCCGCGGCAGGTGCGGTGGGCGTGGTCATCGTCGATAACGTCACCCCGCTGAGAACCAACTTCGGCGGCAGCGCGTCTGTTCCCTCGGTCTCGGTGTCGTCGGACGATGGGCAACTGTTGGTAACCACGCTGGCCGGAGAGGCAGTCAACGTGACCTTGGAAGACAATGACGTTGGCCCTGCCGATCGGGATAGCGATCTGGATCACGGCATCATCGCGCACGAGTACGGTCATGGCATATCCAACCGGCTCACCGGCGGCCCCTCGCAAGCGTCCTGTCTGGTGACCACCTCGGGTGGTATAACGTCGGAGCAGGCCGGCGAAGGCTGGAGCGACTTCTGGGCACTGGTGCTACATGCCAAGGCCACCGATTCTCGCGACACGCCGCGGCACGTCGGTACCTATGCCTCATTCCGGGATCGAGACATTGGACCGGGCATCCGCAACTTCCCCTACTCACCCGACCCGGCGGTCTCGCCGCAGACCTATGCCAACGTTGCTGGCACCAATGCGCCACACGGCGTCGGTGAGATCTGGGCCGGCGCACTGTGGAACATGTACTGGAATCTGGTGGACGATTACGGATTCGATCCTGATCTGTACAACGGCAGCGGCGGCAACAACCTGACCATTCAACTGGTCATGGATGGCATGAAACTGCAGCCCTGCTCGCCGACCATGGTGCAGGCCCGTGACGCCATTCTGCTCGCCGATCAGACCAACAACGGCGGTGCCAATCAGTGCGCCATCTGGCGCGGCTTTGCGGCCAAGGGTCTGGGGCTCAATGCCGATGGAGGCGCATTCGCGCGCGGCGACGAGACCGAGGACTTCGAAGTGCCGGTCGAGTGCGACGCTGACACCATTCACATCGACGGCTTCGAGAGCTGAGCGCAACCAACCGCGGCGATCGTGCTTATCGCAAGGCGCAATCGCCGCGGTTCCAGGACCGGCCTTCCCCAAGCTAGCCATGCGCGCAGGCTAAAATGATGGGTGGCTTTCCGGGAGTAGTCGATGCTCGATCAGATCCATCACGGCGAGGTTATTGAGCTCCGCCTAACCCGCAAACCGGTCAACGCGCTCGATCCCGCGTTGGTGGCAGCGCTGCGTGAGGCAGTCGAGCAGGCACCGGCCAATGGCGCTCGAGGGCTGGTATTGAGCGGCGCCGAGGGCATTTTTTCGGCTGGACTGGATGTACCGACGCTGGTTCAGCTTGATCGCTCCTCGATGGCCGAGTTCTGGAGCAACTTCCTCGGCACCATGCGCGCACTGGCCTGCTCGCCTATCCCTACGGCTGCGGCGATCACTGGACACAGCCCGGCAGGTGGCGCGGTGCTGGCGATCTGGTGCGACTACCGAGTGATGGCCAGGGGCGAGTTCCGCATCGGTCTGAATGAGACCCAGGTGGGCTTGGCCATTCCAGCGGTCATTGTTGCCGGGTTACAGCGCCTGATCGGCGCGCACCGCGGCGGATTGCTCGTCGCCGAGGGCCGCCTCATCGATCCCGATTCAGCGCTGCATTACGGCGTCGTCGATGAGCTGGCATCGCCGGACTCCGTTGTCTCGCAGGCGCTTGCCTGGATGAGTGAGCAGTTGGCCAAACCCGCGCACGCCTACGCCGCTAATCGGGCGACGGCACGTCGCGATCTGCAGACCTTGTTCGCCGATCCGCAGGTCACCGACGAGGAAGGATTTCTCGCCGGCTGGTTCTCTGCACCTACTCAAGCGGCGTTGCACACGCTGGTAGCGCAACTGAAGTCGAAGCATTGAGGGCACGCTGCGGACACCGTTGGGGATTGATTGCCGGGCTCGCACTGGCGGCTATGCTGGGTGGATCGCCACTCGCGGCCTGCCCCTTGAGCTCCAGCGAAGTGATTCGCGCTACCGGCTTCGAAGACTGCCCGCGATCACAATCGGCATTTCTCGGCCTGGACGCGGATTTGCTGATTGATTCCACCGAGTCGCAGACCGTGCTTGCTCATAGCCTGTCGCTGAGCTCGCCTGCTCGAATCCTTGCAGTGGCTGACGGTCGTCATTTTCCGGTCGATGCTCCTGCCGGCACCCTACGTATCCGCATCAACGGAGATGACAGCCATAGCTCCATCCCGGTTACCGACTGGGGCTCATCGCAACGTCCGGTGATGCACAGCTACAACGTCTTGGCCAGCGCTGTCTTGCAGGCTGGGGTCCACAGCGTCGAGCTCAGTGCCAGTGCACACCCCACTCGACCCGGGCGCTTTGTAGTCGGCTCCGGCAGCGGCCTGTCTGTTCTGGTCCAGCCGCTCTCCAGTATCAACGTTGCCTCACTCCCCGGCGAAAGCGAGGCAATCAATCTCACCACCTACGATCCGGACAACGGCATCGACGTCAATGAGGGCGATTTGGACCGTCCGTTCGTGCCGCTGCTCAGCAACAACGTCGGCAATCGCAGCGGACGGCCGACAGTCGCCGTCAGCCTGGCCTCCGGGCGCGGATTCAACGCCTGCGACAGCGGCATCGACAACGGCTTCGGCGACGCGCTGCTGGGCCTGTTCAGCGATGGCGTGTGTCAAAGCACCTACACGGCGGCGTGGAGTGTCAACGATCTGGATCCCGATGCCGAGCTGCAGGCGGCAATGATGCTGCACGGTGCGCACCCCTTGTTCGCTGGACAACGGCGTCAGATCAGCCTAATCGGCAGCGAACTTGCCTTCGGCTCGGATCAGGCCGGTTCACCCAGCGGACCACACGAGAACGGAGTGTGCTGGGGCTTGGGCAGCGCGCGACTGATCACCGCCAGCAGTGGCGCGGTCGTCGGTTCGGCACCCTTCGCGCCGGAACGGCTGTGCTCCACCTACACCTGGCGCTGCGTGGCCACCACCATAGGCCAACCCGGCTGCCCGCCGGCGGGGACCGATGTCACCCTGACCACCGCGCAGATCGTGATCCCGGTGGGTCATGACGGCATCGTCCAGTTCAACGCCCGCACCCGTGTCCAGGCCGACAACGCCGACGGTTTCGCGACCTTCATCCTCGGGCTGAAGATCGACGGCGTCGCCGTCGGCAGCACGGGCGTGCAGCAGTTGGCGCTGGGCGCGGGCCAGGCTTCCAGAACCCTCAGCGCGTCCTATCTAAGTGCGCCCAACAGCGCCAGCGGGACTTTGGCGGTAGGCCTGCACACGGTTGAAGTCTATCTGCGCGCGGAGGGCGAGTTGCTCAACTTTCCCAGCGTGCCCACTGACCTGACGCTGACCTGGTTCGATTGAGGCTGGCCCTCCAAGCCCTACTGCGGCTTTCGCAGGCGTGCTGTGGCGCGGCTTGCTCCCTCCATTCAACTCAACTTACTGTCAAGTACGCTCTCGTCGACCCCGGTCCGCGATCCGCACCACAGCACGCTTGCGAAACCCTCGCTACGAAGGTTCATGAATGATGCGGGCTAGAGCACCGATTCACTGCAGATTCAGAAATGATGCAGCGCAACAATTCACCAACGCGGCTGGGGAACGTGCTATAGGTAACGGGTTTCGGGCCGCGAGCCTGATCCCGCCGACAAACTACATGAGGGTTGTACACACCATGCGTCTTGCCCAAAGCATAACGCTGGCCGTTGCAGCAACGGTTTCAGCCTACTCTTTCAATAGCGCTCACGCCAGCGATCTGCAGACCGCGTCCAGCGCGATTGAGTCCTACATCGTCAAGTTCAACGAACCGGGTCTGCTCTATTACAACGGCGGCGTTTCCGGGATTCGTGCCACTGCGCCTGAAGCGAACGGCCAGCGCAAGCTGGACGCAAGCTCTGCAGCAGCAATCCAGTACCGCGATCACCTCAAGAGCGTGCGCGCCGGGTACATGAACGCCATCCTGGGCGCCATCGGCCGTGTCCCCGAAGTCGAGCACGACTACGACGTGATGTACAACGGCCTGGCGCTGAAGTTGAGCGCGGCCGACGCCGACAAGATCCGCCAGCTGGACTTCGTGCAGTCTATTGAATTGGGCGGCGAGTATGAGCTGGGCACCGATTCCGGCCCGGCCTTCATCGGCGCGCCGGCAGTTTGGGACGGCACCTCGACCTTTGGCAACATGCCCACTCGCGGTGAAGGTGTGGTCGTCGGCGTGATCGACTCCGGCGCCAATTCCGACCATCCCTCCTTCGCCAACGACGCCAGCTGCGGATTCAGCGCCGGCAGCCCGAAGCTGCTCAGCGCCAAGGACTGCACCCAGCCCAGCTGCGTCGGCGGCGACCCTGAGGACACCAGCACGGTCAGTGGCGGCCACGGCGTGCACACGGCCTCAACCGCCGCCGGCAATGCACTGATGGCCGGCATCCTGGTCAACGGCGTCGAACTGCCGTTCAACATCTCCGGCGTTGCCCCTTGCGCGGCGGTGCGCACCTACAAGGCCTGCGAGATGACCTGCGACGGCGCGGACCTGCAAGCTGCGCTGCAGGAAGCCATCTTGGACGGCGTCGACGTGGTCAACTACTCCATCTCCGGCGGCACCTCCCCGTGGAATGACTTCGACCGCAACTTCCTCGACATGGTCAATGCGGACATTTATGTGGCAGCTTCCGCTGGCAACACGCGTACAGCCACGCCCGACCCGGTCGGCGCGGTGAACCATCGTGGACCCTGGGTGATGACCGTCGCCAACTCCTCCCACGACCGCATCGTTGCCTTCGACGTGGACATCGCGGGCGGTCCGCAGGACAGCGGAGCGATTCCCGGGACCGGCGTAGGCTTTCCTGATGGCGCCACCATCGACGATGTCGCAGTGGCTCTTTCGTTGGGTAGTGAACTTGGCTGTAACAATCCCGACACCACAAACCCCTTCGCGCCCAACTCGATGGATGGCCAGATCGCCCTGATTTCTCGGGGCGCGTGTTCCTTCGAGGAAAAAGTCACCAACGCCACTGA
Organism: Gammaproteobacteria bacterium; assembly: GCA_030430155.1. Lineage (GTDB taxonomy): Bacteria > Pseudomonadota > Gammaproteobacteria > Xanthomonadales > SZUA-5 > SZUA-5. The sequence goes on from JAUIFV010000008.1 coordinate 29,517, forward strand.
GGTCGGTGCCACTGGCGTCATCATCTACAACAACGCACCGGGCCTTCCCATCGTGATGGGGGGATTGGAACCGACGACGATTCCCGCTGCGATGGTCTCCAACCCGAACGGCGTGGCCATTCGTGACTTCTTGATAGGCACGCCCGCCGCACAGATGACCGTCACCGGTCCTGCGGTGCGGATTACCGACCCGGCTTTCGGGGATATCCTCAACGCCAGCAGTCTGCGTGGACCGCAGGAGACCTTCGACGTCACCAAGCCTGACATCACCGGTCCTGGCACCAATATCTTCGCGGCCGTTGGTGCCGTCGATGGCGAGTTCGGTTTCCTTTCCGGCACCTCGATGTCCAGCCCGCACCTGGCTGGCGCCGGCGCGCTGGTCCGCGCGGCCAACCCGACCTGGACCCCGATGGAAATCAAGTCGGCGATCCAGCTCACCGCATCTCGTGACGGTTTCTCTGACGATTCCACCACGCCGTGGGACGCTGATGAGGTCGGAAACGGTCGAGTGGACCTGAACAATGCGGCGATCTCCGGCCTGGTGATGAACGAGACTTTCGCCAACTTCCTTGCCTCCAATCCGGCCAGTGGCGGCAACCCGCGCACCCTGAATCTGCCCAGCATGCGTCGGATAGACTGCCCCGGCCAATGTGCCTGGACCCGTACCGTCCGCAACACGCTGGCCAGCGCTCAGGACTGGAACGTTCAGATTGAGGCTCCGGCTGGCGTGCATCTGCGCGTGGTGCCAGACACCTTCAGCTTCACCGGCAACACCGCCGAGACGCAGGAGATCACCATCTTCGCCACGATGTTGACCACCATCACTGCGGTGGAGAACATCGTCTTCGGTCGGGTCAACCTGGTGCCGGCGACGACATCGGTTCGCGGCGCGAACGTGCCCGAGGCGAGCATGACAGTGGCGATTACCGGCACTGAAGCGCCGGGGATGCCGACCGCTGACATGCTGATGATTGACAGCATGGAAGACATCAGCGAGTAAGCTCGATACCAAAGCGCAACGAAAAAGGGGCCTTCAGGCCCCTTTTTTGTGCCCCAGCGGAGAGTCCGAATGGGCCCGCGCGCAACTCTGATCCGAGTCGGCGTTGAACTAATTGCTCCACTGGCTTCTGCTATCTATGCCAGATACCTCGCGAAGCACGCGCTGAAGTTGCGAATTGCTCGCCCCAGGAAGGAGAACGCGGTTGGCCAACTCCGCATTGCCTATAGAGCGTCTGCACAGACCACAATCGGTAGCCATCATCGGCGCCTCGGACCAGCTGGACTCGGTGGGCACCGGGATCACCCGGCACTTGCTTGAGCAAAGTACGGCCGTTCAGGTTCATCTGGTCAATCGGCAGCGCAGCCTGATCTTCGGCAGGCCAGCGTTGGCCGATGTGAGCGAACTCCCAGAGCGCATTGATATGGCGCTGATCATTACCCCCTGGCACAGCGTTCCCGGGATCATCGCGCAGTTGGCGCAGCGCGATACTGGCTGCGCCGTAGTGGTCAGCCTTTGCGATCCCGACCCGCTCACCTGGCGCAGCCGCAGTGGCGATCTGAAGAAGATCCGGCGCAGCATGGAAGGCAGCGCGATGCGAGTGGTCGGCCCGGCCAGTCAGGGCATCATCCTGCCCCGTCTGGGGCTGAATCTGAGTCTTTGTCCGGCCACGCCTGAGGCCGGCAGTGTGGCCTTCGTATCCACTTCCGGTGCGATTGCCAGCGTTATCGTCGACTGGGCTGCGAACCGCGGGCTGGGCATGTCCAGCGTACTGGCTCTGGGCGATGCCGCTGATTTAAGCCTGGCCGAGAGCCTGGACTGGCTGGCCAGTGATAGCCACACCCGCGCCGTACTGCTGTATCTGGAGCAGCTTCCGCCAGCACGAGGCTTTCTCAGCGCAGTCAAACACCTGGCGATGATCAAGCCGGTGGTGGTGTTGGCTCCGGACGCGGTCGCTCTATCTGCGCTGGCTGCCGATGAACTGGAACAGCGGCTGCTACTGCGCAGCGTGCTGGAGCGCTGCGGCGCGCTTTGCGTTGATAGCCTGGACGACTTCTGCGCAGCGGCCAATGTTGATCTGCCAGCCTGGCCGCACGCCGGTGCACGTTTTGCGGTCGCTGGAAACGGTTCGGGGCTGATCCGTCTGGCCGCCAACGCAGTGAGCAAGGAAGACGGTGCGTTGGCCCGGCTCAGTCCGAACACGGCAAGCGGACTGAAGAAGATACTCCCGGCCGGAACGCCGATAGAGAACCCGCTGGATCTTGGCCGCGATGCCGATGGGGCGCGTTACGCTCGCTGCGCGACGCTGCTGGCCAACGACCCGAATGTCGAGGCCCTGCTGCTCTGCCATCACCCCACCAGTTTCTCCTCTGCCGAACAAATCGCCGCCAGTCTGCAGCCGGGCGGCGAGGAGGCCGCGCCGCTGCTCGCAGCCTTCGCCGGAGCCGGTCAGGATCGACCACGGCACGCACTGGCGCGGCGCGGCATCGCGGCCTTTGAGACGCCGGAGGCCGCAGTGCAGGCCTACGCCCTCAATCGACGCTATTTTCGTCAGCGTGAAGCGATCAAGCAGACCAGGCCGCCGCTGCAGCGGCTGATCTGCATCGACCACCCGCGGCTGGACAAGCTGCTGGCCGGGACTGATCCCGATCTGCGTCAGATCTTCGACTGCGCACAAATTCGCCTCACCCAGGCTCAGGCCAACGATGCGCATCGGCGCCTGCGCTTGGCCAGCGATCCGCGACTAGGGCCCTTCCTGCACGCTTCAGCCCCCGGGCGCTCCCACTACTTTGCACTGCCTCTGGACCGTCTCAGTGCCGCCGCGGCGCTTGCCACGTTGGACGGCCGGGCGTCAGCGGATAGTTCAAGCGCCGCACACGCCGAGACCGATTTGGTCGCGCTCGCCGAGCTGTACCAGCAGCGCAGCGAGTTCGCCTCACTAACGGTCGATGACCCGAGTTGGAGCGATGACGGATTGCTCGCCGCCGAAGTGAGCCTGCAGCTGCAGTCCGAGCCGCGCGCGGAGCTGGCATTCGCGCCCTACCCCGAGCTCGATATCGAGCTCATCGATCTGGATGACGTTCAGCTGATGCTGCGGCCCATCCGCGGCGAAGATGAGCCGGCGCTGCAGCGCGTCTTCGCCGAGCTGAGCGCTGAAGAGGTGCGAATGCGATTCCTGCACCCCCTCAGCACGATGACCCATGAGTTGGCGGCGCGACTGAGCCAGCTCGATTATGACCGCGAGGTGGCACTGGTGCTGTGCGAGCCGAAGGCGCCCGGACACGCCGCCATCTATGCGGTGGTTCGCGCCAGCTACGACTTGGCCCGGCGCCAGGCCGAGTTCGCAATCATCATCAAGCGCACCCTGGGCCGGCGCGGACTAGGCGCGCTGATGATGGAACGGATCATTGAAATGGCCACCGAGGCGGGAATGGAAGAGATCTGGGGCCAGGTATTGATTGAGAACGAAGCCATGCTGGCCCTGGCCAACAAGCTCGGCTTCAAACGCAAGGCCAGCGAAGGGCTGGTTCGGATCAGTTTGCCGCTGGGCGGGTGAGGCACAGGGCCCAGGGCATAGAGCCCAGGAGCGGCCCGATGTGCGCAGCTGGGCCCTGGGCCCTGGGCCCTTTTCCCATGCAAACCCGCAGTCCCGCAGCGCTAGTCGGGTCCCGCCGTACTGCCCAGAATGTGGTTCAACATCACCGCCAACCGCTCGCCCGCCTTGGCCAGCTGGCGCTCCGCGATCGGCCGCTTGGCGTCCAGATAGCTGTCGCCGATCTTGCGCCGCGGCGGGTAGAAGTCGCGATCCTGGACGATGCGGCAGGATTCCTCCACCCACATCGCTGCATCGCCCTGCGGCGGCGGCGAACTGAGCCGTCCTTGCGCCAACTCGACCATGGTCTTGGCGTCCAGCCCAACGCTGGTCAGGATCAAGGTGTCCCACAGCGCGTGCAGATTCCAGCCCTTGCCGATGTAGTTGACCTGGAAACGATTGCCACCGCGATCCTCGGCGAAGCCGGCGTGCAGCGGTTGGTGCGCGTCGCCGACGAAGTGCACCAGGAACTTCAGCGCTTCGGTGCGCTGCGCGTCAGGCAGCGAGCGGTCGCCCAACTCGGCAGCAAAGCGATTGATGATTTCGGGCAGACAGTTGCCGTCGCTGCACAGCCGCTCGCGCTCATAGCGACACTGGCCTTTGGGGAAGTTGACCCAGTGCCACGGCGCGGTCTCACGACGCTGCTGCGGTCCGTCGCGGATCTCATCGGCCCAGCTGGCCACCCCGCCCAAGCTGGGATTCGGCTCGTCGGCGAGCAGACGCCGTACTTCACGCTTGGCGGGGTCAGTAAGCCGCTGCTCGGCATAGTCGCCGACGATCTGATGCCCCAGCCGCCCCCAGGCGGCAACCGGTTCGGCAATCAGCAGAGCAATCAAGCACCACACTCCACAGCATCGTCCAGTCATCAGTTCAGGCTCTTCTTCAGCTCGTACAGCAGGGTCAGCGCTTCGCGCGGGCTAAGTTCGTCCGGATCGACCTCGCGCAATCTGCTCAGCGCCGGGGCTTCGACGGGGAACAGACTCAGCTGAGGGCCGCTGGCGCCAGCGTCGTCAGCTCGGGTCGCGCGCGCCGGCTGGTCCCGCTCCAGGTCACGCAGATAGCCCTGCGCTCGCTGCAGGGCCTGCGCCGGCAGTCCGGCCAGCTTGGCCACCTGCAGGCCGAAGCTGCGACTGGCCGGACCGGGCTTGAGCGCGTGCAGAAAGACCAGTTTGTCCTGATGCTCGACCGCGTCCAGATGCACGTTGGCAATGCCCTCGTACTCCTCGGCCAGCTGGGTCAGCTCGAAATAGTGCGTGGCAAACAGGGTCATGCAGCGGTTCTCGGTCGCCAACTGCACCGCGCAGGCCTTGGCGATGGCCAGACCATCAAAGGTACTGGTGCCGCGACCGATCTCGTCCATCAGCACCAGCGACTGCGCGCCGGCCTGATGCAGGATGCGCGCGGCCTCGACCATCTCCACCATAAAGGTCGATTGCCCGGCGCTGAGATCATCACCGGCGCCTATGCGGGAAAACACGCGATCCACAGGTCCAATAACAGCGCGCGCGGCCGGGACGTAGCAGCCGATGTGGGCGAGCAACACGATCAGCGCCGTTTGCCGCATATAAGTCGACTTGCCGCCCATATTCGGCCCGGTGATCACCAGCAGGCGGCGGTCCGGATCCAGCTGCAAATCATTGGGCTCGAATACTTCATCTCGAAAACGCTCGACCACCGGATGGCGGCCACGCTCGATCAGCACACCCGGCAGTTCGCTAAACTCCGGGCGCACCCAGTCCAAGCCGTCGGCGTGCTCTGCCAGGGTGGCCAGCACGTCCCACTGGGCCAGACTCTCAGCCAGAGCCATCCATCTCGGCAGGTCCTGACGAAGGTCTGCAAGCAGCTCATCGTAGAGCGCCTTCTCCCTGGCCAACGCGCGCTCCCTGGCACCCAGCACGCGGTCCTCGTAGGTCTTGAGCTCTTCGCAGATGTAGCGTTCGGCATGCTTGACGGTCTGCCGCCGGGTCCAGTGCGCGGGCGCCTTGGCACTCTGACTGCGCGGCACTTCCAGAAAATAGCCGTGCACCCTGTTGTAGGCGACCTTCAGCGTGGTGATGCCGGTGGCCTCGCGCTCGCGGCTTTCCAACTCGGTCAAAAAGGCGTCGGCACCGCGCGAGAGCTCGCGCAGCTGCGCCAACTCCGCATCGTAGCCGTCGCCGAGCACACCGCCATCGCGAATCAGCAGCGGTGGCTCTTCCACCAGCGCCCGCTCCAGCAGCGCACACCAGTCCTCAAGTCCCTGCAGCCCTTCGAGCAGAGACTGCGCCGCCGGCAGATCCAATGTGCTGAGGGTCTGAAGCAGCTCCGGCAACCGCTGCAGAGTGCGGCGCAGGCCGGACAAATCACGCGGCCTGGCGCTGCCCAGGGCGATCCGCGAAGCGATACGTTCCACATCGGCGCTGCCACGCAGCTGCTCGCGCAGTGGCCCCTGGGTGCGCTGCTGCAGCAGGCTCTCGATCAGATCATGGCGGTCACCTAGCGCCGGACTCTGCCGCAGCGGCCGGCGCAGCCAGCGTCGCAGCATGCGGCTGCCGGCCGGCGTCACGCACTCGTCCAGCAAGCCGAGCAGACTGCGCTCATCACGCCCGGACGGATGCGTTTCCAGCTCCAGATGACGCCGGGTGGTTGCGTCCAGATGCAGGCTGTCGTCATGGCGTTCCATGCGCAGGCTGGCCAAGTGCGGCAAGGCGCTGCGCTGGGTGTCGCGGATGTAACCAAGCAGCGCACCCGCTGCTGCGCGCACGGCAGGCAGGTCCATACCTTCAAAGCCGCTCAGATCGCGGGTCTGGAAATGCTCGCAGAGCGCGCGACCGGCCGAATCCGGATCGAAATGCCAGGGCGGCAGCTCGCGCACTCCGACCTGCGCCGGAGGCAGCGCCAATGCGCTGTCCTCGGCAATCAGCAGCTCTGCCGGTGCCAGCCTCTCGATCTCGCCCGCCAACCCGTCGCGGTCCACGTCGCTGACCACGAAGCGGCCACCGGCCAGATCCACCCAGCCCAAGCCGAGCGACTCCTTGCCGAGGTCCGCCACCGCCATCAACAGGCGCTCGCGACGCTCCTCCAGCAGCCCTTCGTCGGTCAAGGTACCGGGGGTCACGATTCGGGTAACTTGACGCTCGACCAGCCCCTTGGATGTCGCGGGATCGCCGATTTGTTCGCAGATTGCCGCTGACTCGCCGCGCGCAACCAGCCGCGCCAGATAGCCATCCAGCGCGTGATAAGGCACGCCGGCCATCGGTATCGGCTGACCGGCCGATTGCCCGCGCTGAGTCAGGGTGATATCGAGCAGACGCGCCGCGCGCTTGGCGTCGTCATAGAACAGCTCGTAGAAATCACCCATCCGAAAAAACAGCAGGATCTTCGGATGCTCGGCCTTGATTGCCAGGTACTGACGCATCAGCGGCGTATGTTTGGCGTTGTCGGCAGTCATCCAGGCGCGCGGTTTCGACGGGGGCGCTAGTCTACGATGCTTCCGCCGGCGCAAGCTGCTCGCGCTATAGTTGCCGTCTACAGATAGGAATAACCGATGAGCGAGGTAGTCCACCAGGGCGGCTGCCACTGTGGCGCGGTGCGCTTTGAATTCAGTGCGCCACGCCAGATCGAGGTCATCGACTGCAACTGCAGCCTGTGTCGAATGACCGGATTCGAGCACTGGATCGTACCCGGCGCGAGTTTCCGTCTGCTCAGCGGGAGCGATGCGCTCAGCGAGTACCGCTTCAATACCGGACAGGCCAAACACTGGTTCTGCCGCCACTGCGGCGTGAAGTCCTACTATCGACCGCGCTCGCACCCCAACGACTACAGCGTCAACCTGCGCTGCGTGGACCCGGGCAGCTATACGGTGGTCGCGCGGCGGGCCTTTGACGGCCAGAATTGGGAAACGGCCATTTCCACCTTGAACGGCGACAACTCATAGGCGGGCACTTCGATGTCGAATATTTCCAAAGCCGATGCCAGCCTGCACCAGGTCGCCGCCGATCTGGGCGGGCAAATGCTCGCACGCCGGCTGAAGCTGGCTGTGGCCGAGTCCTGCACCGGCGGCTGGGTGTGCAAGGTGGTCACCGAGGTGCCCGGCAGTTCCGACTGGTTTGACGCCGGATTCGTCGCCTACAGCTATGAGGCCAAGGAGGCCATGCTGGGCGTCGATCGACGCATACTCGAGCGCTTTGGTGCGGTCAGCGAAGAAGCCGTGTTGGAGATGGTCCGCGGGGCGCTGAGTCGCTCCCGTGCCAACGTGGCGCTGGCCATCACCGGCATCGCCGGGCCCACCGGCGGCACCCCTGACAAGCCAGTCGGCACGGTGTGGGTGGCCTGGGGTTTCGGTCATCATCCGCCGGAGGCCGCAGCCTTTTTGTTCAACGGCGATCGCGAGCAGGTCCGGGAGAGCACCGTGCACGTCGCACTACGCGGTGTGCAGGAGATGCTGGAGAGACACTAGCAAGGGCCCAGGGCTCAGGGCCCAGAAGGCGCGCTTCCGCAGCGTCGGCAGTCCTCGAGCTGACCGGCTCAGTCTCAGCATCTGCGACAGCCTCGTAGGAATATTCCTACAGCAGATCGAGCAAATTGCTGACAGCGGGCTGACAGGCCGCTGTGGGATACTGCCGACAACGATTCATCAAGCCACTCGGAGTCAGCCATGGACGACAACAAGCGCCGCGCGCTATCAGCAGCACTGGGACAAATCGAGAAGCAATTCGGCAAAGGCGCGGTGATGCGCATGGGCGACCGGGTCATCGAGGCCGCCGACGTCATTTCCACCGGCTCGTTGGGGCTGGACCTGGCCCTGGGTGTGGGTGGATTGCCGCGCGGCCGGATCATCGAGATCTATGGACCAGAGTCCTCGGGCAAGACCACCCTGACCCTGGAAGTGATCGCCAATGCGCAGCGCGCCGGCGGCACTGCGGCCTTCGTCGATGCCGAGCACGCCCTGGATCCAGGCTACGCCGAGAAACTGGGCGTGAAGGTCGACGATTTGCTGGTCTCCCAGCCCGACACCGGCGAGCAGGCGCTGGAGATTACCGACATGCTGGTGCGCTCGGGCGCGGTAGACGTGGTGGTGGTCGACTCGGTCGCCGCATTGACCCCGAAGGCCGAAATCGAAGGCGAGATGGGCGATACCCACGTCGGCCTGCACGCCCGACTGATGAGTCAGGCCCTGCGCAAGCTCACCGGCAACATCAAGCGCTCCAACTGCACGGTGATCTTCATCAACCAGATCCGCATGAAGATCGGCGTGATGTTCGGCAGCCCCGAAACCACCACCGGCGGCAACGCGCTGAAATTCTATTCCTCCGTGCGACTGGACATCCGCCGCATCGGCTCGGTCAAGCGCGCCGACGAGGTGGTCGGCGCAGAGACCCGGATCAAGGTGGTCAAGAACAAGATGGCCCCGCCCTTCCGCCAGGCCGAGTTTGAGATTCTCTACGGCGAAGGCATCTCACGCGAAGGCGAGTTGATCGAACTCGGCGTGGCCCACAATCTGATCGACAAAGCCGGCGCCTGGTACAGCTGCAACGGCGACCGGATCGGCCAGGGCAAAGAAAATGTCCGTCAGTATCTTAAGGAAAACAGGGAGTTGGCCAAGTCTATAGAGGATCAACTGCGCGCCAAGCTGCTCGGCAACCTGCCCATGAAGGCGCCGGACGTCAACGAAGTCGAAGCTTGACCCCTCCTTGGTCAGCGACCCGACCAACGAAACTGCGATACGCGAGCGAGCCCTGAATCTGCTCGCCCGCCGCGAACACGCCCCGGCTGAACTGCAGCGCAAACTGCTCAGTCGGGGCTTTGATGCCGACGCCGTGGCTGCCGTGCTGCACGATCTGGAGCAGGCCAACCTGCTTAGCAGCCAACGTTATGTCGAGGCCCGAGTGCGACAGGGAATCAGCCGCGGCGACGGACCGCGCAAGATCCAGGCGCGGCTGAAGCAGGCTGGAGTCGAGCCGGCGAGCAGCGCTGAGTTCGTCGACGAGGCCGGCGACGCGGTCGACTGGCTCGCCCAGGCGCGCGCGCTGTGTCAGCGGCGGTTTGGCGAGGATCCACCGCCCACACGCAAGGATTGGGCCCGTCGGGCTCGTTTTCTGAGTTCACGCGGCTATACCGAGGATGTCGTACGAAAGGTACTGGGTGGTATACCTCGGCTCTGAAAACGGTGCGTGCAGTCCCGCCTATTCGATCTGCGAATCGCCAATTTCGCGAAAAATCAGCCTTTCTTCGGTACATTAGCGGGTCCTGTTGCCAACCCTCTTGCGTCCATGCTCAGCTCCAATCAGATTCGCCAGGCATTTCTTGATTACTTCGCCAGCAAGGCGCACCGCGTGGTGCCTTCCAGCCCGCTGGTGCCGGGCAATGACGCCACCTTGCTGTTCACCAATTCGGGGATGGTGCAGTTCAAGGACACCTTCCTGGGCGCGGAGGTGCGCGACTACAGCCGTGCGGTCACCGCGCAGCGCTGCCTGCGCGCTGGCGGCAAGCACAACGACCTGGATCAGGTCGGCTACACCGCACGCCACCACACTTTCTTCGAGATGCTTGGCAATTTTAGCTTTGGCGACTACTTCAAGGCCGACGCCATCGATTACGCCTGGGAACTGCTAACCAAGATCTACAAGCTTCCCGCCGAGCGGCTGCTGATCACCGTCTACCACACCGACGAGGAAGCCTATACGCACTGGCACGAGAAGATTGGCGTGCCGGCGGAACGTATCATCCGCATCGGCGACAACAAGGGTGCACCCTACGCCTCGGACAACTTCTGGCAGATGGCCGACACCGGACCCTGCGGCCCCTGCTCCGAAATCTTCTACGACCATGGCGCAGAGATCCCGGGCGGACCACCGGGATCACCCGATGAGGACGGCGATCGCTTCATCGAGATCTGGAATCTGGTCTTCATGCAGTACGAGCGCCACGGCGACGGTCGCCTGACCCCGCTGCCCAAGCCCTGCGTGGATACCGGCATGGGCTTGGAGCGCCTCTCAGCCGTGCTCCAGCACGTACACAGCAACTACGAGATCGACAGCTTCGTACATTTGCTCGAGGCCGCGGCCGAGCTCAGCGGCCAGACCCAGATCAACCATCCCTCGCTGCGCGTGGTTGCCGATCACATCCGCGCCTGCGCCTTCATGATTGTCGACGGCGTACTGCCCGGCAATGAGGGTCGTGGCTACGTGCTGCGCCGGATTATCCGTCGCGCCCTGCGCCATGGCCACAAGCTCGGCGCGCAAACCGGATTCTTCCACAAGCTGGTGCCGGCGCTGGTTGAGGTCATGGGCGAGGCCTACCCGGAACTGGTCAAGCGGCAAGCGATCGTCGAACAGGCGTTGGCCAACGAAGAGGAACGCTTTGCGGAGACCCTGGATGCGGGGATGAAAGTGTTCGAGGAAGTCGCAGCGCGCAGCGGCGAGCAGATCGGCGGCACCGATGTGTTCAAGCTCTACGACACCTACGGATTCCCTGCCGACCTGACCGCCGACGTGGCGCGCGAACGCGGCATGACCATCGATCAAGCGGGGTTTGAGCAGGCGATGGCCGAACAGCGGCAGAAGTCACGCTCCGCCAGTCAGTTCAGCGGCGGCTTCGGGATCACTGCGGAGCAGTCTGAGGGCCTGTCGCCGACGCGCTTTGAGGGCTACGCAGCGCTGCATGCAGACGGCTGCACAGTGGCCCGGATACTGGTCGATGGCGAGGCTCGCGGCGCACTGAATGCCGGTGAGAGGGCCGTCATCGTGCTCGACCAAACCCCATTCTATGCCGAGTCCGGCGGCCAAGTGGGCGACCAAGGCGTATTGCTCGCTCCCGGGGCTCGTTTCGACGTCGAAGACACGGTCAAACTGGCCGGCGTCTATCACGGCCACGTTGGCAAGCTGGTTGAGGGTCGGTTGGAACTGCAACAGCAGGTGCAGGCCCAGGTCGACGACGCCCGACGCCAGGCAACCGTGCTGAACCACTCGGCGACGCACCTACTGCATGCCGAACTGCGGTCCGAGTTGGGTGAGCACGTCAGCCAGAAGGGCTCGCTGGTGGCGCCGGACCGGCTGCGCTTTGACTTCTCCCACTTCCAGCCGATGACTGACGAGCAGATCGCCCGGGTGGAGCGCCGGGTCAATCAGGCGATCCGCGCCAATGCCCGTGCCGAGGCGGCGGAAATGGGCTTTGATGAGGCCATCGCGGCTGGCGCCATGGCGCTGTTCGGTGAGAAGTATGGCGACCGCGTGCGGGTGCTCAAAATGGGTGAGTTCTCCACCGAACTCTGTGGCGGCACCCATGTGAACGCGCTCGGCGATATCGGGTTGTTCCGCATCGTCAGCGAAGGCGGCGTCGCCTCCGGGGTGCGACGCATCGAAGCGGTAACCGGAGAAACCGCGCTTGATTTTGTCGCCAAACGCGATCAGGAACTCAGCCAGGCAGCGCAGATGCTGGGCGGCACCGCCGATCAGGTCGCGGAGCGTTTGGCGCAGCTGATGGAACGCCTGAAGCAGAATGAGCGCGAGTTGGAGAGCCTCAAGTCCAAGCAGGCCAGCGCGGCGGGCGGCGATCTGGCCGCACAGGCGGTGGACGTGGACGGCATCAAAGTGCTGGGCGCGCGCATTGAGGGTGTCGATGCCAAACGCGCGCGGGAGATGATCGACGATCTGAAAAGCCGACTGCGCGATTGCGCGGTCATCCTGGCAGTCGCTGCAGACGGCAAGGTGGCTCTGATTGCTGGCGTGGCGGGCCGAGGACTGGCCAAGATCAAGGCCGGCGAGTTGCTGCAGCACGTCGCCAAACAGATCAACGGGCGCGGCGGCGGGCGTCCAGATATGGCTCAAGGTGGCGGTGAGGACGCAGCCGGATTGCCCGAACTGCTCGCCGAGTTGCCGAAGTGGGTGGCCGAGCGATAGTCGCATCAAGCGCGAACTGGCGCACAGCTCTCGGGTCTTTACAACCGACTTTGTGCGAAACTGTGACAAAGAACAAATCAAACCCCAGCCTTCATTGCGACAATGAAGAGCGCGGAGCGCGCCGCTGCATGCGGTAGCGAGATTGGCAGTGATCTTCCCAGGGAGGGAGGGATGGCAAAACACATCGCAGCGATCGTCGCTGGGGTAGGTGCGGGTTGGGTCGCGGTTGAGCTGATCGGCTTGATTGGAACGTGGCTCTTTCCCGCCGCTGCCGCGCAATCCTCCAACGCCGGACAGCTGGCAAGGATGATTGGCGATCTGCCCACCCTGTCGCTGTGGATCAAACAATTGGCCTGGTTCATCGGCGCCGTCGCCAGCGCCTGGCTGGCTTCGCGCATCCACGCCGGTGATCGGCTGATTTGTGGTGCGTTGGCTGCGCTGCTGCTGTCGATGGTCAGCGTGGTCAGCTTGATTGTTCATCCCAGTCCGCTGTGGTTCATATTACTCACGCCAGTGGTGTTCTTCTCCGGCGCCACCTTGGGACTGCTGCCCAACCTGCGGGCGCAGCGGATCTGAATCGAGCTAGACCGTGTCGCTCTCGCTGTGGTCAGACTGGAGCCAGCCCGAAGCTGACCCCTATGCATGGCTGGACCACTGGCTGGATCAGCGACCGGGCAGCGCCGCGTCGCTGCTTGCCGTCGGTGCCGAGAGCGCGCTGCACGGACGCCTGCTCTACTTGCGCAATGCGGGCGCGCCAGCCGAGCTTCGACTGACTGAAAGCAGCCAGTTGAGCAATGCCGCGGTAATCACCGACCGCTACTATCGGCAACTGAGCGCGCTCAGCAAGAACGGCTGGAGCGACGGAACGAGCGTGCAAAGCGCCCCGTTCTGGCTACCACAAGGCGCCAGGACCGTGCACCCCATTCCCATAGTTCAAGAAGGTCGCATCGCCTACTGGCTGATGCTGTGCGATCCGGGCGTGAGCTTGGGTCAGCCCGAGCTCACCGAGTTCAACCTGCGCGCTGCGTTGGGTTTGGGCACGGCCAGGCTCAACGAAACAGCGCGGCTACACCGAGCCGGTAGCGCCGCGGTACACGATCTGGCCGAGGTGCAGCGGCTGCTACAGCCGCAGCAGCCGCAGATCCGCGGACTGGAGTACGCGCTGCATTGGCAACCCGCCGAGACCGCTGCCGGCGACTACTATGACGTGATGGCCTTGAATGGCGCCTTTGGCGACGACTACGACGACCGCCATGGTGACATCTGGGGGGCGATGATCGGCGACGTCAGCGGTCACGGCGCCGCGGCGGCGATGGAGGCGGCCCAGTTTGATGCCATCTTGCGCACCTTCAAACCTGATAGCGATGTCGGCCCAGGCGGCGCATTGAGCTACGCCAATCGCTATTTCTTCTCGCGCCAGTCGCGGCAGCGATTGATGACCGTACTGGCCACCCGCTACCGTCCCGACACGCAGGAACTGGTCTACGCCAATGCCGGTCACCTGCCGCTGCTGCTGCGTCGAGGCGATGCAGTCGAGGTGCACAGCGAAGGCGACATACCCATAGGCGTGTTGCGCGATCAGCAGTACCGCAATCTGCGCTTGCGCCTGAACACGGGCGATTCGCTGCTGATGTACACCGATGGGGTGATCGAGGCTCGCGATGCCAACGGTCGGGAGTTTGGCCAACAGCGGATGCACAACATCCTCGCCCAGGGGCCGCAGCGCCCGCAGGCAATGCTGCGGGAAATCTGCGAAACGCTATTCCGTCACCAGGGCGGGCAGATCGGAAGTGATGACCAGACTGTGGTCGTGCTGCGGGTCAGTGAATCCAGTTCGGCACTACACCATTCCGCGTAGTCATCGGGCTACATGTCGAGTTCGACTATCCTGCCGACCACGCCTGCGGGCCCTATCTGCAGACGACCAACCGCCACCGGGAGCTTGAAGCGCCGCGGACCAGCGCTGCCCGGATTGAAGTAGAGCACGCCGTCCTTGGTTTGATTGTGCGGCTGATGCGAGTGGCCAAAGACCACCACATCGAAACTGCCGGCCGGATCCAGGTCCAACTCGGCGATGTTGTGCAGCAAATACAGCGCACGGCCGTTGATGGAAATGGCTTCGGTGGCCGGAAACTGCGCGCCCCAGTCGCCCTTGTCGATATTCCCGCGCACGACAATCAGCTCGGCCTGCGCACGCAGCCGGCTGACCACCTCGCCCTCGCCCATGTCGCCCGCGTGCAGGATCAGCCTGCAGCCGGCGAGGGCTTCCAACGCCTGCGGCCGGATCAAACCGTGGGTGTCGGAGATGACCCCGATATCGCCGTCGACCCGAAACTCCGTCCTAGCCTGCGTCATTCATGAATCTTCTACTGCGGCTTCCGACAGTACGCCTGCGCAACCCTCGCTACAAACGTTCATGAACAATCCAGGCTAGCGATCAGCCATCGACACCCAGGCCAGATCCTGAGGACCGGTGTAATTGGCGCTGGGCCGGATGATCTTGCCGTCCATGCGCTGCTCGATCACATGTGCGCACCAGCCGGTGGTGCGAGAGACCACGAACAGCGGCGTGAACATCGCCGTGGGCACACCCATCATGTGGTAGCTGGAGGCGCTGAACCAATCCAGATTGGGGAACATGCGCTTGGTCTGCGCCATCACCTGCTCAATGCGCTCGGAGACGTCGAACAGGCGCATGTTGCCGCCGTCCTCGCACAGGCGGCGGGAGATCTCCTTGATGATCACGTTGCGCGGATCGGCAATCGTATAGACCGGATGACCGAAGCCGATGATGATTTCCTTGCGTTCCACCCGGGCGCGGATATCTGCCTCGGCCTCGTCGGCGTTGCGATAGCGGGAGATGATGTCCATCGCCACTTCATTGGCGCCGCCGTGCTTGGGGCCGCGCAGCGCGCCGATGGCCCCGGCCACGGCCGAGTACATGTCGGCGCCGGTGCCGGCGATCACTCGCGCGGTGAAAGTGGAGGCGTTGTACTCGTGCTCGGCGTAGAGGGTCAGCGAGGTATCCAGGCTGGCAACCTGCAGCTCGCTGGGGCGCTGCCGATGCAGCAGATGCAGGAAATGCGCGGCGACCGAATCGTCGTCGGTTTCCACATCGATACGGGCGCCGTGATGGCTGAAGTGCCACCAGTACAGCAGCATCGAGCCGAAGCTGGCGACCAGACGGTCGGCGATGTCACGTGCCTCGGCGACCGGATGCCCTTCGCGCTCCGGCAGGATCGCACCCAGTACCGAAGCACCGGTGCGCATCACGTCCATCGGGTGGGTCGCCGGCGGCAGCAGCTCCAGCGCGTCGCAGACCGCCATCGGCAAGCCACGCAAGCGGCTCAGCTTGGTCTTGTAGGCCTTCAGCTCGGCCGCATTGGGTAGATGCCCATGGATAAGCAGATGACTGACTTCCTCGAAGCAGGCGTGCGCGGCCAGATCGTGTATGTCGTAGCCGCGATAGTGCAGATCGTTGCCACTGCGACCGACCGTACACAGCGCGGTATTGCCAGCGGCGACACCGGACAGGGCGACGGACTTCTTCGGTTTGGGAAGGGTGGATTCAGTCATTGTGGCTCTCCTGGTCGGTCGGTGAGTGCACAGCTCAGGTTGATGGGGGTGGGCAACGGCGCGTGTGGCTCGGCTCTCAGCCGTAGAGCTGATCCAATTTGGCCTCGTAGTCCATGTAGCCGAGCACCTCATACAGCTCCTTGCGGGTCTGCATCTGCTCGACCAGCGAAACCTGGGTGCCGGCCTGGCGGATGGTGCCGTAGACCTGCTCGGCGGCCTTGCACATGGCGCGGAAGGCGCTGAGCGGATAGATGATCATGGCGATGCCGATGGCGCGCAGCTGGTCCACGGTGAAATACGGCGTCTTACCGAACTCGGTCAGGTTGGCCAGGATCGGCACCGGGCAGCTGTTCACGAAGCGCTCGTATTCCTCCACCGTGGTGCAAGCTTCGGCGAAGATCGCGTCAGCCCCGGCCTCGGCGCAGGCCACAGCGCGATCAATGGCGGCATCAATGCCTTCCACGGCCAGCGCATCGGTGCGGGCAACGATGACGAAATCGGGGTCGATGCGCCCATCCACGGCGGCCTTGATTCGGTCGACCATGTCGCCCTTCGGCACGATTGCCTTGCCCGGACGGTGACCGCAGCGCTTGGCCTGGACCTGGTCTTCGATATGGCAGGCGGCTGCACCAGCGCGGATGAACTCGCGGATGGTGCGCTGGATGTTGAACACCGCACCCCAGCCGGTATCGGCATCGACCAGCAGCGGCAGATCGACCGCACCACAGACGCGGCGGATGTCCTCGCACACATCGTTGAGGCTGGTCATGCCCAGATCCGGCAGCCCGAAGCTGGCGTTGGCCACCCCGGCGCCGGACATGTACAGAGCGCGGAAACCCGCGTTGCGCGCCTGCAGCGCGGCGTAAGCGTTGATCACCCCCGGCATCTGCAGCGGCGATTCGTCCTTGATTGCCTGGCGTAGCCGGGCACCTGCGCTGAACTGACTCATATCGTTTCCTTGCTACTAATCGATCTCGAACTTGAAGCGGACCCCTTCGGCGGCGGCGCGCTCCAAAATGGTTTCCAGCTGCGCCAGCTCCTCCATGATCGCCTGGGGCCGGCGAAACTCATCGGGATCGGACTCCACATAGCCGTGCAGAGCGCGGACGCTTTCCAGCGCTTCATTGGCCTCGAACCAGCCGTCGTCAGAGGAGCTGCCATGAGTGTCCCAACTTTCCAGCTCGGCCAGCTCTTCGTAGTCATCGTCGCCACCGTCGGAGTAAGCCGACAGCGCCACCACGCCGATGTCCCTGGCGATCCGGTCGAGCTGCTTGATGGCACGCGCCACCGACTTCGCCTCGCCGCTGTCGACCGCCTCCTCCAACTCCTCTTCCAGCACCAGGTAGATCGTCTCGCTCATGGCCTGGGGACTCCCTAGCTCTCGGCAAGCACGGGACCGGCGACCTCGCGTCGCGGCCCGGGTGACTGCCAATCGCGCAGTGCGTCGAGCAGCGGCGCGGCCTGCTCGGCACGAACGATGCCCTGGCTGTGAGTGCTGTCGACAAAGTCCTCGCCGGCCGCGCGGCCGACGAAGTGCAGCAGATGGTCGTAATAGCCGTTGACGCTGAGCAGCCCGCAGGGCTTGTTCTGAATTCCCAGCTGAGTCCAGGTCAACGCCTCGAACAGCTCGTCCAGGGTGCCGAATCCACCGGGTGCGGCGATGAAGGCATCTGCCAACTCGGCCATCCGCGCCTTGCGCTGATGCATGGAGTCGACCACTTCCAGCCGCTCCAGGTTGGGATGGCCCAGCTCGCGTTCGAACAGGTTGCGCGGTATCACCCCGATCACCCGCCCACCGCCGGCCAACGCCGCGTTGGCCAGCACACCCATCAAGCCGAGGCTGCCGCCGCCGTAGATGGTGACCAGCTGGCGCCTGGCCAGCTCTGCGCCGAGTGCGGCAACGGCCAGTGCAAAAGCCGGGTCGGCGCCCTCGCGGGCGCCGCAATAGACGGCGACGCTGCGCACCGCTTAGGCGCCCGGGAACAGGTGCTCGACTGCGGCCCGCTCTTCGCGCAACTCCTTCTCGGTCGCGTCCATCCGCTCCCGCGAGTACTGGTTGATCTCCAGGTCCTGCACGATCTGGTAGCGACCGTTGCTGCAGGTGCACGGATAGCTGTAGATCACGCCCGGGGCGATGCCGTAGCTGCCGTCGGAGGGAATGCCCATCGACACCCAGTCGCCCTCATCGGTGCCCAGCGCCCAGCTGCGCATGTGATCGACTGCCGCGCTGGCGGCGCTTGCCGCCGAGGACGCGCCACGCGCCTTGATGATCGCCGCGCCACGCTGCTGCACCACGGGAATGAAGCTATCGCTGACCCAGCCCATATCGACCAGATCGGTGGCAGCCTTGCCGTCCACCTTGCAGTGATGGATGTCCGGATACTGGGTTGCGCTGTGGTTGCCCCAGATGGTCATGTTCTTGATCCGAGTGCTGTGGCTGCCGGTCTTCTCAGCCAGCTGGGACAGCGCGCGGTTGTGATCCAAGCGAGTCATCGCGGTGAAGCAGCGCGGATCCAGATCCGGCGCATTCTGCTGCGCGATCAGCGCATTGGTGTTGGCGGGATTACCCACCACCAGCACCTTGACGTCGCGCTTGGCGTGCGCATTGAGCGCCTTGCCCTGCACGGAGAAGATCGCCGCGTTGGCTTCCAGCAGATCCTTGCGCTCCATTCCCGGGCCGCGCGGCCGGGCGCCGACCAGCAGGGCGAAATCCACATCCTTGAAGGCGACGTTGGGGTCATCGGATGCCACCGTGCCGGCCAGTGTGGGGAACGCACAGTCGTTGAGCTCCATGATCACGCCCTCCAGCGCCGGCAGGGCCGGGGTGATTTCCAGCAGATGCAGGATCACCGGTTGATCGGGCCCCAACATGCTGCCGGAGGCGATGCGAAACAGCAGCGCATAGCCGATCTGACCGGCGGCTCCGGTGACTGCGACGCGGACGGGTGCTTTCATCAGGTTGTTCCTCGTAGATCAATGGTTGGAGGCCGACTTGGAAAGCGCCGGCCGAATTCGATAGTGCTGCCTGGTGTAAGTCCTCGGGCTAGCTCAGCGAGTTGAAGAAGCGCTCGATACGGGCCAAGCCGTCGGGCAGTTCCTCCGCCTTGCAGGTGTAGCTGATGCGCATGCCGTCGGGTTCGCCGAAGGCGCTGCCCGGCACGCAGGCCACGCCCACCGCTTCCAGCATCGCCGCGCAAACATCAACATCGTTGTTGAGCACCACACCGTTGTGCTTGCGGCCGTAGGCGAAGGAGATATTCGGGAAGGCGTAGAAGGCACCCTGCGGCTTGGGACAGGTCATCCCCGGAATGCGCGCAAAGGTCGCCATGACCTGGTCGCGCCGCTCGGCAAACTCCGCGCACTTGCCCTGGGTCACCGTCTGCGGTCCGCTGATTGCCGCCGCCGCGGCGGCGCAAACCACCTCGGGCAGATTGGTGATCGCGGTGGAATTGAGCGTCACACAGGCCTTGGCGATCTGCGCCGGCCCGGCCATCAGTCCGACCCGCCAACCGGGCATGCCGTAGGTCTTGGAAATGGAATCAATCAGGATCACCCGATCACGCAGCTTGGGCTCGGCGGTGACCAGATGGTGCCAACCGATGCCGTCGTAGATCATCTCGCGATAGATATCGTCGGAAAGGATCCAGATTTCGTGCTTGACCAGTTCGGCGGCCAGCGCCGCAATCTCTTCGCGGGTGTAGACCATGCCGGTGGGGTTGGAGGGGTTGTTGAACATCAACACCCGGGTCTTCGGCGTGATCGCCGCTGCCAACTGCTCGGGCAGCAGCTTGTATGACTGCTCGGCCGAGCACGGCAGGAATACGTTCTTGGCGCCCAATACGTCGAGCATGTCGACATAGGAAGTCCAGTACGGCGTGGGAATCAGAACCTCGTCACCTTCGTCAACCAGCGCGTAGAGCAGATTGAACAGCACGTGCTTGGCGCCAACGCCGGTGACCACATTTTCGGCGGTGTAGCCGGTAACACCGGAGCGCTCCAGGCTGCCTAGCCATGCATTGACCAACTCGTCGGGACCGCGATTGGAACCGTATTGACCACTGTCGTGCTCCAACGCCGCGCGCGCGGCCGCGTAGACATGATCGCCAGGCAGGAAATTGGGCACGCCAATGGAGAAGGAAATGATGTCCCGACCTTGCGCTTTCAGCCGTTTTGCTTTCAGCGCAATCTCCATGATGGCGCTAGGTTGAGCACGCGACATCCGCGGTGCGAGAGTCAACATGGGCGATCCCGATTATGCAAAAGACAGCCCCCAAGATTATCACAGCAGGCCCGCCAAGCATGCCGCCAAAGTCCGAATCAGTGCCTTGCGAGGCCAGCGGAAGCGGCGCGCTCGAGCGCACAGTGGACCGAGGCTAGGGACTCCTTAGCCAACATGGCGCGAACAACCGCCAAAGCATGCACAGCAGCGCAATCAACAACCGGCACAGGGCCCCACTTCGGCTGCGGCTGTGCGACACTCCGAGGCGTGCTTGGATCTCTGCATTCTCTCTCTGCGACCTATGTCCCCGACGATTTGCTGGGGCGTATGCGGCCTTGGCGTGTCGCTGGCCGCGGCGACGACGACCGAATGCGGATCACCACAGCTCTACTGCCGACTGCCGTGGCAGGAATATTCGTGAGAAATCCAGGCTAGACATGCCAGCAATCGCATCCAGCCCACAACACCTTGGTCAGCCCGCAGGGCGTCGGCGCGCGATCATCGCCTGCCTGTTGCACATTGCGGTCGCATTGTTGCTGCTCGCCGGCTGTTCGCCAGCACCCGAACCCGAGCCGCCGACAGCAGTTGCGGCGCCTGAGCCGGAACCGGTCGTTGCAGCGCCGCCCCCACCGCCGGCGCTGTTGCCGGCTGCGCCGACTTTGCCCGATCCCATGACCTCGGGCAGCTACCTCAGCCGGCACTTGCCGCCAAACACCGTCGCTTACCTGCGCCTTCCCAACCCGTGGGCGTCATTGGGTGATGTGGTCGGTCGACCGTCCGACGCAGCCTATGCCTCGGTTGCGTGGCGACAGCAGTTGGAACTACTCAAGAACGCGGTGCGTTCGGTGAGCAGCAAGGACCAATGGCCTGCCGGATTGGCCGAGGCCCTGGTGTATATCGACGGCCCTGTCGAGATGGCTTTGCTCAGTTCTGAACGTCCGCTCGCCAACGGGGCCAGAGTGTGGATCAGCGCGAAGATGCGCAGTGACGATCCAGCGCCCCTGGAACAGTGGCTGCAGTTATTCCAACAGACTCCGCGACCAGCCACCAGTATCGAGACCGGCGAGGACGATAGCGACGATGAGGCGACCGCTACTGCAGGAACTGAACCGCCGCCGGACGAGACCGATGTAGACACCGGGCCAGCGACCGCCGCCGAGCAACCGGACGCGCCGGCGATCGACGATCAGCCCCCTGTTGCCCTGCCCAGCTTCGGTGCCAGCGGGCTGACCACCCTCGATGTCGGCCTGCCCGACCCATTGCTGCTGCGATTTGATCGAGACCAGAAGCGCCTTCATGCACTGGTCAATATCGGCGCTGTACAGACCCAGTCCTCCAGCATATTTGCCTCATTGGACAAGGAGACCGCGCATCCGGCCCGGGCTCACTTGGAGTCCCTGGACCACAGCGGCCGCGGGCTTGCGGCTTGGATGGACCCGCAGGTGCTGATCCCCCATGTGCCAGCCAACGAACTTGAAGCCCGGTCCATCCTTGAGTTGGGCACAAGCTGGGCATTCGCCGTGGGCACTGTGAATGGTCACGGCCAAATCTCACTCAGCGTTGGCGGCGTCGATCAGGAACTGATGGCGCGGCTCCCTCAGGGACTCCGCCAGTTGCCGGTGACCAGTGCATTGGATCCGCACTGGGCAATCGCCCTGGCGCTGCCGGGCGCGGCCGAATGGGAAGCGTTGCGGCAATGGAGCATCGCCAGGCAGGCCCCGAGTTCACCCGCCGCGGAGCCGGGCGCGGAGCCAGACCAGGAAGATGCGGCGCAAGAGCCAACCGAGGCGAGCGCAGAATCCGACGGGCCGCAATCGCAGGTCATGGCCGAGCCCAATCTGATTGATCAGATCGATGCGCTGATGCGCGCGGCGACGGGAATCAGTGCAACCACCGTGTTCTCCCGCATCGGACCCGAATTGGTGATCTGGGAGGACAGCGCCGGGCGCTTCGCCGCCGTGCGGGTCAAGGATCCGGACGGATTCGACAGCCTGCTGGAATACATGAGCAGACAGCTGTCGGGCGTACTGAAGATGCGGCGCTGGAACGGCATGGACATCCACGAGTTCAGTTTCCTCCTGCAGCCGCAGCCGCAAGCGCCTTCCGCCGACGCCAGCAGCGGTGAGATCGATGAATCGCGCCTGGTCGAGACGACCGACGACGACTCGGACTCCATAGCCAGTCAGGCGGGCCCCGGCGCGGATGCCGACGCACCAGCCACACCGCCAGCAGCGGATGAGCAGGACGCCGAGTCGGGCTGGTTCGATACGGTCGGGCGCCTGCGCGGTAGGGTTTACTGGGTTGTAGAGGAGCAGTTCCTGGTCGCGGCCAAGCTGCCGCAGGTGCTCGCCGACCGGCAGTTCAGTCGCGAAAAGACCACATTGCAGCGCTGGTTGAAGGATGATCAGGCACGCGATCCGGCCGGCAGCATTGCCTTGGCCACGGCGGTCAGCGACAACCTTCAGCGCGACAGCTATCACGGCATGATCAGCGTGCTGCAGAACCTTGGGGATCTGCTCGAAGTGGAAGTCGATCCTTACGCCTTCCCCAATGCCGATGAGCTGCGTTTGCCCGAGCGCGGCGCAATCTCGGCGCGACTAGGCATCGACGGCGACCGACTGTCGCTGGCGCTGAGCTACGAAGACAGCCCCGGCGAGCTGTTGCAAGGGCCCGGCGGACTGGCCACGGTCGCCGCAGCCGGGCTGGTCACGGCAGTCGCGCTGCCTGCCATTGAGGACTATCGCGCTCGCGCTCAGCTGCGCCAGACGTTGACAGAGGCTGCCGAGCTGCGCGCGCAGATCAGCGCGTATGTGGAACGACGCAAACGTTGGCCGCGACGAGTAGAGGATCTGCAGAGCGCACGGGAAGACCCAGATGATGCGCTCCCAGGCGAGCTGAGCTGGCAACTGGAGTCGAACCACCTGCTGTATGTATTTGCCTTGCACGAGACGGTGCACGTGGACCTGCGCGGCAGGCGCTTGGTCCTGCGGCTGGCGGACGGGCAATGGCAGTGCGACCTGGAACAAGGCGACATCGCCGAGCGCTTGGCGCTGCGCGTTTGTGCCGATCTGGATCCCGTTGTTGACGATGCTGTGGCCACTTCAGAGCAGTCGAGCGACTAGTCAGCGATGTCCACTACCGCAACCGAGCTGCTGCAGAAGGTCTTCGGCTTTGCCAGTTTCCGCGGCCAACAACAGGCCATCGTAGAGCACGTTTGCGACGGCGGCGATGCTCTGGTGTTAATGCCCACCGGTGGTGGCAAATCGCTGTGCTATCAGGTTCCTGCGCTGATCCGCTCCGGCACCGCGGTGGTGATCTCGCCGCTGATCGCGCTGATGGAGGACCAGGTCAACGCCCTGGTGCAACTGGGCGTCAACGCCGCGGTGCTCAACTCCAGCCTGGACGGCGAGCAACAGGCGGCAGTGCTGCGT
>JAUIFV010000195.1 GCA_030430155.1 Gammaproteobacteria bacterium
CTCCAACTCCAGCGCGCGCCGCGCCAGCAGTTCGGCGCGCTCGCCAACCCGGCGCGCGGCGGCGTCGTCCAGATGGCCGTTGGCCAGCGCGTCGCTTAACGAGCTGAACTGGGTCTGCGAGCCTGG
Source organism: Gammaproteobacteria bacterium (assembly GCA_030430155.1). Taxonomy (GTDB): domain Bacteria; phylum Pseudomonadota; class Gammaproteobacteria; order Xanthomonadales; family SZUA-5; genus SZUA-5. Next base: position 127 of record JAUIFV010000195.1, read on the forward strand.
GCCCGGCCAGCGTATCAGCCGTTGGACAAGCGCATTGGAGAGACCGGAGAGGGCATCGACGTTGTTCGGCTCACGGGCCAGGATGCGCTCATACAGGGCGATCGCGGCTTCGTTGTCTGGTCGCGAATAGCGGTAGTAGAAGTCCTGGGCGCGTTCAACCAGGGCTGCTGATTCGGGGTCGGCTGGTGTTTCGGACTGACGATCTAGGTGGAGCCACAGCAGTGCAGCCGCCGCCATTGCAGCTGCGAGCAACGCTAGCGTAGTACGACGTCTAGAGGTCGTGGTGACTGGCGATTGCGCTGGCGACTCATGCGCGGTATCCAGCGCCGACACCGTAGCCACCAGCCGATAACCGCGCTTGGGAATGGTCTCGATAAAGCGCGGCGCCTTGGGGTCGTCACCAAGGGCGCGGCGCAGCTTGAACACAGCCCGCGCCAGCGCGTCGTCGCCGATCACGGTGTCCGGCCAAACCGATTCGATGATCTGCTCCCGCGCTAGCAGCTGATCGGGATGCTCCACAAACAGGCAAAGCAGGGCGGCGCCCTTCGGCTCAAGCCGCTGCTGACGCCCCTCGCGGCTCAGCTCGCCGCTCTGAGGTGCGAACTGCCAGGGCCCGATTTGATAGTGCCTTGCTTGGTAATGCACTGATTTATTGAAGAAAATACTTTGGTCAGGAGAAAAGGAGGCTTTCGCACTGGTGTTGCCGGCGGGCCACCGCTGTAGTGGCCACGTCACCCGCAACCGTGAGCTTATGCCAGATGAAGTCCAGATCCAGTTTGCACAGCCTGTTCCTGGTCAGCGTGATGACCGCCGCCTTGGGCATTGGGGCCAGTTTCGCCGCCGGCTCCCAGCCGCAGCCCGACCAGCACGAGTTCACTGTCGAGCAGGCCCGGGCCGAGCTCGACGAGCTCTACACCCGGCTGCGCGCCTCCCATTTCGATCTGTTTGCGCATCGGCCGGTAGCCGACTATGAACGCTACTACCAGCAGCTCAAAGCGCAGCTGACCGAACCGCTAAGCCGCTTGCAACTGCAGATCATGCTGCAGCGCTTCGCGGCCTACGGGCGCGTCGCCCACTCGCGTATCGATTTTCCCGCGCTGGAGTTCGAGCGTTTTCGCAGCGATGGCGGCGGCGTGCTGCCGCTGCAAGTGAAGGTGCGCGACGGGCGCTTCTATCTCGCATCGGATCTGTCCGGCCAGCCCGAGGCGCAATTGCGGCGCGGCAGTGAGATTGTCGCCATCAACGGCGAAAGCAGCGAGATTTGGCGCAAGCGTCTGCTCGGCCACGTTTCTGCCGACAACGACTATCTGGCCGATACGCTGCTGGAGCTGCGCTTTGTCGCGCTGCTGTGGTTGGAGTTGGGCGCGGTCGAGTCGGTCGAGCTCGTCGTAACGGAAGCGGCTGGCGATACCCGCGCGCTGACCCTGAGGACTCGCAGCCGTGAGCAGATGCAGCAGGCTAGTGATCAGCAGCCGCAGTCGCTGGCCTTGAACTGGAGCAAGCGCGAGGCTCGCATGCTCGGCGATGACATTGCCTATCTGCGCCCCGGCCCCTTCTACAACCCCGATCCAGACGCCGCCAGCGTCTGGGACAATGCCAGCTTCGCAAGCTTCGTCGATCAGAGCTTCGCCAACTTTGCTCAGGCCGAGGCGAAAATGCTGCTGGTCGATCTGCGCGACAACCCCGGCGGTGACAACAGCTTCAGTGATCTGCTCCTGCGCCGCTTCGCCGATCAGCCCTTTCGCTTCTGCAGCCAGTTCAAGATTCGCGTCAGCGAAGCCACCACCGCCTCCAATGCCGCGCGATTGAGCGAGGGTTACAGCGCAGTCTCGGCACAGTTCGCCAAGCTCTATGCGGGCCGGAAGCCTGGCGAGGTGGTCGAGTTCGAGATTCCGCTGGTCGAGCCGGCGCCGGCCAACGAGCGCTTTGCCGGCAAGGTCTACGTGCTGATCAACCGCTATTCCTACTCCAACGCGGTGACCACTGCGGCGATGAGCCAGGACTACGGCTTTGCCACCATCCTCGGCGAGGAAAGCGCCGACCTGGCCAGCACCTACGGGGCGATGGAGCAGTTCACCCTGAGCCGCTCGGGGATCGTTGTCGGCTACCCCAAGGCCCACATCATCCGCCCCAACGGCAACCCCAGCCCGCGTGGCGTGGTGCCGGACATCGTGATTGAAACGCCGCTGCTGGAGGGTGCGGATGATCCGGTGCTGCAACAGGCCTTGGCGATCATCAGGCCCCAATAGCCGCCGGGCATGACGCAACCGAAGGCACCGCTTCGCACTTGTGTAGGAGCCTGCCTGCAGGCGATCGGGTCTGTCGGCTTACCGGAAAGAACTCCGCTGGTTGGAACGTAGCGTATCGCCAGCAGGCTGGCTCCCACAGGAAAGCCAGAGCGGGTCGCGAATTGGGAGTCGCGTTGCTCTTGTGTAGGAGCCTGCCTGCAGGCGATCGGATCTGCCGGTTTATTGGAACGAATCCGGTAGTTCGGAACGCAGCGTATCGCCAGCAGGCTGGCTCCTACAGTAGCGGATCTGTCGCTTCCAGAAGGGCGACGTGAGTTCCGCCCCGGTACTGGCACTGCGACCAGTGTTCTACCAAACCGGCTCGCACCGGGTTGTTCAGCAAGTATCTGATGGCCTCGTTGATGCCCTCATCCCGCCTCAATGCGTGATCGTGGAATCCTTTCTGCCAGGTCTTCTCGGGCGAATTCGGCTGTTTTCGAATGGCCTTTGTAATCATGCTCTTGACTCGCTGTACGACCTGACCAAGGGACTCCGGGCCGCGCAGTCGAATCAAGCCATGCCAGTGATCAGGCATCAAAACCCACGCCATCGGCTCGGCGCCTGACCAGCAGGATTCGCTTTCCAAGACGCGCTGAGCCAAGTTGGAATTGGGCTCGTCGGCGAACACGGCTTTGCGCCCCGCGCAGACTGCGGTCACCAGATAAACCTGCGACGCAACCGATACCCTCCCACGCCGCAACGCGGCGCTGCGCTTCGTCGCAGGCTCGGTCGGCATGGACCTACCGCATCTCCTCTATCACCCGCTTGATCGCCTGGAAGCGCCGCTGCAGGCCTTCGCGGCCGCCGTGCTCTTCCAGCTTGGCCAGAGCCGAGGGCACCAGGAATTCCTTGTCGGTGCATTCGATGATTGCGGCGATCTCCTGCATCTCGCGCTCCAGCGACTGGGTCGAGGGCATGAAGCCTTCGACGGTTTCGGTCAGGCGCTTCTTGGTGATGCTCTTTTCGCCGGCGAGCAGGGCCTGGCGCCAGGCGCGGGTAACCAGCGATTCGATGTCGGCGCCGGAGAGGTTGCCAACGTGGGGCACGTCCGGGACCGCCTTGGCGCTGAGCTTGGCGCCGACCTTCTTGGCCAGCACCACGAAATAGTCGGTGATCTCGCCCTGGGTCTGCGGATAGAACAGCGGCACGTGGACCTCGGCGCGGCCCTGGCGCTTGAGGTCGATGGGCAACAGATCGGGCCGTGCGGTGAGCAGCATCCAAACGATCTTGCCGCGGTATTCGGTGTCGCCCATCGCGTTGGCGATCATTCCGAAGATGCGCGAGCCCACCCCCGAGTCGCCGCCAGCGCTGCGATCGCCGAGCATGGCGTCGGCCTCGTCGATGATCACCATCACCGGGCCCAGCCCGCGCAGCACGGTGAGCACCCGTTCCAGATTGGCCTCGGACTCGCCGACGTACTTGCTGCGGAAGTTCTTGAGCTTGATGCAGGGCATGCCGATGGAGCCGGCCAGGCAGGTGGCCAGGAAGGTCTTGCCGGTGCCCACCGGACCGTTGAACAGATAGCCCATCGGGGCGACGTCCAGATTGCCCTGGCGGATCAGCTCGGCGTCATCGCGCAAGCGCTTTTTGGCGGCGACATGGCCGACCACCATATCCAGATTCCACTTCGGCTCGATGAACTCGAGCAGATCCTGCGCCTGGCGTTCGATCAAGCGCTTCTTGCGCGCCTTGAAGGTGGCCTCGTCCAGGCGCTTGCCGGCATCGCGCGAGGCGCGGATCAGCACCGCCAGATCGGACAGCGAGACGCCGTGAGTGAGCTGCGACAGCTCGGCCACGCTGAAATCGGAGAAGCTTTTGGGATCGTCCTTGCCGATCAGATGGTCCAGATAGTCGCGCCGCGCCGGCAGTTCGGGCATCGGCACGTTGATCGCCGAAACGTGCGCCGAATTGACCAGGCGATCGTGAAAATCGCCGAGTCGGCCATCGACCAGAATGAAGGCCAAATTGGCCTGCTTGATGAAGGGATTGGAGGCCCAGTTGAGCAGGGTGACCAGATTCTGGGCGCCGGCCGGAGACAACCGATCGCCCATCGGCACCAGGAAGGAGGCGTAGTCGATCACCAGCGCCATCGACTCGCGCTCCCCGGGGGTGTCGGTGAGCAGATCCAGCACCACCCGATCCAGCAGGCTGAGTACCGCCGCCGGTTCGCGCGGCAGCCGGCTGCTGTCGCCCAGCTTGCGATTGAGCAGCGCCACCATCGAGCGCTGCCGCTCCACATCGCCGCCGCCCAGCGCGCGCAGTCCGCGGCCCAGATCGAAGCCCAGCACCAGATCCCAGCGCCCGAACAGCTGCTGGGAAAGGAAGTCGCTCAGCGTGCCCCAGCCGTCCTTGCCCAGCCGCACCGGATCGGAAACGTTGCCATGGACGATGAACATCGCCGTCGTGGCCGAGAAATACAGCTCACCCAGCTGCCGCGCCCAGGGCGCGAAATGCTCGGGGAGTTTGCGGTCGGGACTGGACATGGGAAGTGGTCCTGGACGATACGTGTACGTCGAAGTATAGGGTGCTGAAACCGTTGCTTGGATGTTCGGCAGATTGACGATGCACTACCGGTCTCCTTAACTTGACGTAAGGAGAAAGGGAGGCAGGGATGAGTACGGCGAGAATCACTGCGAAGGGTCAGGTGACCATCCCTGCCAACGTACGCAACGCGCTCCGGGTTTCGGCCGGTGACCGACTCGTGTTCGTCGAAATCGCAGCGGGTCGCATTGAAATCATTGCGGCTACGCAGTCGGTGCGCCGGCTTCGCGGACTATTCGGCAAGGCCGATGGGGTGGTCAGTATTGACGATATGAACGACGCGATCGCCAATCGGCCGGGCTAATCCGCGATCGATCCGCGCGGCCCTAGCCAGCTCTCCAACAGCTCCGCCCAAGCCGCCGACTCGCTCAACCCAAGGATCAGCGGGATCGCCGCCAGCAGCAGCCCGAAGCCGATCCAGCTGGCTCGATGCACGCGGCCGTCGACCAGCTTGTCGTGGATCACCGGCGCCAGCTGATAGCCGAAGATCAGCGGCACGGCCAGCACCGGTGAGGCATCGAAGAGTTCGGGCAGGCGGCCGAAGGCCGGGCCCATGATCGACAGCGAGGCGTAGAGCATCAGCCGCTTGTGGGTAGCCGGACGGCGGCGGTAGCTGATGGCGGCGATGTAGAAGCCGGCGAACAGGGTCAGGTTGATGCCGTTGGCGGTGACGATCAGCGGCACGCCGCTGCGCTGCCAGTTGAGCAGCGAGATCTGCGCGGCGAAGAAGTAGAAGGTCAGCACCAGCAGCGGGCTGAGCTTGCCCAGCAGCTGGTGGATGTCGCGGCGGCCGCGATGGAGCAGGGTGGGTTGGATCGCAAACAGCACAAACCACGCGCCCATGCTCAGCGCATGCGCGTGATGCAGCGGGGTGATGGTCGGCAGGTCGTCGCTATCGAACACCGCCTTGGCGCCGAAACAGACGATCACCGTGACCAGGATGATCCAAGCGAAGTAGAGGAAGAATCGATCATTGCGATCAACCAGTGCGGCGCTGTCAGCATTCATCGGAGTGTTTCCTCTTCTCGATGGCCATCATCACCAAATCATGACATTGGGAGGGCGTCGGAGGGCGGCTGTGGTGCGGACCGCGGACCGGAAATCGGCGAAGGCGTACTCCAGTACGTCGAGCCTATTGTAGGGAGCAGGCCGTGCCACAGCGGTCCTCCGTCGTCCTCGGGAGCAGGCCGTGCCACGGCGGTCGTCCGTCGCCCTCGGGAGCAGGCCGTTGCCACAGCGGTCCTCCGTTGCCCTCCCGGCCTGGATTATTCATGAACCTTCTACTGCGGCTTCCGCAGACGCACCGTGGCGCGGCTTGCTCCCTCCAATCGACTCGACGTACTGTCAAGTACGCCTTCATCGATCTCCGGTCCGCGATCCGCACCACAGCACGCCTGCGAAACCCTCGCTACGAACGTTCATGAATAATCCAGGCTAGCGGCCCCAGGTGAGCATGGGTAACACCCAGCCGGCCCCGGCAGACACCTCCAGCTTGGGCGGCTGCGCTCGGCTGTTGCCGCCGCCACCCAGATCCACACTCTTGGTCACCCCGATGGTCGGCAGATCCAGGCGCCGATTACCGATGCGGCCCAGGTTCTCGGTCGAATAGGCGATCTGCAAGCCGTTGGGTACGCTGGCCGCCGCGCCAGCCCGCGCACTGGCGCTGTTGATCTTGGCAAACAGCTTCTCCACCGCCTCACCGCTGGCCGACAGGCCCAGCTCCAGATCCGGATAGGGACCCGCGATGTCCTGCACCGACTCGTAGGCGCTGTACGAGGCGCCCAGGTTCAAGGCCGCGCCTGGTGGTGCATTGCTGGCCTGCGGGCTCAGGCCCAGGAAGACGCCGCCGGAGCCGGCGAAATCGGTGATTAGCACGATCGCTACGTTGAGTCCGGCGGCGCGGCCGGAGGACAGCGCCACGCCGATGGAATAGGCGCTGTAGACGCGCTCCCCGCGGCGCACCGGAATGCCTTGCCCCGGTCCCAGATTGATTCGACGCAGGGCGCTCTCGATGCGGCTGCCATTGCCGTCGCAGACCAGCCGCTTGTCCAGCAGCAGATCCAACAGTGCGCGCTGGTTGCGATCCAGATCGGCACTGAGCTGACTGACCGTGCGCAGCGCATCACCGTCCAAGGCTCGCGCCGCCTGCTCAAGCAGCTGGTCCAACTCGCGCGGTGAACGGACCTGGGCCTGGGCCTCGCGCAGGGCTTCGTTCAGCGGCGCCATCAGCGGGTCGATGATCTGATTGATCTCCTTGGACAGCTTCTCGGCCCCCTCGCGCCCCTTGGCCAAGGCACCCAGAGTGCTGCGGCAGAACTCGCCAGGATCGGCAGCGAAGATCTGCTCGGGGCGATTGGTGCAGGCCTTGGGGCCGTTGACCCGGTTGACGGTGCGATACCAGCCGGCGGGACAGGACCAGCAGGCGCCGTTGCCGATGTCCAGGAACTGGCCCTGCGGACACAAAAAGGGCGCGGCGAAGCTGGCCTTGGCGAAGCTGCTGCTGGCCGGATAGGCACAGGCGGCGGCGCTGGTCACCGCGTTCAGGGTGCGGTTCGATCCCGCCGGGCAGCTCCAGCACTCGCCGCCGTTGCGCGGATCGAAGAAGTGCCCGCTGCTGCAGGTGGCCGAACCCAGGAACTCGGCGCGGCCCAGACGCTCGCCGAAGATCTCCTTGGTCGCACAGGCGCGCGCATCGGTCACTGCATAGGCCGTGCGCCGTGGCTTGCCGGCCGGACAGCGCCAGCACTCGCCACCGTTGCGCGGATCAAGGAAGCTGCCGCGCGGGCAGCCGGCCTGGCGCTGGTAGGTGGCGCGAACCGTGCGCTCGGGCTGCACGCTCTCGCAGGCCTTGCTGGAGGTGACCGCGGCCAGGGTGCGCTGGGTGCCTGCCGGGCAGCGCCAGCATTCACCGCCGTTGCGCGGGTCGAAGAAGCTGCCGCGAGGGCACAGGCTGGTTGCGGCGTGCTTGGTGGCTTTGCTGAAACGGCCGGCGGGCAGGCGCTGGCGCGGCGGCGCCGGTGGCAGCTCGGCGCGCGTAGCCGCGGCAGCGCTCGTCGACGGACGGGCATTGGCGGGGCGGCTGGGTGAGGCGCTGACCGGCCGCGCCGGTGCGGGTCGGCTCGATGCCGCCGCCTGTGAATCGCGCAGCTGCCACATCGCGCTCCACCAGCCGTCGTTGATTGCGCCCAGCGCAACCGGGCCGTTCTCGATATGCACGTGCCGATCCAGCCAGCGATTGCGCAGCCGCACAAAGTCGGTGCCGCGCACCGGCTGCAGCTCCCACATCGCGCTCCACCAGCCGTTCTGGATGGGTCCGACCTCGAGGCGTTCGCGCTCCGCATGCAGATAGCCGCCGCTATGCCGATTGCGCAGCCGCACGAAGGGCTCGCCACGAACCCGCTCCACCGTCCAGTCGGCGCTCCACCAGCCGGGCTGGGTGCGTCCGGCCTGCAGCGGGCCGTTCTCGGTGTGCAGATGCTGATCCGGCTTCCAGCGACTCTCGATGCGGACGTAGTCGTTGGCGGCGGCGCTGCTCGCGATCAGGGCGAGTAAGGTGACTGCCAGCCACAGCAGCAGGTGCGTTGGGAATGCCGTCACCGGGCGAGGAGTTGTGATTGGTTGTTGGGTCATCGTTCGTTCCTGCGATGCAATCTTTCGTCGGTCAGTTTGGCAGTCCGGCCCCACCAGCCCCCATTATTCATGAACCTTCTACTGCGGCTTGCGCAGGCGCACTGTGGCGCGGCTTGCTCCCTGCTATCGACTCGACGTACTGCAAG
>JAUIFV010000196.1 GCA_030430155.1 Gammaproteobacteria bacterium
GCGAGAAGAAAGCGGTCAAATGCGATATGTGCAAAGACCTGCCCGGCGGCGCGGCCTGTGTGCGCGCCTGTCCGACCGGCGCTGCGCTGCGCATCAGTCCGGAGGATCTGCCTCAGTATGCCTTCGCCCGCAGCTAAGCGCGCGGCGTCGGGTTTGTTTTTCATCCATTTGCGAAGCCAGAGCCAGACATGCATCAGACCATCCTGAATCACGCCGGCTACCGCTATTTCTGGTTCGCGATCCTGCTTTCGATCGCATCCCTCGTGGCCTACATCTGGCATGACCCGGTCGGCGCCCCGAACGGCGGTTCCTGGCTGGGTTACACCCTGGGCACCATCGGTGCGCTGCTGATCATCTGGCTGCTGCTGTTTGGGATACGCAAGCGCAGCTACAAGACCAACATGGGCAGCGTGCGCGGCTGGCTGTCGGGGCACATCTATCTGGGCACTGCGCTGATCCTGATCAGCCTGCTGCACTGCGGCTTCCAGTTCGGATGGAATATCCACACCACCGCTTTCGTGCTGATGCTGCTGGTGATCTTCAGTGGCTTCTTTGGCGTCTTCGCCTATCTGCGCTATCCGCATCTGATGACCCAGAACCAGCAGGACAGCACCCGGGCGCAGATGCTGCAGGAGATTGCGGAAATCGATCAGGCCGCGCTGCAGCTGGCCGACACGGTGGACAAGAGCATTCACGACACGGTGCTGCAGTCCATCCAGCGCACCCGCTTGGGCGGCGGCGTGTGGAACCAGCTCACGTCGCGGGATGCCTCCGACGAGGCGATCGCCAGTCTGCGCCGTTCCGCCAACGACTCGCGGAAGAAGAAGAGCAGTACCGAAGGCGGCCAGACCATGGTGATGATGGTCGACTATCTGGCCTCCAGCGCCACTGACAAATCGAACGAGAACCTGCGTCGGCTGATCGACATACTTACTCGCAAGCGCACGCTGGCCTCGCGTGTGGCGCGCGATATCCAACTACAGGCGCTGATGGAAATCTGGCTTTATGTGCATGTGCCGCTGTCGCTGGGACTGCTGGCGGCGCTGACCGCGCACGTGATTTCGGTGTTCTTCTACTGGTGATTGGTGGAGAGCCATACCGAAAAGGGCATAACCGGGTCGTGCTGATAACGACCGGCAACGGGAAACAGGCGAATCGAGTATGAAGTGGTTAATCCGAAGAGTGCTCAAGCGCGGCAAAGGCGCAATCCAGTACGAAGAAGAGATCCACTTTGGCGAAATCCTGACCATCGGCAGGGCGGCCAACCAAGCGATCTTCCTGCCCGATCTGCGTGCCGCGCTGGAGCACGCCAGGGTCATTTCCACCGGCAAGGGCAAGTACCGCGTCGAGTCGCTGATCTACGCCGGCGTACGGGTCAACGATCACATCGAGCAACAGGCCAACGTCGGATCCGGGTCCACCATCGAGATCGGTTCCACCCGCATCACCATCATCGATCCGCCCAAAGATTTCGAAGCGGCGGTGGAAGTTGGGCCGATCGACAAGGACGAGCTCAAAGCGCGTGCCGAGGCCACCAAGCTGGCCACTACGCTGGGCGAGACCTGGCTCAACAAGCGCCGCTTCTCCTGGGGCCTGCTGGCGCTGTTTGCGGTGCTCGGACTGGCGCTACCGATCTTTGCCCATTACCAGCCCGGTTTTGGCGACAGCAAGGTGGTGCGCAGCAATCAAGCCCTGGGGCAAAGTATTTGGGAGGCCGGCGAGATCGCCTCGCCGCATCATTTCTTCGGTCAGGACTGTCTGCAGTGTCACGGCACGCCATTTGAAGTGGTGCAGGATGACAAGTGCCTGAGCTGCCACAGCAAGACGCTGGCCCATGCCGATCAGGATCAATTCCAGCTGTGGGAACTGTCCGAATCACGCTGCGCTTGGTGTCACCGCGATCACAACGGCGTCGAAGGGTTGATCCGCGACGATCAAATGCTGTGTTCGGATTGCCACAAGGATCTGAGTACGCATCCGGGGGTTACGACTCAGCTGACCGACGTTTCGGACTTCCTCAACGACCATCCACAGTTCACCGTCAGCCTGCCGCGCTGGGACGCTCAGGGGAACTACGCGCCGGTGCGCGAGGTGATGGGCGGCGCGCCGCTGGTGGAGAACAGCGGTCTGAAATTCCCTCACGATGTGCATCTGGATCCGGAGGGATTGAGCGCGCCGGATGGCCGTCGGGTGCTTGAGTGCGACAGCTGTCATCAAGAGGAGATCGGCGGCGCAACCATGAAGCCGGTGAACTTCGAAACCATGTGCCAGGACTGTCACCGGCTGGACTTCGATATCCAGGCGCCGGATCGTCAGGTGCCGCATGGCAACGTGGCCGAAGTGCTCTACAGTCTTGATGAGTTCTACGCCAAGCGCGCCATCGAGGGCGGCTACAACGACGTTACTGCGCCGGTCACCGTGCGCACCCGGCGTCGTCCCGGCCAGGAAATGACCCGCGAAGAGCGCGAGCAGGCGGTGGCCTGGTCACGGCAGAAGGCACGGCAGGTGACCGAAGCGCTGTTTTTGGGCAGGGCCTGCACGGTCTGCCACACGGTAACCGTCGAACCAGAAGCCGAGAACGGTCCTTGGGTCGTGGCGCCGGTGCGCGTGGCCGGAATCTGGTTTGAAAAGGCCCGCTTTACGCATGCCAAACACACCACCATGGACTGCGCCAGCTGCCACAATGCGGTCGGCTCCAAGTCCAGTGCCGACCTGTTGATTCCCGATATCACTAACTGCCGCAGCTGCCACGGTGGCGAGCATGCGCAAGGCTTGCTGTCCTCGACATGCATCGCCTGCCACGGCTTCCACCAGTTCGATCAGCCGCTGCGAAAGAGGACTGAGCTATGATGAGGACGCGCTTCGCGTCGGCTAACGCGCGCGAAACCACCTTGAACCTGGGGAGGTTGGGGAACATGCCGAAACGTCGTTTGCTGGCCACAGTGCTGTCGGCCGCGATCCTGATGCTGGGCTGCAGCGGTGGCGGAGACAGCGGCGATCCGGTCGGCACGGCGCCGCCGCCGCCCAATCCCGGCCCAGGGCAAGACCGAGGCTGCGAGGGCAACTGCGTCACTGCCAACAGCTTCCTCACCGTCAGCGATGTGGAAACAGTGATCGCGCAAGCGGTGGCCGAAGCCCAGGCGCAGGGCGTCGCAGCGACCATCGCGGTGGTCGATCGAGTGGGCAATGTGCTCGGCGTGTACCGCATGAACGGTGCCAGTCCGCTGGTCAAGATCAGCAGCGAGCGTGGAGTCACCGGTGGGCTGGAGAATCTCGACGTGCCCAGCGAACTGGCGGCGATCGCCAAGGCGGTTACCGGCGCCTATCTGTCCAGCGAAGGCAACGCCTTTTCCACCCGCACCGCCAACCAGATCGTCCAGGAGCACTTCAACCCCGGTGAGTTCAACGCCGTAGCCGGGCCGCTGTTCGGCGTGCAGTTCTCCCAGCTGCCGTGCTCGGATCTGTCGGAGCGCTTGGAACCCGGCATCGCCGCTGGCATTGGGCCTAAACGTTCGCCGCTAGGGCTGTCCGCCGACCCAGGCGGCTTCCCGCTGTACAAGGACGGCACTCCGATTGGTGGCGTTGGTGTGGCCGCCGATCCGATTTACGGTCTGGATCTGGTGATCAGCGACAGCGATCGCAATCCCGATGAGTTGATCGCCACCGCGGCCACCTTCGGCTACGCCCCGCCGCTGGAGCGGCGCGGCGATCGCATTACCGTTGAAGGCAAGACCTTCCGCTTCAGCGATGTGGATTTTGACGACATCGCCAGTACGCCGAGCAGCGCGTCCTCGTTCGCTTCCATCAACGGCAGCATGGGCCAGGTGCTCACGGTACCGGCCTATTTTGAAGGCACGATCGTGCCCGGCACCGCCTTCGGTACGCCGCAGTCCGGCTTCCGCGCCGACACCGGCGCATTTGTGGGTGAAGATGCGTTCATCCTGGTCGATCAGAACAACGCCAATCGCTACCCGCCGCGCGACGGCACCGACGGTCCCGGCGCGATCACCGCCAACGAGGCCGAGGTGATCCTGCGCGAGGCGCTGAAGATCGCCAACCGCGCCCGCGCCCAGATCCGTCAGCCGATCAGCACGCCGGCTCGGGTGAGCATCTCCGTGGTCGACACCAACGGTGTCGTTCTGGCCTTCGCCCGCACCCGCGACGCGCCCATCTTCGGTACCGAGGTGTCGCTGCAGAAGGCGCGCACTGCCGCGTTTTATTCCGGTGCCTTTGCCGCGGCCGATCTGCAGTCGCTGCCGCCGGCCGCTTTCCTCAACGTAGCCCGTCTGAGTGCAAGCCCGCCTGAGGTGGAGTTCACGGTGGTTGGCGAAAGTCCCCTGGACGAGTATGTCGACCGAGTGCGCAGCTTCATTGAACAGCCGAACGCGCTGGCAGACGGCGCCTTCGCCTTTTCCGATCGCGCCGGCGGCAATCTGTCTCGGCCGTACTATCCGGACGGCATCATCGGAACCGACAACGGGCCCTTCAGCCGACCCTTTGATCGGTGGAGTCCATTCTCCGACGGCATTCAGCTTGATCTGGTCTACAACACGGTAGCCCTGCACGTGGCGCACTATCTAAATCAGGCCGGATTCGCCCTGTTCCTGGGTACCACCCAGCTCGCGCCGGCGCCCAGCGCGGCCAACCCGGTACCGCTGCCCGACGTGGCCAGAGGCAGCTGCACCACGCTGCCGCGCTTGCCCAACGGTATCCAGATCTTCCCGGGCAGCGTGCCGATTTATCGCGGCAGCACCCTGATTGGCGGCATCGGTGTCTCCGGCGACGGTATTGACCAGGACGACATGGTTTCCTTCCTCGGTCTGCACAACGCCGGTTTGCTGCTCAACACCGGTGTGGGCAATGCGCCGAAGGGCATCCGCGCCGACAATCTGGTGCCACGCAACGCGCGTCTGCGTTACATCCAGTGCCCGGTCGCACCTTTCATCGATTCCACTGAGCAAAACGTTTGCGAGGGCAAATGAGATGAACCGACTTTGCCTCCCCCTGTCCGTGCTGTCCGCTGCGCTGAGCGCGCAGCTGTATGCCGCCGAGCCACCGGCGCCATTCTCGGCGGCTGATCTGATGGTGCCCAGCATGGGCGCGCTGCCGGCGTATCTGTACGACGCCGACGAAACCCAGATCCCGCGCCGTCGCCCCGGTCATCCGGCGCCGGAGCGCAAGCCGCCGGAGGTGATCAATCCGGACAACGTCGACCCGGCGCCGATAGACGCGGTGGGTGAGTTTTTGCCGGTGCCCGATCGCTGGCGCATCATGGAATCGCTGGGCTTCGACTTCCCCTGGTATGACCCCTACAACCAGAACGTGTGGAAGGGCGACAAGCCGATCCACGGCGACGACTGGTTCCTGCAGGTGATCGGCATTTCCGACACCATTCTGGAGCCGCGCAGTGTGCCCACGCCGGTGGGCGCGCAGTCCAGTCAGAATCCGGGCGCCATCGACATCTTCAGTGGTCCCGATCAGACGATTTTCGCTCAGACCTTTCTCGCCGGCATCGTCTACTTCAAGGGCGACACGGTATTCAAGCCACCGGAATGGGAATATCGCCTGACTCTGGCCTTCAATTACAACCGGGTCGATGTCGACGATGTGCGTGTGCTGGAGATCAATCCTCAGCGCGGCAAGTATCGGGACGACGGCTTCGTCGCGGTGCAGGAGGCCTTTGTCGACAAGCATCTGCGCGATTTGACCTCGCGCTACGATTTCGATGCGGTGCGTCTGGGCATTCAGCCGTTTTCAACCGATTTCCGCGGCTTCCTGTTCCAGGATCTGCAGTTCGGCGTGCGCTTGTTTGGCAATCGCGACAACAACCTGCGCCAGTACAACCTGGCTTGGTTCCGGCGCGTGGAGAAGGACACCAACTCCGGCCTCAATGACATCGAGCAGGGGCTGCGTGACGACGACACCTTTATCGCCAACTACTACTGGCAGGACTTCGGTTTTCTCGGCCTGACCTCGCAGGTCACCTTGGTCTACAACCGCAACCGCGAAACCGATTTCTACTTTGACAACAACGGCTTCATCGCCCGCCCGGCGTCACTGGGGCGGGAAACACCGCGTGAGTACTCGGTTTACTACTTCGGCTACAACGTCGACGGCAAGATCAATTGGCTCAACATCACCGGCAGCTTCTACTACGCCCACGGCAAGAACGACGCCTTGTTCGCCGATCGCGAGACCGACGTCCGCGCCGGCTTCGCGGCGCTGGAGTTGTCGCGCGATTTCGACTGGATCCGGCCACGCCTCTCGCTGCTGTGGGCCAGCGGCGACAGCGATCCAATGGATGGTGAAAGCAACGGTTTCGATGCGATCTTCGAAAATCCGATCTTCGCCGGCGCAGATACCAGCTACTGGGTGCGCCAGAACGTGCCCTTTGTGGGCGGTGGCGGCGTCACTCTGGCCGGTCGCAACAGCATTCTGCCTGCGCTGCGCTCCAGCAAGGAACTGGGTCAGTCGAATTTCGACAACCCCGGTATCCGCCTGATCGGCATCGGAGCCGACTTCGATCTGACCCCACAGCAGCGTCTGTCGTTCAACCTCAATCACTATTGGTTCGACGATACCGCCGTGTTGGAGTTGGCTCGCAACCAGGGCTCGATAGACAAGAGCATTGGCACCGACTTTTCGGTGGCCTGGATTTGGCGTCCCTTTATGACCCAGAACGCGGTCATCCGCCTCTCCGGCGCGGTGCTGGACCCGGGTCAGGGCATGCAGGATCTGTACGGCAACAACGACCAGTACTACTCGGTCTTGGGCAACATCATCTTCACCTACTGAAGCAGCCCCATAATCGGGCCGCGGAGTGGAAGGAATGAATGGGATCAGCTTAACTCGCGTCACTCTCTGCCTCATGGCGCTCTCCTCAGCAGCCGTTTGTGCTGCCGAGCTTGAGAAGCCAGTCGAGCGCAGCTACACCACGGCACCGTCGGCGCCCTACACGCAAACCTGGGCGCAGGCCGATGCCAAAAGTGCCGGCTGTCTGAGTTGTCACGAGGGCACCGACCAGAAGACCATGCACGCCTCCCAGGCCGTGGTGCTGGGCTGCGTCGATTGTCACGGCGGCAATGCCGAGGTTTGGAAACCGGAAGGGATCGAAGGCGTACCGCTGATCGAAGCCCATCATGGCGACCATGGCGATGATCACGGTGACGGCCACGGTGGTGACCACGGTCCCAAGCGCAGCTACGAACCAAGCTACTTCAACGCCATGGAGCAGGCCCACGTGCTGCCGCGCTATGTAGAGCGTTGGCACTATCCGAAATCGGCCAACCCCAAACGCACCTACGCGGCGCTGAACAAGGAATCACCGGAGTTTGTACGCTTCATCAACCCCAGCGATCTGCGCATCGCCGATGAGGCCTGCGGTGCCTGTCATCAGCCGATCATCGAGGCGGCCAAGCGCAGCATCATGGCCACCGGCGCCATGCTCTGGGGCGGCGGCGCCTACAACAACGGCATCCTGCCCTATAAGCGCTACATCCTCGGCGAGGCCTACACTCGCGATGGCAAGCCGGCCGCGGTCACCGCGCTGGTGGAGCCGACTCCGGAGATGGAGAAGCAGGGCGCGCTGAAGCAGCTGTTCCCGCTGCCGGCCTGGGAAACGGTGCCGCCGGCTGACGTCTTCCGCGTCTTCGAGCGCGGCGGTCGCAACATCAACACGACCTTCCCGGAAACCGGTTTACCCAATGCGCTGGGTCTGATCCAGCGACTGGAAGAGCCCGGTCGCCCCGACCTGAAGCAATCCAACCGTGGGCCGGGCACCGGTCAGCGGGTTGCCATTCCGGTGCTCAACATCACCAAGACCCGCTTGAACGACCCGAACATGTGGTTCCTCGGCACCAACGATCAGCCGGGTGACTATCGCCAGTCCGGCTGCGCGTCCTGTCATGTGCCCTACGCGAACGATCGCGATCCGCGCCATTCCGGCCAGTACGCCAAGTACGGACACGACGGCACCACCCAGACCGGCGATCCGACCATCCCGCGCGGCGAATCTGGTCATCCGCTCAAGCACGCCTTTACCCGGGCGATTCCGACCAGCACCTGCATGATCTGCCACATGCATCAGCCGAATATGTTCATCAACACCTATCTCGGCTACATCATGTGGGATTACGAGTCTGACGCGCCCTTTATGTGGCCGGAGGAGCAGAAGTACCCGGATCACGAAGAGATCCACAAGCTGCTCGAACGCAATCCTGAAGAAGCGGTGATCCGCGGTCTGTGGGGCGACGAGGACTTCATGAAGCAGGTCAGCGACATGAATCCGAAGCTGCAGGACACCCAGTTTGCCGACTACCACGGTCACGGCTGGAATTTCCGCGCCATCTTCAAGCGTGATCGCAAGGGCAATCTGCTCGATGCCGAAGGCAACCAGGTGTCCGACGATGATCCGGCGAAGTTCGAAAAAGCCGTGCACATGTCCAGCATCCACGTTGATCTGGGCCTGCACTGCGTGGACTGCCACTTCGCCCAGGACATGCACGGCAACGGGCATATCGTTGGCGAGGTCATGGCCGGGGTGGAAATCACCTGCAAGGACTGCCACGGCACGCCGGATGCCTATCCGACCCTGAAGACCACCGGCCCGATGGCCGCGCGGGTGGGTCGTGATTTGTCCAATCTGCGTAACCCGGACGGTAAGCGTCGCTTCGAGTGGGTGGACGGCAAGCTGATCCAGCGCTCGCTGCTCAATCC
>JAUIFV010000197.1 GCA_030430155.1 Gammaproteobacteria bacterium
GGATACTGGAGCGAATTGGGAGTTTGGACTGGTCGAAGGGAGCGGACTGAGCGACTAGTCAGATTGATCAACTAGCTTGATGCGCGAAACCAGCCTGTCCAGCTGATCTAAGGATGGTTGCAGTCGCGTCTGTTGCTCCGCAATCAGGCTTTCAACCGCCGCCAAGTAGCGGGCATACGTTTGCGGATTCTCGTATATTTCCATCGCCGCATAGCCCAGATGTGATTCGTCGTCCCTCTCCGCCAGCCCCTCCAACGAGAGCGGAACGGCGAAATGGAGGTAGGCTTCACCATCATCGCTAAGCCCCTGAAATTCATACGAGATCCGAGTCACTAAACTCGGCTCAATGGCATAGCTGAGTACAACCCGACGGCCTTGCCCTCCGGCGAAAGAGATTTGCCGTTGCAACAGTCCCAGTTCTATCGAGTCTTCGACGTAAAGCCGAGACCTCAGCGGTAGACCATGTGCCGTTTCGCCCTTCGCAATCCATTCTTGCAGTGCAACGCGCTGTTTATCCAAGATTGGATCATCCGGCGCCATCGGAATCGACGAGTAGATGCCCGGAAAGTCGTCGAGTCTGAACAGCCTTAGCGCAGCGCCCCCAGGCTCCTGCGCGAGCCCCAGGCAAGGCGCATAGCCGATGCTCCAGTGCTTGGGCATGTTCAAGTACCAGGGCTTAAGGATCCGCATCGGGTCCTTCGCCAAATCCTCTAGCGCAGCCTCGTCATAGGTGGGATTTGCCGCGACGAGCTCAGAATCCTTCAAACAGGCGGGACCGTTGCGCACGTAGAGTTGTGGCAATAGTGTCGCGGAGTGCACCGGTATGCTGGCTGCCAAGCTCAACCCGGTCAAAAGGCAAGCCGCTACAGCTTGTGGAAAAGGTTTGCTGGCCATCAACGTTCTCAACCGCGCGGATGCAAAGGCGCATGCTACGACCGATCTGCTCGATTCGTCCCCTCGCCCGCCACGTTCTAATCGCTACAATTCGCGTTCAGCATGCGAAGAATTGAACCAAATGCGCAACCCACTCCAAGAACAGCTCCTCAAAGCCGGCCTGGCCAAGAAGCAACAGGTCGACGACGCCGCGCGGGCGCTGAAGAAGCAGAAGCACGGCAAATCCGCGGCCAAGCCCAGCGAGCAGCAGCGGCAGGCGCAGCGGGCCCAGGCGGAAAAGGCTGAGCGGGATCGGCAGCTGGCGGCCGAGCAGAAGGCTCAGGCCAGGGCCAAGGAGCTGCAGGCGCAGATCAAGCAGATCATCGAAAGCCATCGCGTCGAAGTCGGCGGCGAGATTGCCTATCGCTTCGTCGATAACAACAAGGTCAAGGAGCTGCACGTTGATCAGCCGACCAGGGACAAGCTGGCCAGCGGTGCGCTGGTCATCGCCGCATTCGGCGATGGCTATGCGGTGATCGACCGCAAGGCCGCCGAGATGGTCTACCAACGTCAGGGCAGTATCGTCTCCGATCACGGGTGTAAGGACGACAGCGGCGAATCCGCCAGCAGCGACGACGAGTACTACGCTCGATTCGAGGTGCCGGACGATCTGATGTGGTAGCGGCAAATTGGCCGTAACCAAATCGCGCTTGGCTGCGTCTTAACTCTTTGTACGGGCGGTTGGGCGCGATGCAGCCGCCAGATTCGCTGTTAGCGAATAGACTTGCTGTGCGGCACTGAGATCGGGAGGAATGATGAACGCTCTGAAGCTGGCTCTGCGCTCGCTGTGGCTATCTCCCGGATTCAGCCTGGTGGCGATACTCGCCCTGGCCCTGGGCATCGGCGCAAACACCGCGATCTACTCCCTGGTGCAGGCCATCTTCCTGCGCCCGCTGCCCTACGCCGAACCGGCCTCGCTGGTGCAGATCACCTCCACCATTGCCGAACGCAACTTCAACGGCGTGGGTTTTTCCTGGCCGCGCTGGCTGGCGGTGCAGGAGCGCCAGAGCGCCTTCAGCGAGATGTCCATCGCCGCGCAAACCGGCTTCACCCTCACCGATAACGGCGACCCGGAGCAGCTGGGCGGCATGCAGATCGCCCACAACTACTTCTCTCTGCTCGGGGTGATGCCATCGCTGGGGCGCAACTTCCTGCCCGAGGAGGATCAGCCCGGGGCGGCGAAGGTGGCGATCCTCAGTCACGGTCTGTGGCAGCGCAAGTTCGGCGCCGAGGACGACGCCATCGGCCGAAGCATCACCCTGGACGGTCAGCCGCACACGGTGATCGGGGTGATGCCGGCGAAGCTGACCAGCTTTCCGCTCAACCAGATCGACGTCTTTACCGCGCGACCCACTGAGGTCTCCTATCTGGTCCCTGAGCAGATCGACGGCGGCGGCTTCTTCTTCAACGTCCTGGCCAAGCTCAAGCCCGATGTCAGCTTAGACGAGGCGCGTGAGCAGCTGGCGGTCATCGCCACCAGCTACGCCCAGGCTTATCCCAGCAATGTCGACGCCGAAGCCAGCGCCGACGTGAACTATCTGCTCGACGGTTTGATCGGCAATCAGCGCCAAACCTATGCCCTGTTGTTTGCCGCAGTCGCCTGCGTGCTGCTGATCGCCTGCGCCAACGTCGCCAATCTGGTCTTGGCCCGCTACGCCGGGCGCCGCAAGCAGATCGCGATTCGCTTTGCTCTGGGCGCCAAACGCAAGCACGTGGTCGGCGAGTTGGTAACGGAGAATGTCGTTCTGGCCTTGCTCGGTGGCGCACTGGGCGTGGTCTTCGCGGCGATCAGTATCGCGGTCATCGTGCGCCTGGGGGCGGACTTCATCCCGCGGGTGGAGGCGGTATCGCTGGATGCCGGCGTGCTGCTATTCACCTTGGGCGTTTCGCTGGCCACCGGACTGGTGCTGGGACTGATCTCGTCCTTCCAGGTGGCGCAGCCGGCGCTTACCGATGCGCTCAAGGATTCCAGCCGCAACAGCACCGCCAGCCGCCGCCAGAGCCGTTTGCGCGGCGCGCTGATGGTGGGCGAAGTGGCGGTGTCCTTCATCCTGCTGATCGCCGCCAGCCTGCTGATCACCAGCTTCATCCGCGTGCAGCAGGTCTCTCCGGGCTTCGATCCCGACGGCGTCTTCGCCGCCACGGTGCAGGTGCCGACCACCAAATACCCGGTGATGAGTGAGCCGCTGGCCAACTTCTACGGACGCTTGCTCACTGAGCTGGAGGCGATACCCGGGGCCGCGGAGGTGGCACTGAACGATACGCCGCCGCTGAGCGGCTTCGCTGGGGCATCGCCCTTTGCCGTGGTCGGTCAGGCCATACCGCCGCCGCGCGAGCAGCCGGTGGCGCTGCGCCACGTGATCAGCCCCGGCGCCTTTGATGTGCTCGATATCCCGCTGCTCGCCGGCCGCGACTTCGATCGCCGCGATACCCCGCAAAGCACGCCGGTGGTGATCATCAACGAGAGCTTCGCCAAACAGGCCTTTCCGGACGTGGATCCGATCGGCCGCGAGATCGTCAGCGGCATGCTGCAGTTGACCCAGCAGGTGGTCGGTGTGGTCGCTGATACCCACACCCAGGATCTGACCACCCCGCCGGCAGCTGAGATGTATTACTCGGTAATGCAGCGTCCGGAAGGCTTCAACAACATCCTGATACGCAGCCAGGGCGATCCGGCGGCGCTGACCGCCAGCGTGCGCGAGGCCCTGGGTCGAGTGGATCCCACCATCCCGCTGACCAACGTCACCACGGTGGCGGCGATGGTCGAACAGTCCACTGCCGACCGCCGTCTGCTGATGGCCATGCTGGCCGCCTTCGCCGGTCTGGCGCTGGTGCTGGCCAGCCTGGGCGTCTACAGCGTGATGGCCTACACCGTGGGCCAGCGCACCGGCGAGATCGGCGTGCGCATGGCCATGGGTGCCGCCGCACCGGCGGTCAGCGGCATGGTCGTCCGCCAGGGCCTGAAGCTGACCGCGATCGGGTTGGCGATCGGGCTGGTCGTTGCCCTTATCCTGACCCGACTGATGAATGCGCTGCTCTACGGCGTCGGCGCCAGCGATCCGCTGACCTATCTGGGGATCACCGCGCTGCTGCTGGGAGTGACCTTCGCCGCCTGCTGGATTCCCGCTCGGCGCGCGGCCGCCGTGGACCCGCTGGTGGCGTTGCGCTCCGAATAACGCGTAGCGTGTACAGCTACGTTCGTGCACCATGGCCGGCGTAGCGCAGCCCACCGCTGTGCCTGTGGAGCCAGCCATGCAGGACAACCCTTACCGCGCGCCCGACGCCAACGTTGCCGATCCCGCCGGAATCCGCCCCGAAGAGCAGACCTTCAGCACCGATCCGCAAAGCCACAGCGCCGGCGCCGGTGCCACCTGGCTGGGAAAGTCATGGGAGCTGTTCAAGGCCTCCGCCGGGATGTGGATTGCGCTGACCATCGTGATGGTGGCTGCGGCGATCGCGATCCAGGCCATACCGGTAGCCGGAGCGATCATTCCAGGGTTGCTCTATCCGATCCTGACCGCCGGATTGATGATCGGCTGCGCAGAGCTCAACGCCAGCCGTGCGCTGCGCTTCAACCATCTGTTCGCGGCATTCGGTGATCGATTCGCCGCGATGATGCTGTTCACCATCATCTATCTGGTTGTCTATCAAACCGCCGCGCTGCTGGTCTTCGTTCCATTCATCGGCCTCGATGGCTATTTGGGGATGCTGCAAGGCGATCCGGGCAATCTGGATCCGATTGCGCTGTGGTCGGCGCTGGGACTGAACATGCTGGTGTCGATACCGATCTTTGCCGGCTACTGGCTGGCCGTGCCGCTGATTGCGCTGAATCAGATCGAACCGATACCGGCGATCAAGATGAGCCTGATGGGCTGCCTGAAGAACATCCTGCCGCTATTCGTGCTCGGCGTTCTTTGGACGCTGGTGGCCATTGCCGGAGTGATTCCGTTGGGGCTGGGGCTGCTGATCGTTCTGCCGATGATGTTCGCCTCGATGTACGCCAGCTATAGGGCGATCTTCTACCGCGACTGATAGCGAACTACTGAAGGCGCGGCTGGCCCCTCTTGTCGTTTGGGATCTCCGCCGAGGCATTGGTTTCATCCTCGCTGTCCGATAACGCGGCAACAAAGGCCCTGGGCGTCATCCCCTGATGCTTGCGGAAAGCGCGATAAAAGGTCGCGCTGCTGCCGAATCCCGATTCAAAGCCGATGTCCAGCACCGAACGCGGACGGCTCTGGTCGGCCAGCAGCTCCACCGCGTGCGCGACGCGGTAGCCGTTGACGTAATCGGCGAAGGAGGTGTCCAGGTGCTGACTGAGCAGCTGCGAGAGCTGGTGGCTGCTGATGTCCAGCGCAGCGGCCAGTCGGCGCAGATCCAAATCGTCATTGAGCCAGATCTTCTCAACCTCCATCAACCGCCGCAGCGCGGCCTTGTGCTGCGAGGCCGCAGATTCCGGCAGTCTGGCCCGTTCATAGCGCCGGCCCGGCCAGCCCACCCGCTGCATCACCCCGTCCGGCATCAGCGCCACCAGCCCCACCGCGTAGACCAACGTGGTCAGGCTGGCGACGCTGATCATGCCCAGCCATGCCGGGTAGCTACCCCACAGCGTGAAGCTGCAGGTCATCACGAAATCGAGCAGCGCGAAGACCAGCAGCAGTGCCATCAAGCAGCGCAGCCAAGCGCGATGCCAGGTCGGACGGGCATCCCAGTCCGCATCAGTCTCGGCCGCTCGCAGGATCTGCCAGCTGCGCAGCGCGCAGCAGGCGGTGAGTATCCAAAAGCCGCTGTAGAGGACGGCGACATGGACCGTCTGCGCTCCTCGGTCGGCGCGTAGCGCCGCCGGCTGCTGCAGCCAGACGGCCGACCACACCAGCGCGAGCAACGGCGCCAGAGCGACCCACCAGATCGAGGTGGTCGGCTGTCGTCGCAGAAAGCGCTGGGTGTAGCGCAGACTGAGCGGACCGATCAGATACCAGGCCGGAAACAGCGCCGCGGCGGCCAGAACCTGCCAGCGCTGCTGCTGGGTGCCCAGCCAGAAGGACAGCGAAACCACGCCCGCTGTCAGCACCAGCGCACCGAGCAGCCGATTGGACTCGTCGCGCTGGTGGCCTGCCACCATGAGCAGGCCACCAAGGAAGAATCCATGCAGCGCCAACAGCAGCAGCAGGGTGGTCATCCGCTAGCCTTCACTCTTAGGCTTCTCCAGCTTCTGCAGCTGCGCATCGCCCACCGCGATGGGTCGATACTCGATGTCGTAGTACAGGATCCATTCGCCTATCTCCGGCAAGCCGCGCTGCTGGTAGCCCCAGTTATGAATACTGCCGTCCGGCAGCGGCTTCCAGTGCCATCGGTGCCGGGTGCGATGGCGGGTGCCCTTGCGGTCGACGAATTCCATCCAGTCCGTTTCCAGCTGCATCTCGCCGTCGGCGTTTCGCTTGCCCTTCAGCTGCAACAAGCCGCCGTTGTTGTCCACCCACTGCTGATGCCAGAGGCCATCGGCGGCGATCCCGCTGCTGCTGGTGCCCTGCATCCGCCATGGCGCGCCGGCCAGGCTGTAGTCGTCATTCATGTGCCGCCAGCGCTGCTTGATGGCGCAGCCGCCGAGGTCCTTCTCGATCAGGTCGATGCCATTCAATCGACCGCTCTTGCGATCGAAGACCATCCACTCGCCGACCCAGAAATCGAAATCGCTATGCCGGGTGCCCGAGTCAGACCACCAGACTTCGCTGGCGCAGGGCGACTGAAAGGCCGGCTTTATGTCTTTGTCTGCCTCAGCGGCGCGGGAGTCGACGCCCGTACAGGCGCCGGCCACGGCCAGACCATAGATGGCCAGACAATGTTTCGAAAACAATGGAATTGACAGTTTCATCGGTGCTCCTCATGTTCAGAAGCCCTGAAACTGCCGGCACACCCCCTATTCGCGCCTCTCAAACCGTGGGATGTGACTATTTCAATGAGATTTGCGCCGTCTGCACGGCCCAGATGCATGGCTTTCGATCAACCTCGCGGCTCCGCACGATTGCGATTGGCCACCGCATAGAGCACGCTGCCAACCGCCAACAGCGCCACCAACGGCTACGGCGGCGGGCTCTTCCTCTACGCCAACGTCGACGCCGCCCTCGAGGGCCTGGAGCTGCGCGCCAACACGGGGCGCTACGACGGCGGCGGCATGTACCACTACTACGGCGCGCTCAGCCTGCGCGACAGCGTGGTGGCGGACAACGTCTGCGAGGAGCGCGGGGGCGGCGGGCTCTTCCTGTACTACGCCACCGCCACCCTGGAGGGCGTGCGCGTCGAGGGCAACGAGGCCGCGGACGTGGGCGGCGGGGTGGACGCCCGGGGCTGCTACAGCCTGACCCTGCGCGACAGCGAGCTGCTGCGCAACGTCTCCGGGCACAGCGGCGGCGGGCTGCGGGTGAACGGCGCGGTGGCGGTGTCGGTGCACGGCAGCCTCTTCGCGGGCAACGAGGCGCTCTACGGCGGCGGGCTCTACGTCGACGAGGGCGGCTGGGCCAGCGCCGGGTCCGCGGTCTTCACCAACAACGTCGTGCAGCAGAACACGGCGCTGGCGGGCGGGGGGGCGGTGATGAGCCGCGGCGCGGGCGCGCAGTGGACCAACAACAGCTTCGTGGGCGGCTCGGCGACCGAGGGCGGGGCCGCGCTCTACCTCTTCGAGCACCCCGTGGACTTCC
Organism: Gammaproteobacteria bacterium; assembly: GCA_030430155.1. Taxonomy (GTDB): domain Bacteria; phylum Pseudomonadota; class Gammaproteobacteria; order Xanthomonadales; family SZUA-5; genus SZUA-5. The sequence continues at coordinate 7,626 of JAUIFV010000197.1, forward strand.
GCAACAACGCGGTGGTGGGCCACGACGGCTCGGCGGCGCTGCTGGTCTACGACGCCCTCAGCCTGGAGGGCTCCCGCTTCGCCTGGAGCGACCTCTACGGCAACAGCGCGGGGGACCTTGGCGGCGAGCTGAGCGCGGCGGCGCTGGCCGAGGGCGAGCTGGCCGAGGACCCGCGCTTCGCGACCTGGACCGCGGACGCGGTGTACGAGGACGACTCCTTCGTGCTGGCCCAGGGATCGCCCCTCATCGACGCGGGCGACCCCGAGCTGGCCGACCCCGACGGCAGCCGCAGCGACATCGGCGCCTGGGGTGGCCCGGCCCTGGTGCTGGAGGACAGCGACGGGGACGGCTTCGACAACAGCCGGGACTGCGACGACGCGGACCCCACCGTGCACCCCGAGGCCCAGGAGAGCTGGTACGACGGCGTCAACCAGGACTGCGCGCCCGGCTCGGACTACGACGCGGACGGGGACGGGGTCGAGGCGGTGGACTTCGGCGGCGCGGACTGCGACGACGCGGACGCGGCGGTGGTGGACTGCCTCGCCGAGGACTCCGGCGACAGCGACGCGCCGGGAGACGACACCCCCGAGGGCTGTGGCTGCAGCGCCCGGACCGCGCGCGCCCCCTCGGCGATGGCGCTCGTCGGCCTGCTGTTGCTGGGGATGCGTCGCAGAGGCCGCTGATCAGGGCCTCATCGCGGCGCGCCCTTCAAGGAGGGCCTGTCCTGCGGTGCTTCAGCGACGCGGCCGGATGGGCGAGCGGCGCCCGTCGATGACCACCCGGTCCACGTCGGGGTCGGCGGGCAGGATGAGCGCGCCGCCGTCGACGTGGGAGAAGGGCGAGAAGGTCGCGTCCACGAAGCCCAGGCTCTCGCCGTCACGGTCCAGCAGCTCGACCTCGCGCAGCTCGCCCTGGGGCGCCTCGACCAGGCTGCGCCGCGGGCCCCACTCGATGCGCCCGTCGGGGTGCAGCCAGAGGCTGTGGTAGGCGGTGGGCGTCGCGCGCGCGTTGTAGAGGGAGTCGATGCCCTCCAGGCGCTCGAAGAGGGCGTCGAAGGTGAAGGCGCTGACCCAGTAGGGCCCGCAG
>JAUIFV010000198.1 GCA_030430155.1 Gammaproteobacteria bacterium
TCAGGTCGAGGGGGCGCGCCGCGGTGCGATGCTCAACATCGGTGGCAGCTTCACGACCAACGTCGCGATGGTCATCGGCCGGGCGTTGTCGAAGGCGCGGGCCAGCTGGGAGCGGCGCAGGCGCTTGCGTGATTTGATTTCGCCGGGTACATCGGACAGAGCCAGTTCGAACACGTCTTTGGCCAAATCGATCGCAACCGTCGTAGCATTCATGGGTGGACTCCTCGTCGTGAAACCGTCACTGAAGTTGGGACCTCAGTCTGGCTCATCGAAGCCGCTGGTAAACGGCGGGGAGTCCATTCCAACACTCAAGCCGGACTCCCGGGGAGTTGCTCGCTATGAACCAGACATTGCGGCGCGGTAGCCGCTTAGCTCAGCGTTAGCCCTCGGGATGAGCATCACGGACAAGACGAGGAAAGTGCTCTGGGGCCGGTCCGGCAACCTATGTGCATTGTGCAAAGCGCGTCTCGTTGTTGATGCATCCGATCTCGATGCAGAGTCTGTTGTTGGCGACGAGTGCCACATCATTTCTGGAGCGCCAAGCGGGCCGCGCCACGACCCCGCGTTCTCTCCAGAACTCATGGATGGCCTCTCCAACCTGCTTCTCCTGTGCCGAGTGCATCACAAGCTAGTAGACGACCAGCCTGAGACGTTTACTGCAGACACACTTCGCCAACTTAAGGCCAATCACGAGAAGTGGGTCAAAGTGAGGCTCGGCCAGTCGTCCCAATCAGAGCCAGTCAGGGTCGTTCGGGCAGCAGGCGAGATTCCTACGCACCTAGTCCTTGTTACATCAGCCAAGAGCTTGCTGGATCTTGCCGTGGGTTGCCACGGCCGCTACGACAACTATCCGGACGATCTGACGGAGGCCAGCCTCGACAGCGTTAGTGCCTTCTTGCAGAACCTGACAGATTGGACCGATCTCGGAATAAATGAGCCTCATGAGAGAATCAGTGCTCAGAGTTCACTAGCGGAGAGCATATCGGAGCTTGAGCAAGTTGGGCTTCGTGTGTACGTAGCTCGTGAAAGGCAGCAGCTATGTGGCGGAGTCTTGCCACCTTCGGCATTCTATGCATTGCATTTACGGATAGTTCGACATGACGACCCTGGTCAAATTCCCCTGGCCGCGCAGCCAGAGGGCTAACGATTCATTTATGCCGACGCCGCTTCGCGGCGCGCCTTAATTCAGGCGTTATACCTCACGGAACTAGGCATCTTGGCCGCCAGTGATCTCATCCCATTTGTTGCAGTCCTAGCCGCCGCCGTTACGGCTCTATCAACGTTGGCTGGCATTCGACTAGCCAATCGGGCGGCTGAGCGGCAGTTGCAAATGCGACTCGACCATGACGACCAAAAGCTCCAGAAAGAAGCCCTTCGCGCTCGGCTAGAGGAGCTCTATCAACTTATTCACCAATGGTCCGGCTCAGTCGTTGGACACTACGTGCTCTATCGGAAAGTGATGGAAGGGCAGATTACCTACAATCAGGCTCTGGACGTAACCATAAACAGTAGCCCTAAAGCAGATGCCGCTCGCCTCTTCACCTTGGCCGATCTGTACTTTCCAAAGTGCCACGATCTCCTTTCAAAGATAAGGGCAGCCCGAGACAGAGCAGCACGGATTGAGGGTGAGTTTAAAGAGCTGTACCGACACTCCGGAACGACAAGCGCAGCGCATGCGGACGCACTTACTGAGGCTCTCACGGAGTTTGACTCTTGTGTTGATGCATATCGGCTGTCACTTGCGGAGTACGCTCGTGAGGTATAACAATTCGCTGAAGACGGACTGCCGGGGAGTTCCTCGCGAAGACCGGAACTCGTCGTGCGGCAGCCGCTTAGCTAATCGTTGGGCCTCACGGAACTGATGTCGCCAGCGGAAGTTGCCGATCAGTGGGTTGCGGCTTGGTCCGGGTCCAAACCGCCCGTAGTGCGTGCTGGGGTCGACGTTTCGCCGTTGGATTGGGAACTCCCCCGAGAGAATCCTGAGTTCTGCCTCGCTGCAATCGTGGCGGTCCTCGAAAGAATAGACACATCATCACCCAACCCGTTGCTGGCGGCGCTCGCTGCAGGTCCGCTGGAGGATCTTCTTGTGCACAATGGGCCGGCCGTTGTCGGCGAAGTCGATTTGCTCGCGAGGCGTTGTGTGGAGTTCAGGCGCTTGCTCAATGGCGTTTGGGATAGTTCTATTCCCGCGGAAGTTCTCGCTCGGCTGGCCAAGTATCGGAATCACCCGTGGTGAGGTGCAACAATACGGTCAACGCGACCGCCAGGGAGCTCCTTGCAATGATCCAGACGTTCCCGCGCGGCAGCGTACCTAATCGTTGGGCCGTCCAGTTGCCGAGTTCGTGTTTGTGACGCGACATGTCATCGTTCGAAAGCAACTACAGTGCAAAGCGACGTTCGACTCGACGGCACCATGTCGAGCGAATCAAACGGCGGGAGGCAGCCCGTCTACGGGTCCGTTTTCGCGGGCTCGTCCCTCCGACTGCAGCGCAAATCGGGAAATCTTCAACGACACCCAAACCCTGCTCCTGCTGGATGTGTGGGAATCCAAGGCGCTACTCGGGCGAACTGACTTATCAGGAGAATCGCGAGAGCATTGAGAGCATTGGTGACTAGAAGCGCAAGCGTCCGGGTACTTTGCATCCACATGCCAGGATTTGGCCCAACAATACGGTCAAGGCGGACTACCGGGGAGTTCCTCGCGATGATCCAATGCTGCGGCGCAGTAGCCTCTTACCATTGGCGTTGTGCGTGAAGATCATGGATATCGCTATCTACTACCATCGCGCGAAGGCAATCGGAACCGAGCTCGGGAATAGGGGTACGGAGATCATCGCTGCGCTCGACTACGATGATGACAACGACCATCCATCACAATGGGTGCCAAGCGTTCAGGAAGCCCTGGTGAATGCGTGTCAAGACTGCGATGACCCAGCACTGAAAGCGAAACTCTCAGACCTGCATGCGCGGATGGAAGCATCCACAACCGGGCCATTCCAAGTGCTTCGACCTTCTCTGGCAGTCGCCGCCATCTTTTTCATTGCACTAATATTCTGGGGATCAAGATAATTGGGGCGTACAGCAAGGCGCTCAAGCAGACTACCGGGGAGTTGCTCGCTATGAACCAGACATTGCGGCGCGGTAGCCGCTTAGCTCAGCGTTGGGCGGCGCGCTAGGCAAGCGAGTGGACGTCTTGAACTTCTACAGCGTTGCGGACGAATACGGTGGGTTCTCGAATTTCTCAGAACATCCGATTCGGCTGGATGGCAAGCTCTGGGCAACATCGGAGCACTATTTCCAGGCGCAGAAGTTCGAAGATCCGAAGCAGCGGGAGAGAGTCCGGAGAGCGAAGACAGCGCATGAGGCGGCTAGGCTAGGGCGAGACAGGAAGCAACGGCTCCGCCGCGATTGGGAATCCGCGAAAGTTGGCGTAATGGAGAAGGCAGTGCTCGCTGGAGGCGCTGGTAGTCATGACACCTAGGACCATAGGAACAGATCTACGCCAGCAGCGGCTTCGACTTTAAGTCCAGTATTTCTGACGCTCTGGTCCAATGATTGGACCTTGAGCACCAAGGCCTCAGCGGACCAGATCCCGCGGCCGCCAGGTGGTGGGCTCTGGGATCCAGAGCGATGGGCCGGAACCGGCCATGAGCGGACATTGCCCGACCGGACGGTTCAGGGCGTCCACTCAGTCGTTGGAACTATCGCGCTCGTAGGAAGACGCTCGACCCCAGCGGCAGCACCGGAAATATTGAGATTCGCTCCAGCCCTCGCAGTGGATATCGCAAGGTGGTCGCCGCGGTCGCGGTGGGACCGACCGCGTTGCGCGGCGCTGTTGGGCCCGCCAGGATTAGTCGTTCAGGCCGACTGTCAGCATTATGGCGGGGGCCAAAGGGCCGGGGCGCAGCGGGTGGGCCGCCCATTGGCGACGCGAGGACGGCCAAGCCCTAAGCTGGTTGCCGCATTTTTCCTTCCTCAGGCGACTATCTGCGGAACGACCCAGCGTGGCACTGTTTCCCTAACGCAGATTGATGTGCGCCGCGCAGATTCTTGCAGTGCCTTATCTCCCGTCTGCCCAGCTGGTCATTGAGCGATTTGAATTCATCCAGATCTGCCCGATTGCCGCAAACGTTCGCGAGTCGCGGTGTCGCTGGTCTGGCGCCATCCTTTCCCGTTACCCTAAGCACCATGTTGTCCCGATTCCGCCACCGCTGCGTCAGTATCCGGCTCTGGGCCGCGCTGGTGGCGTTGATCTTTGTTTGCCAACCTGTCTTATCGATGCTGGGTGAGTTGCATGCAACGACGCACGGGGACGTGGCGGGGCATATCGTGCATGCGGACCACACGGAAATCCCCGCCGCGCCCGAGGTTCCTGGTGAGAATGGCCTCTTGCATGGCCTCATGCACGCAACCGTCTGTTGCGCGCATGTCAGCGCCTTGCCTAGTTCTGTGGCGCTGACTGTGGCGATTCGACTGGCCACGCTGGCACCGCTCTCGGCCGAACCTCATTTCGAGAGCGTGTTGCCGTCCCGAGTGCTACGACCTCCGATCGTGGGCTGAGACCTGCTGGCGAGTTGACTCGCCTGCCCATCCTCGCGTCCCTTTCCATCGGAGTTTTCATGATGTTCACCATCCGTGCGGCCTTGGCCGCTGTGGCGTTCTGCGTGTGTGCGTACGCACCCGCCATCGCCGCTGATCCTGTTTCCATTGAACCTGTTTCACTCGATGACGCGTTTCGTCGCGTGATCGAGACCCATCCTGATCTTGAGTCCTATCGCTTCACCGAACTCGCACGTCGCGCCGAGGGCGACCTAGCGCGCCAAGCACCGCCGCTGCGCATGGCGATCGACGCCGAGAACCTGCTGGGCACCGGCGACGTGTCAAGCTTCCAGGGCGCAGAACTGACCCTGTCGCTGGCGTCCGTCATGGAGCGCGGCGACAAACGGGATGCCCGATTCGCGGTCGCAGATGAGCGCCTGCAGGGCGTTGCGTTGCTACGCGAAGCCAAGCAGCTCGATCTGCTGGCCGAAGTCGCTCGGCGCTATCTGGATGCTACGGCCGCCACGGCGCTGGCAGCGCTGACGCGAGCCGACCTAGCCCAGCGTGAACAGCTGCTGGCCGCGGCCACCGAGCGGCGCAAGGCCGGCATCGAGCAGTCGTCGGCGCCGCTGGCGGCCGAGGCGGCGAGATTGCGCGTGGCCGCCGAGCTGGCGCGCAACCTGAGTGCCGCCACCCATGCTCGGCGACGACTTGCGGTGTTGTGGGGCGGCGCCACCGCCGACTTCGAATTGGCGCCGATCGACTTCGGCGCGCTGCCGCCACTGCCCAACTACGAGGCGTTGGTGCGCCTGCTCGCCGACACACCGGAACTGCAGCAGTTTGCTCACGAAGGCCGGCTGCGCGAGGCTCGGCTGCAGCTCGCGCGTACTGCCCGGGTGGCCGATATCGACTGGCAAGTGGGTGTGCGCCGGCTGCAGGCCGGCTCGGATTGGGGCCTGGTCGGCAGTGTGTCGATTCCTTTCGGCAGCGCGAACCGCGCCGAACCCGGAATCCGCGCCGCCGAGGCCGAACTGTCAGCCATCGAGTTCGAGCGCGAGGGTCAACGGCGCGCCCTGCAAGCAACGCTGGCGGAAGCCTGGGGGCAGCTCGACCTCGCCATCGGTCAAGCCCGTCGCATCGAGATCGAGGTGCTGCCCGCCTTGCAGCGCGCGGCCGAGGAAGCCGAACGCAGTTACCGGGCCGGTGCCAGCAGCCACCTCGAATGGATCCAGCTACAGGGCGAAATGGTCGAGGTACGCCGTGAACGCCTTGATGCCGCCCTGACCGCCCATCGCGCCCTGATCGAACTGCAACGCCTGACTGGCCGGACCTTCGCGGTCGCCGCAGGGTCCGACAACGGAGTCACCCCATGAACTTGAGCAAGCTTTTCCCGATTCTCGGTCTCGTCTTCGCGCTGGCCGCCTGCGGCGCCCGAGAGGCCACCGACGAACACGGTCACGGTCACGGCGATCATGCAGAAACCGAAGCCGAAAAAGGCGCCCATAACGGGCGCGTGTTGCGGGAGGGCAATCTCGCCGTCGAGCTTGCCATCTTCGAGGACGGCGTCCCGCCTGAGTACCGCGCTTGGCTGTATCGCGATGGCAAACCCTTGCCGCCCGAGGCCGGCAGCCTGGAAGTCGTGCTGACGCGACTCGGCGGCGTGACCGACATCCATCGGTTCAGCGCCCGGGGCGACTATCTGGTGGGCAGCGGCGTGGTCTACGAGCCGCACTCCTTCGATATTGAGGTGCGGGCGCAGGTCGATGGCCAGTCCGCACGGTGGACGTACGAGAGCTACGAAGGCCGTACTCGCATCGCGGCGGACATCGCCACCCAGGCTGGCATCCGTGCGGCGGCCGCTGGCCCCGGCGTCATTCGCGACGAACACGAACTCCAGGGACTTCTGACGCCGATCGAGGGGCGCCATGCTCGGCTTGCCGCGCGTTTTCCTGGGCCCATCCGCAGCATCACCGTGGGCGTCGGCGATGCGGTTCGCCAGGGCCAGGTCTTGGCCACCGTGGAGAGCAACGTCAGCCTCGCGCCATACGCCATCACCTCGCCGATCGATGGCGTGGTGCTGGCGCGGACGGCTACGGTCGGAGAAATCGCCGGCGAGTCGCCGCTGTTCGAGATCGCCGACCTCTCGGCCTTGTGGGTCGATGTTCACCTGTTCGGCGGCGACGCCCAGCACATCGTTGCCGGACTGCCCATCGAGGTCACCCGACTCAGCGATGACGTGAGCGCCAGCACGACCCTGGATCGTGTGCTCCCGGCCACCGCGACAGCTAGCCAGAGCACGGTCGGCCGCGCTCGTATCGACAACGCCGATGGCCGCTGGCGCCCCGGTGCCGCTGTGCGCGCCCGGATCACCGTCGCGGAACACGCCGTGCCGCTGGCGGTGCCGCTGGCCGCCCTGCAGCGTTTCCGCGACTGGGATGTGGTGTTCGTGCGGATCGGCGAGGACTATGAGATCCGCCCGCTGGAACTGGGCCGCCAAGACGGCGTCCATGTCGAAGTGCTGGATGGGCTCAAGGTCGGCGACGAGATCGTTGTCGAGCAGAGCTACCTGGTGAAGGCCGACATCGAAAAGTCGGGGGCCTCGCATGACCACTGAGCCCCGTCCGGCGCTGGAGCGGCTGATCCGCTTCGCCATCGCCCATCGGTGGCTGATGCTGGTCCTGACCCTGGGGCTGTCGGCCCTGGGCGTGTGGAGCTTCCAGCAACTGCCCATCGATGCCACGCCGGACATCACCAATGTCCAGGTACAGATCAACACGGAGGCGCCCGGCTACTCGCCGCTCGAATCCGAGCAGCGCGTGACCTTCCCGATCGAAACCGCACTGGCCGGTCTGCCGCGGCTCGATTACACCCGCTCGCTGTCGCGCTACGGGCTGTCCCAGGTGACGGTGGTGTTCGAGGATGGCACCGACATCTACTTCGCCCGTCAGCAGGTGGCCGAACGGCTGCAGCAGGCACGCTCGCAACTGCCCGATGGGCTGGAGCCCGAACTCGGGCCGGTCGCGACCGGACTGGGTGAGATCTTCATGTACACGGTGGAGGCCGCGCCGGGCGCGCTGCGCGAGGACGGCCAGCCGTGGACCCCGACCGATCTGCGCACGTTGCAGGACTGGGTGGTACGGCCGCAGCTGCGCAATGTGCGTGGCGTCACGGAGGTCAACACGATCGGCGGTTTCGCCCGGCAGATTCACATCACTCCGGATCCGGCCAAGCTGGTGGCCTACGGCTTCACCCTGCAGGACGTGCTGGCCGCGATCGCCGCCAACAACCAGAACATCGGTGCCGGCTACATCGAGCGCAACGGTCAGCAGTATCTGGTCCGCGTGCCGGGACAGGTAGCCTCGATCGAGGCGCTGGGCGACATCGTGCTGGACCGCCGCGAAGGTGTGCCGATCCGCGTGCGCGATGTCGCCGGCGTCGGCGAAGGCCCTGAACTGCGCACTGGCGCGGCCACCCAGGACGGCAAGGAAGTTGTGCTCGGCACGGTGTTCATGCTGATCGGCGAGAACAGCCGCACGGTCGCGCAGGCGACGGCCGCGCGACTCGACCAGGTGGCCGGTTCGCTGCCGCCCGGCGTCGAAGTGCATCCGGTCTACGACCGCACCGCCCTGGTCGACCGCACCATCGCCACCGTCGAAAAGAACCTGGTCGAAGGCGCGCTGCTGGTTATTGCCGTCTTGTTCCTCCTGCTCGGCAACATCCGCGCAGCCTTGATCACCGCCGCGGTGATTCCGGTCGCCATGTTGATGACGATCACCGGCATGGTGCGGGGCGGCGTCTCCGGCAATCTGATGAGCCTGGGCGCGCTCGACTTCGGCCTGATCGTGGATGGCGCGGTGATCATCATCGAGAACTGCCTGCGTCGCTTCGGCGAACGCCAGAACGAACTCCGCCGTCTGCTCAATCGCGAGGAGCGCTTCGACCTCACTGCTGAGGCGACCGCCGAGGTGATCCGACCCAGCCTGTTCGGCGTTTTCATTATCACCGCGGTCTACCTGCCGGTGTTCGCGCTCACCGGCATCGAGGGCAAGATGTTCCACCCGATGGCCTTTACGGTCGTGCTGGCACTGACCGCGGCCATGCTGCTGTCGCTGACCTTCGTGCCGGCC
>JAUIFV010000009.1 GCA_030430155.1 Gammaproteobacteria bacterium
CCGCGCGGCTGCCGACCTGGCTCAGCAGCTGCAGCAGAAAGCTGGCAAAGCCATGCACCGCATGCGTGGCCCAGCCATCCCGATCCTGCCAGTCCGGCTGCATCGAGTGGTAGGCACGGAAGACGTAGACGCTGGCGTCGACCAGGTATAGGCGCTGCGGAGCTTTTGTCGGAGGAATTTGATTCACGTTGCAAGTGTGCCCGACTGGAAAAGGGCCCAGGGCATAGGGCCCAGGGCCCAGAACGGCGGCATACGGCCGCTCTTGATCTTCCTGGGCCCTGGGCCCTGAGCCCTGTGCCCTCGGCCTTCCGTCACTGCTTGGGCCGAGTAATCGCGGCCGGAGGTAAGGTATCCATGCCCATATTGGCCGGCACCTGATAGATCTGGCGCGGCTGCGGCTGGGCGCCGCTGATCAGTTTGCCGTCGCGGCCGTAGAAATCACGCTGGGAGTTGGCGATGAAGTAGAAATTGTCGCCGACCAGGGTGCCGACGGTCGGTTCGACCAGCTCCGGCTTGTTCGCCTCCAGCGGCATCACCCGGGTCACCGCGTTGCCTTCGGCGGTCAGCGTGTAGCGCGAGATGCGCTTGGGCTGATTGACGTTCTGCACCGCGATCAAATGGTCCTGGTACCAGCTCAGATGCTCGATGCCGCCGAAGTTCTGCCCGTCCAGCTTGAGGTTGATCACCTCGTTCTTGTTCATGTCGGCGGCGAGCAGGCCCAGCTCATAGTCGGACAGGTACAAAAAGCGCTCGGCGGGATCGATGGCGATGCCGCGCAGATTGACCGACGCCGGCAGCGCCACCAGCGGCTCGATGGCCGAGCCCTTGATCCTGTAGAGCTGGTTGGAGACCCCGTCGACCGCGTAAACGGTGCCGCTCTGCGGCGCCACGCTCAGCGCACCGACCAGGTGCGGCTTGCCGTCGCCGGGAATTTCATAGCGTTCCAGCATCTCGCCGCTGCTCAGCTTGAGCTTGACGATGACGCCGCGGCCCAGCTGCTCACGATCGTAGCCGGCGAAGTGCGGCAGCATGGTCGAGGCCAGCCACAGGGCATCGCGCTGGTCATCCACCGCCAGCGCCAGCACGCCCCACCAGTCGCCGGCGTTGGCCGGTTTGGCGCGCTCGGTCGCATTACCGTCGCTGTCAACGGCGAGTACCTGACCGCTGCGCGCCGAGCCCAGCAAGAAGCGTTTGGCCTTGCTGTCGTAGGCCAGCGACTCGAGCAGTTCCACATCGCTGTTGACCGTGGTCACCACCTTGCCCTGGCCCCAGGGCGAGGCGTTGGCCTGCAGCCCTTCGACGATGTACTTGTAGGCATTGGTGGAGGCGATCGGCTCGAAGACCTCCGGCAGGGTGCTGGGATCGTAGGACAGCCCCTGCGCCTGCATCCGCAGCAGCAGATCGTAGGCCGGGGTCTTCATATCGCGCTCGCCGTAGGCCTGGGCCAGCTTGAACATGAACGCGCCGTTGTAGGGGCGCAGTGCGACCAGCCTCTCCAGCGCATAGGTATAGCGGCGCAAATCGCCCTCGTCGTACCAGCCCTTTGCCTTGGCCATCAGTTCGACCACGTTGTCGATCCGCGACAGCTCCAGCTCGGTGTCGGTGGGCAGCGGCGGCGGCGCGCTGGGCAGCGCCTGCGCCCGCGCCTGCATCCCGCCCAGGGCCAGGCTCAGCGTCAGTGCGAAAATCATCCCTTTCATGGGGCAGCTTCCGTGGGAAAAGGCGAGGGTAGACAAGGCTGGTTGCGTAGAGTTCCGCAAAGGTGCGGCATCGTTCTTAGCTGTTTGCTTTCAGCTGAAGGGCACAGGGCCCAGGGCACAGGGCCCAGGAGAGCAAGAGCGCGCGGGATCCTGCTCCTCTGGGCCCTAGGCCCTGGGCCCTGTGCCCTTTGGGTCAGCCCTCAGCCCTCCAAACCGATACACTCCAGACCATGAACAAAGACCCCATCGTCTACAGCGGCCGCTACCTGCGCATGCGCGATCAGGACGGCTGGGAATACGCCGAGCGCACCAATCCGCAGGGCGCGGTGATCGTGGTGGCGACCACGCCTGCAGATAAGGTGCTGATGGTCGAGCAGTATCGACTGCCGATACGCGCGACCACGCTGGAGTTTCCCGCCGGGCTGATCGGTGACGATCCGGGCAGCGAAGCCGAGGCGGTCGAACGCGCCGCGCAGCGCGAGCTGATCGAGGAGACCGGCTGGTCGGCCGGGCGCATCGAGGCGCTGATGCACGGGCCCAGTTCGGCCGGGATGAGCAACGAGATCATGCATTTCGTGCGCGCCTTCGATCTGCACAAGGTCGGCAAGGGCGGCGGCATTGGCGACGAGCAGATCACCGTGCACGAGATTCCGGTCGACCAGATCGCCACCTATGTGGCCGAGCACGCCCAGCGCGGCTACATGATCGACCCCAAGGTCTACGCCGGGATCTATTTTCTGGAGCGCGACGAGTGGGGACAGCCCTGGTAGCGCAGCGCCTCGCGCAGCAGTTAGCATCATCGTACTGATCTGATTCGAAGGACCCGCGTCCATGGAAGGCAGCTCCCTCTACGCCGAGCATCTCAAGGAACAGCAACGGCGCGCCGATCGCGCCCTGGAGCTGGGCGGCTACGACAGCCTGCTGATCGCCAGCGGCAGCCTGCGCTACCACTTCCTCGACGACAACCCGTTCGCATTCAAGCCCAGTCCGCTGTTTCGCAGCTGGCTGCCGCAGGTCACCAGCAGCGACTGCTGGATCGCCTACCGGCCGGGCCAGGCACCGACCCTGATCTATCACCAGCCGGCCGACTATTGGCATCAGACCCCGCAAGATCCGCAGGGCGAATGGACCGACCACTTCCAGGTGGTGGTCTCACGGCGCCGCGAAGACGCGGCCAAGCTGCTGTCGGACAACCTTGGTCGCTGCGCCATTTTGGGCCCGGAGATTGCCGCGGTGGAGGGGCTGCACCCGGACAACCCGGAAGCGGTGCTTTCGGTGCTGCACTACCACCGGGCAAAAAAGACCGGCTTTGAGCTGGAGCAGATGCGCGGTGCCAACCGTCTGGCCGCGCGTGCCCACCGCGCCGCCGAGGCCGCCTTTCGCGCCGGCGAGTCGGAGTGGGGCATCCATCTGCGCTACATGGCCGCCGCCGGCCAGGGCGAGACCGAACTGCCCTACGGCAACATCATCGCCCTCAACGAACACGCCGCCGTGCTGCACTACCAGGTGCAGGACCGCGCCGTACCGCCCGCGCATCGCTCCTTCCTGATCGATGCCGGCGCCGATCAGCTCGGCTATGCCGCCGACATCACCCGCAGCTACGCCAGCGAGGACGGGCCCTATGCGGAACTGATCAGCGCGGTGGAGGAGGTGGAGCTGGCGCTGGTGGCGATGGCGACCGCCGATCAGGACTACGCGCAGATCCATCTGGCCGCGCACCAGCTGCTAGCCGAGAAGCTGCGCGAGTTGGAGATCATCCAAATCGATGCCGAAGAGGCGGTGGCCAGCGGGGTCAGTCGCACCTTCTTTCCCCACGGCGTCGGACATCTGATCGGCCTGCAGGTGCACGATGTGGGCGGTTTCCAGGGCGATGAAAGCGGCAAACAGCCCATCGCCAAGCCCGATGGGCATCCCTACTTGCGGCTGACCCGACGACTGCAGCCGGACTACGTGGTGACCATCGAACCCGGCGTCTATTTCATTCCGATGCTGCTCGATGAGCTGCGCGCCGGTCCGCATGCCGGCGCAGTGAACTGGGAACGGGTGGAGTCACTGCTGCCCTACGGTGGCGTGCGTATCGAGGACGACGTCCGGGTCACCGATGCGGCACCGGAGAATTTGTCCCGCAACGCCTTTGCCGAGGTTGTGTAGGTAGATGGACCGGAGCGGGGATGAGCGCCGCGCTTGAGGCCGGCATTCAGACCACCATCGCGCTGCAGCGTGATCTGCAGCGTTTGTACGACCTGCCCCGATTTCCGCCCGTTTCGGACTTTCTGCTGTTTGATCGCGCGCTCGCCGATCGATTGACCCCGCCGCATCAGCGCCGTGGCGACGAGCGGCTGCTGCTGCGCGAGGAGCACGGTGAACTGGCGCTGAGTCTGTTTCTGGATCCGCAGGTGCTGCGGGCCCTGGCCGAAAGCAGCGCAGGGGCGCTGCATGGGCGCCATCTGCAGCCGCTGCTGCACGCCATCGAAGGGGTCAGCCATTGGCTCGCCGTCTTTTGGCACGCACAGCGCGGCAGCTCGGTCAGCGCGCTGGAGCTGGAGCTGCAGGCCGAGATCGACAAGTACGCGCTGATTGCACAGCGGCTGCTGCTGCAGCGCGGCTCGGTGCCGCGTTCGCTGCACCCCACGCTGTACGACCCGGCCAGCGTGGACGGCACCCTGCACGGCGCCGAACGCGATCGCTATCTGACCGCCAACCGGCTGGCCGCATCGCTATGGCGGCAGCTGCTGCAGCGCAACGGCGCCGACCCGCAGCATCCGCAAAGTCTGGCTACGCTGCGCCGCTTCTATCGCCTGGATCGCGAGGGCAAACGGCGGATGAGCTGCTCGAGACGGCTGTGACCGGCTCGAAAGTCGCTGGATCCCGGCTCAGGGCCGGGATGACTGGAGCGGTGTTTCCAATCAATCGGTGAGTATCGCCGCCAGCTGCTCCACGCTGAAGGGTTTGCCCAGTACGCCGTCCAGCGGCGCGGTTGGCGTTGGCGGCGGGTGGTCGCCAGTCATCAGGATCAGCTTCGGCTTGCCGCCGGGATGGATGCTGCGCACGCTGGCCAGCAGTTCCAATCCATCGGCCTGATCCAGATGCCGGTCGCAGAGCAGGGCGTCCGGGGCGAAGGCGCGGATTTCGGCAAACAGATCAGTTGGGCCCGGTAGCTCGCGCACCTTCATGCCGGCCGACTCGGCGATCAGCCGGGCGCCGCTGCGGACGAACTCGTCGTCGTCGATGACCAGCAGGCGCAGCCCGTGCAGGGAACGCGCCGGGCTGTGGGCTGCTTCGCCTTCGGTCGCTGGCGGATCGACCAGCGGTAGTGTGAAGCCGAATACGGCGCCGCCTTCGGCGCCGTTGCGCACGGAGATCTGACCGTCGTGCGCTTCGACGATGCGCCGGGTCACGGTCAGTCCCAGTCCGCCACCGCTGCCGCGTGCAGCCGAGCCGCGAAAATAGGGGTCAAACACCCGTTCCAATTCGTCGTCGGCCAGACCTGGGCCGGCATCGCGCACCTCCACGCACCAGCGCCGCTGGGGCTGGCTCTCCACCCAACTGCGCACGCTCACGGTGCCGCCGTCGGAATAGCGGATGGCGTTGCTGAGCAAATTCAGCAGCACCTGGGAGATGCGCTGTCGATCGAGCATGGTGCGCAGCGTCGCTTCGAATTCGACCTCGCTGCTCAGGCGCAGGCCCTTGTCCTCGGCTGCCGCGCGTTCCAGCTCTATTGCTTCCTCAAGCAGTTCGGCTGGACTGGCCGGCGCGCGCTCTACCGCCAATCGACCTTGCTCTATCAGCGACAGATCGAGTGTGTCGGTGGCCAAGCGGGTGATCAGACCGGCGGCCTGCGCGGCCGAGCGCAGCAGGCGTTCGCTGTCGGCGTCGGTGGCCTGCGAGCGCAGCGCCGCCAGCGCCGAGATCAGACCGTGGGCGGGATTGCGGATCTCGTGACTGGTCAGGGCCAACAGATCAATGCGCGCCTGCTGCGCCTCCTCCACCGCGCTCAGCCGTGCATCACGGGCCCGCACCCGGAACCAGAACCAGCCCGCCACCGCCATTGCCAGCAGCGCCAGGGCGGTCCAGCGCAGCCGGTCTCGCTGCTGCGTGGCGATCTCGCCCTGCAGGCGCTCGGCGGCCAGTTCGGCCTGCACCAACTGGCGCTGGCGCTGCTCGCTCTGGTAGGCCACGTTCAGCGACGCTGCGGCTTCGGTGCGGCGGCGCTCCACGGCCTCGCGTTCGCTGCCCTGCGCCAGGAGCAGCATCTCATAGGCAGGTTCAAAACGGCCCTGCTCGTGCAGGCAGGCCGCGCCCTCATTGAGTACGTTGGCGCGCTCGTCCGGCAGATCCAGGTTCTGGTAGAGCATGGCCGCCTGTTCAAATAGCGCGACTGCCTCGACGCTGGGCGCCCTGCGGCACTCCGCCCTTCCCTGCGCTGCCAGCGCGAATCCCTGCAGGTGCGGATTGCCGGCGGCCTTGGCCTGCTCGGCAAGGGCGCGGGCCTGATCCACCGCTGCGCCCGGATCCGGGCTGTGCATTGCCAGTTGGACCAACATCAGGGTCTGTTCCAATTCCAGATTGGTCGGCTCCACTTTGATCGCCAGCGCCTGCGGCAGTTCGCGCTCGGCGCGCTCCAGATCACCCTGCAGCCGGGCCACGTGCATGCTGTTGATCAGCAGCCGCACCTGCAGTTCAGCCAGGCCATGCTGATCGGCCAACGCCAGCCCGCGGTCGATCAGCTCGCGTGCGGTGTCCAGGTCGCCGCTGCGACCGGCGGCCGAGGACAGCGATAGCAGCGCACGGACCTGTACCCAGTGGTCTTCAACCTGCTCGGCGGCATTGAGGGTCTGCATCAGCCGCGCCTGCGCCGGCGCCAGCTCGCCGCGGCGCACCTGCAGTCCCGCCAGCATCAGCTGGGCGCGCATCTGCAGGCCGCGATCGCCGGCCCGGTCCGCCGCCCGCAGCGCCGCTTCGGCATGGTTCTGCTCCTGCTCCCACAGGGCGCGGGCGTTGAGGTGTCTGGCGATTGCCAGCTCAGCCCTGGACACCAGGCGGGAGTCACCAAGCTGCTCGGCGGCAGCCAGCGCGTCGCTGGCCGCGTGCAGATGATCCAGCGATTCAGCGGCAGGCTGATTGCTTTCCAGCGCGTCCAGAGTTCGTCCCAGCTGATGACGATCAGCAAGCGCCGGACCAACCGCCTGCATGCTCGCCACGGCCGTCGTCCAGGCGCCGACCAGCCCCAACAGTAGTACGCAACACAGCAGTGTCTGCCCATTGCTGCGGCGGCGCAGTGCTACTGAGCGGGATCTGTGAGCTTCCAATCCGCCAATCCTTGTTGATCGCGTGCTGCGCAGGCCTCACGGCGAACGGCTGCACAAGCATAGCAACAGGCGAGGTCCCTCCAGCGCCGCACAGCAGCATCCCATTATCGGGGTTGCCGCTGGCCTGCTAACATCCGCGCCCCGCCCGCAAGCCGAATCCTGCATGATGCTGGCCAGGGCAGTGACACTATGATGAAACAATGGAAGAGATCCGAAGCCTGATCATCCAGGGCGATTTGAGTCAGGCCGACGCGCGCATCACCTCGCGGCTGCAGCTCAACCCCGCCGACGTGCAGCTGCAGTTCCTGGCCGGCGTGGTCAAACTGCGCCTCGCTGAGGGTGCGGCCGCGCAGGAGTGCTTCGAGTCCTGCCTGCTCAGCGAGCCGGACAATGCCCTGGCCTTCATCGGGCTGGGACAGGCGCTGCGCCTGCAGGGTCAGCCGGTGGCCGCCCAGGCCGCTTTTGACAGCGCCGTGTACTTCCAACCGCTGCTGGCCGGGGCGCACGCGCTGGGCGGTGAGCTGGCGATGTTTGATGGCGATAGGCCCGCCGCCACCGAGCGGGCGATGGCCGCGCTGCATGGCGGCAGCGACGATCCGCAGGCGCCGATGGTAAGCGCCGCACTGGCGCTGCAGGGCGGCGAAGCGAAAACGGCGTTGGAAGGTCTGGAAGGGCTGCTCGGCGGTGCACAGCTCTCCCCGCGAGTGGCGCAGATCGGCTGTGCCGCGCATCTGGTTATGCAGCAGGTCGATCAGGCCCTGGCCTTGATCCAGCGCGCTCACACCGGCACCGGGGCGATGCCGGCGGCACTGCGCTCGCTACAGATGCGCGCCCTGCTTGCCGGGCAGCGCCGAGCCGATGCCGAGCGCACCGTGCGCAGCTACGTCTCCGAGCACACCCAGTCGGCCGACGCCTGGAGTATGGCCGCCGAAACCGAACTGGCCCGCGGCCAGTTCATCCATGCCATTGAAGCCGCCGACCGCGCCCTGGCGATCCGGCCCGGCAGTTCGCACGCGCTGCGACTGAAGGCGATGGCCTATCTGCGCGCCGGCAAGCCGCAGGTCGCCGAGGGCGAGTTGGAGGCGCAGGTCAGCGCCTATCCGGGCGATACCAAGTCCTGGCGCATGCTGCTGGCGGCGATCATCGGTCCCGGCAATCACAACAAGGCCGTCGAAGCCGCGCAGCGCTGGGTGGAGCTGGTTCCCGAGGAGGCCGATGCGCATGGTGATCTGGCCGCGCTGATGGAATACACCAGTGATCTGGAAGGCGCCATGCTGTCGGCACGTGCGGCGCTGCGGGCGCGACCGGGCCACATCAACGCGATGCTGATCGCGGCCCGCGCCGAGCTGCGTATAGGCCGCCCCGGCCCGGTGCTGGCGCGGCTGGATCAGGTCAATCCCGAGGCGCTGGACGTACAGCAGCGACTGGCCCGGCTGGCGCTGCTGGCACGGGCTGCCGATGCCAGCGACGACCAGGCTCTGGCCGTGGCGCGCTGGCTGGAGAAGAACAACAGCGACCCCACACTGCTCAAACCGGGCACGCCCAAGGCGGTGGAACAGACCCCGGTCCCGGCGCACCAGTCGGTGCTGGCTGTCGATCACCCCGAACCGATCTGCTTCCTGGTCGGTCTGCCCGGCAGCGGTGTGCAGCATGTCGCCGCGGCGCTGGCCAAGGTGCCCGGCGTGGCCATGCTCGGCGACCGCTTCAGCCACATGGCCCGCAACGACGGTTTCGCTCGTCCGGAATGGGCAACCTTCGAGCAGGGCCTGAGCGAGACCCAGGCCCGCCTGCTGCGTCGACGCTGGCGCAAGGCGCTGCATCGCCTGCAGCTGCCGGCCAGTTACACCGTGCTGATCGACTGGCTGCCGCATCTGGATGCACGGATGTATGCCGCCATCGCGCGGGCGATTCCGGAGGCCAGGTTCCTTTGGGTGGACCGCGATCCGCATGATGGCCTGCTTGACTGGCTGGCCTTCTCCAGCCCGCACCGACTGCAACTCCCGGATCTGAGCGAGGCCGGGCAGTGGTACGCCAACGCGCGCAGCCACCTGAATTTTGCCGCCGCCGATGAGCGCCTGCCGGTGCACACGTTGCACTATGAGAAGTTCGGCGAGCAGGGAACGCGCAGCGAACTGATGGCTTGGCTGGGTGTCGCCGAGCAAACGCTCAGCGCCGAAACCCCGAAGACCCTCGGCGGACTCAGCGCCGAGTTCGCGGCCGGCCACTGGCATGACTACGTGGACGAGTTGAGTGCGGCCTTTGCGGCTTTGAAGCGGTAAGGCTCAGGGCACAGGGCTTAGGGCCCAGGGCCCAGTCGGCGGCGGCCGTGGCGCCTTGACGGCCCTGCTGGCGATCGAGCCGTTGCGGGGATCAGGAGCATCGCTGGCAGGCAAGCTCCACAAGAATGCCCGATCGGTTGTCGCTCTCCTGTAGGAGCCTGCCTGCAGGCGATCAGACTTATCGGTTCGCACGGAACAATTCCGTTTGCCGAGACCTGGCGTATCGCCAGAACGATGCGGCGTCCGGCCACACGACCAATATCGCCGAGACCGGATTCGGCTCTAAGGAGCTTGCTCACACGCGACCGCGGCGCGGCGCCGTACTGCAGTTCCCGGGCATGCGCAACATCTGATCGCTTGCAGGCAAGCTCCTACAACAGCGACAAACTATCCTGCCTCAGCCCTCAGCCCTCAGCCCTCAGCCCTCAGCCCTCAGCCCTCAGCCCTCAGCCCTCAGCCTATCCGGCGCCGCAGCACTTCTTGTACTTTTTGCCGCTGCCGCAGGGACAGGGATCGTTGCGGCCGATCTTCTGGGTGCGTCGGCTGGGCGTATGGGCCACGGTCTGCATCTGCGCGGCGAGTTGCTGCAGCAGTTCGGGGATGGCGGCAACGGTGGATGGTCGATCCAGCGCGGTTTGCAGGAACTCCAGCTCTTCGGGCTGGTGGGATAGCCCGCTTAACGGCAGCACCAGCATCAGCAGCGTCTGGTCGGCGAGCAGGTTCTCGACGTTGGGGCAGAAATGGCCCAGTCCGGCGCGGAAGCCTTCGGACCAGCGAGTGCCCAGTTCCTCGCTGGGGCGGCTGCGGTCAAGCTGGGCGGGAATGCCCAACAGGGCGTCGTCGCTGCTGCCCTGGCCACGCGCGGCAATATGGGCGCTGAAGCGTCCCAGGTCGTCGACCAGAGGTTTGAGATTGTCCCGGGTCAGGGTCGCAGCTTGCTGGTCCAACAGCGGCATCAGGACCCGGTCCGGAGTGAAACTCTGCGCGCCCGGCGACACATAGTAGGCGCTCAAAAAGCCATCGACGTACTCGAAGGGCAGGCCGCCGTTGGCTTCGATCTGCTCGGCCCAGCGTGCCTCAATACGCTCCAGCTCGGTCCGGTCCAGCTGATTGGCCGATTGCGGGTCGAAAAATCCCTCGGGCAGGATGTCGTCTTCGCCGCGCAGCCAGGCCAGACGCCAGCGGTTGGGCGCATCAGCGTCCGATGCGTCGTCTGCATCGATCTCGGCGTGCAGTTCATCAACGGCCAGATGGATCGCCGGCAGCAGTCGATTCAGCTCGTCGTCCTGCAGCACCGGATCGTTGTGGTGGAACAAGGGCAACAGCTCCGGGACCAGGGAGACCGCCTGCTCTACGCCACTACTGAGCACGTAGGCTTCGCTCATCGCCAGATCGACCAGTTCGTCCGCGTCCAAATCGTCGACGCTATCGGGCTCGATGGGGCTGCCGTCAAAATCGACGTCGCCATCGGCGTCGTCCTCATCCTGATCGAACGCCGCCTGCGTCCGCAGCGCGGCGGTATGGATCATCGAATAGCCCATCTGCAGGCGCTCGTCGACGAAGGACGCCGGCTCCTCCAGCGACTCCAAACCAGCAAGCCAACCCAGCAGCCACAGCTGCGGATCGAAGTTGGCCTGCCAATCCTCCAGATCCAGGTCCAGATCCAGACGCAGCGCCGGCATTGCCGCATCGGCGCTGTCGGCATAGCGCTGCGACACCCATTCGGCGTGAACTCGCAGCAGGCCGTGCAATTCCCGTCGCTGGTCCTGGTCGCCCTGGTCGAAATAGCGCTTGGCCAGGGCATCGACGTCCAGATTGCCGCACATCCAGGCATGGGTCAGGAAACCATCGATCTCGCTGCTTTCGCCAAAGCGGCTGGTTTCGAGGATCAGGTTCTCGTAGACCAGCCACTCCGGTTCGCGCATCTGCGCCACGGAAAGCAACTCACCCTTGATGGATTCGCTCACGGAGTACACCCAAGTATGAAAAATGGCGGCCGCATTGCGCGGCCGCCAGTAACCAGCCCATGGACCGAATCAGGCCGCGTTGATCGCCTTGATCAGCTCGTCGCCAAACTCGGAACACTTGACCTCGGTGGCGCCGTCCATCAGACGTGCGAAGTCATAGGTCACCGTCTTGTTGCCGATCGCCGCATCCATCGCCGAGATGATCGCGTCGGCAGCTTCGGTCCAACCCATGTAGCGCAGCATCATCTCGCCGGAGAGGATCACCGATCCGGGATTGACCTTGTCCAAGCCCGCGTACTTGGGCGCGGTGCCGTGAGTGGCCTCAAACACGGCGTGGCCAGTGGCGTAGTTGATGTTGCCGCCGGGAGCAATGCCGATACCGCCCACCTGCGCGGCCAGCGCATCGGAGAGGTAATCGCCGGTGAGATTCATCGCCGCCAGGGCGTCGGAGAGGTAGTCGCCATTGAGGTTCATGGTGGCGATGACCTCGAACTCGGTGGGCCGGGTCAGCACCTGCTGCAGGGTGATGTCGGCGATGGCGTCCTTGATCAGGATCTTGCCGGCCGCCAGCGCCGCTTCCTGCTCGTCATTGGCCGCCGCCGTGCCCTTGCTGGCCTTGGTCCGCTCCCACTGATCCCAGGTGTAGGTGTGATCGGGATACTGCTGTTCAGCCAAGGCGTAGCCCCAGTTACGGAAGGCACCCTCGGTGAACTTCATGATGTTGCCCTTGTGCACCAGGGTCAGCGACTTGCGCTTGTTGGCGATGCAGTACTCGATCGCCCCGCGCACCAGCCGCTCGGTGCCTTCCATCGACACCGGCTTGATGCCGATGCCGGAGGTCTCCGGGAACCGGATCTTGGCGTAGTGTTTGGGAAAGGCTTCCTTGAACAGCTCCAGGAAGCGCCGATTACCGTCGCTGCCAGCTTCGAACTCGATGCCGCAATAGATGTCTTCGGTGTTCTCTCTGAAGATCACCATGTCGACCTGCTCGGGGTGGCGCACCGGTGAGGGCACCCCATCGAACCAGCGCACCGGACGCAGGCAGACATACAGATCCAGCATCTGCCGCAGGGCTACGTTGAGCGAGCGGATACCGCCGCCGATGGGGGTGGTCAGCGGACCCTTGATCGAGACCAGATAGTCGCGACAAGCCTGCACGGTTTCGTCCGGCAGCCAGCTCTGAAACAGATCGTTGGACTTCTGGCCGGCGTAGATCTCCATCCAGTGGATCTGCCGCTGGCCGGCGTAGGCCTTGGCCACAGCCGCATCCAGGACGCGCACCGCGGCGGCCCAGATGTCGGCGCCGGTGCCGTCGCCTTCGATGAAGGGGATGATGGGATTGTTGGGGACCTGCAGCTTGCCGTTGTCGATGGTGATCTTGGCGCCACCGGCGGGAACCACGGGGCTGGGCGATTGGGTCATAGAAAGCCTCCCTGATGCGATCGAGTGAGAGTCATACTGGCCGCTGATTGTGGCAGAAAAGCGTCGATACCGCGTTGATGGATCGATCCCGGGTCGTTGGCATCGCGTCGGCATGGCCCTACCATCGACGCCCGCTTTCCACCACGGTTGCCGCCATGCCCAGCTTTGCCGAACGACTGACCGCCCGCATCGAGCACTACGGGCCGCTGTGCATCGGCATCGACCCTTCGACCAAGCTGCTCGCAACCTGTGGTTTGCCTGACAGCGCCGCGGGCGCGCTGGATTTTGGTCGTCGGGTGATCGACTCGGTCGATGCCGAACTGCCAATCATCAAGCCGCAGGTGGCCTACTTCGAACGCTACGGCAGCGCCGGCTGGCGGGCGCTGGAACAGCTCAGCGCACACGCACGCAGCGCCGGTCTGATGGTGCTGGTGGACGGCAAGCGCGGCGACATCGACGCCACCGCCGATGCCTACGGTGACGCCTATTTCGGCGCACAGAGCCTGCTCCCAGCCGACGCCATCACCGTGCATGCCTACCTGGGCTTTGCAGCGCTGGCTGGGCTGGTCGCCCGGGCCCGGGCGGCTGACGGCGGCGTCTTCGTGGTGGTGCGCTCGTCCAATCCCCAAGGTCAGTCGCTGCAGCACGCCCGCGACAGCGACGGCCGCAGCGTGGCCGAGAGTTTGGCCGCAGAAATCAGCGCCGACAACGCCGCCCACGGCGACGGACTGGGCGCGGTCGGCGCGGTGGTGGGCGCGACCTGCGACGACGCCGCCGATACCGTCGCCGCCCTGCCCCAGTCGTTCATCCTGGCCCCCGGCGTCGGCGCCCAGGGCGCAACCCTGGCCGATGTCGCCGAGCGCATGCCGGCGGCAGCAGGGCGAGTCCTGCCCAGCGTGTCCCGGGCGATCCTGGCCGGCGGCAGCGAGCCAGCGCAGTTGCGGCGGACGATTTTGGCGTTAAGGGAAGAGGCTAAGCGAGGGCTGAGGGCTGAGGGCTGAGGGCAGAGGAAAGCGTCGCGGGTCGGAGCGCTGGGCTCCGAACGACGCTGCCTTGTATTCGCGGACGACTGGAGGCGGGCACGCTGCGCTTTGCCCACCCTACGACTGACGGCAACTCTCCACGCCAACTCGCCTACGGCCCCAGCCCCGCTCTTCTCAGCCCTCAGCCCTCGCTCTTCACATTTGTCACTACACCCAACTCACTGCGGTTTAACGCTACTTCGGCGCACAATGGGCGCATAACGAAGCAATGTGTCACCAAGGACCGCCGAGATGATCCGAATCAGCGCCGTTGTCGCCCTGCTGGTTGCCCTGCCTGCTCAGGCGCAGCTGGTGACCTACAAGGGAATCGCCTACGACCCGGATGAGGGTGATGTGCTGTACAGCGAGAATCACTATCTGCTGCTCGATCCGGCTGGCGAGCCGGCCGAGCGGGTGGTCCTTTATCGCTGCCCGCGCGGCGAGGCTTTCGCGCGCAAGGTGATGCAGATCGAGGGCGATCCGCTACGACCCAGCTTCGAGATGACCGACGCGCGGTTGAACTACGTCGAGGGCCTGGACCGGCGCGAATCCGATGCCCTGGTCTACGTGCAGCGCGAAGGTGAGCGCGAGACCGAGCTGCTGCAGCTGGGCCAGCAGGCGGTGGCCGATGCCGGCTTCGACGCCTTCGTGCGCAAGAACTGGTCGGCACTGCAGGCCGGCGAGCGGGTGCGCTTTGAGTTCTTGGTCCCCAGTCGGCTGTCGGTGATGAGCTTCAAGGTCTACAAGCTGCGCGACGAAGTGATCGACGGCGCCGCCGCGAGCACCTTCAGCCTCAATCTCAGTGGCGTGCTCGGGTGGTTCTTGTCCGGCCTGGAGGTCAGCTACCGTGATACCGACCAGGCCCTGTTGCGCTTTGAGGGACTATCCAACGTGCGCGACCCGCAGGGCGACAATTATGTCGCCCGGATCGAGTTCAAGGATGCTGATCGGCAGGAGAACGCCGACCCCGAGCTGCTCAGCGCCGCCCGCGCCGAGCCGCTGGTCAGCCAGTGCGCGCCTTGAACCGCCTACGTCGATCACCTACTCCGCGATCCCCCTGTGAGACTACGAACGATCGTGAGTAATCTAGCTGTGACCTTTCAGTAGGTTGTTCATCAGAGCGGCGGGCAGGTCGATGCGGCGTTGCCGTCGCTGCGCCGCACGGCGGTGTTCAGCGGCTGCGTGCCGTGCTGGCAAGGCGCTGGGTCCCGGCTCGAGGCCGGGACGACGAGATGTGATCGGCTAGCAGTCTCCCCGGCGAACGCCGGGGTCCAGTGGCTTGTGACGCGCTCGCGACGAACACCTCATGAGTTTCCAGACTATCCCGTAGAACTGACCGGCACGGCGGCAAGATCGATTAGCGCCTGTGCCAGCTCGGCCGCCACATCCTCCTGCAGGAAATGACCGCCGCCGGCGAGGGTGCGATGGGCTTGGCCATTGGCGCCGGGTATCAGTTTCTGCAGCAGCGCGTCGGCACCGCGGGTAATCGGATCCTCATCGCTGAAAGCGGTCATGAAGGGTTTCTCCCAGGCCATCAGCGCCTTCCAGGCGCGGCGGTTGGGTTCGGCGGCCGGGTTGTCGGGCGAGTCTGGTACCAATAGCGGAAAGGCCCGTGCCCCGGCCTTGTAGCTCTCATCGGGGAAGGGGGCATCGTAGGCGGCTTTTTCGGCGTCGCTCATCGGCTTGGCGCTGCCGCGGGCGACGATGTCCCCTACCGGCAGCACCGGCACGCTGCGCGCAAACTCCTTCCATTGGGCGAAAGCCTCGCCCAGATTCTGGTCCCCGGTGGGCAGGAAGGTGTTGGCTGCAAGCACCCGATCGAAGCGGTCGCCGTGCTCGGCGACCAGGCGCAGCCCGATCAGTCCGCCCCAGTCCTGGCAGCACAGGGTGATCTGCTCCAGATCCAGCACCTGCAGGAAGGCGCTCATCCAGTCGACGTGGCGCTGGTAGCTGTAGTCTTCGATGGCACTGGGCTTGTCTGAGCGGCCGAAGCCGACCAGATCCGGTGCCACCACCCGATGCCCGGCCGCTACCAACGGCGGAATCATCTTTCGGTACAGATAGCACCAGGAGGGTTCGCCGTGCATCAGCAGCAGCGGGGGCGCATCGGCCGGACCCTCGTCCAAATAGTGCAGGCGCAAACTGACCCCGCTATCGCGATCTACCAGGTTCAAGTAGTTGGGTTGGAAAGGGAAGCCGGGTAGATCGGCAAAGCGTTCCTCTGCCGTGCGCAGCAGCTGCATGGGGTACTCCGTCGCGGAAAACCTGAACGGTAACAGAGCGCGGGCTGCACACGCGTGCATCGGGGGGTTGCGTGATCGCTAAAGGCCACTCACGATTGGCCTGCGCGCAATCTTGTACAGCTCCGCGGAGTTTTAACTCAGGCCACGAACCGTCGCACGGCGGTTCGTGGCTATGCCATGGCTCATCCAGGCATGCAGTTGGCGGGCTGGTGCGGTATTTCATCGCTATGTAGGGCTGCTTCTCGGCCTTTTTCTTCGATCCGGCCGTGCTCCGCGCAGACTCCTAGCGCGCAAGGCTGCGCGCGATCGCCTGGGTTCTGGGGGGTATACCGCTGACCAGCGTCGTCTGGGCCGCGATCTTCCGGGCTTCAGCCTGGCGGTCGCTGGCCATCAGCAGCTGAGCAAAATCCAGCTCCACCTCGATACGCGCTGAATCCCTTGGCGACAAAGCGTCGGTCCAGCGTCGAACTTCGCCGTAAAGCGCGGCGGCCTGTTCGAGCTCGCCGGCCTCAACCGCAAGCCGCGCGCTCGCCCACAGCAGCATCCAGTGCACTTTCTCGCCGCGCGCGGTGCTGGTGTCCACAGGCGTGGCGATCCGCTCTTGTGCTGCTCGCGCCAGCTCGGTCTGGCCCATGTCGATCAGCACGTGAATCGCTCTGGTCTGTGCGCTGAGGGTGTCCGGGTGATCGGCGCCGAGCACCGTCTCAAATATGCTTGCGGCCTGCTGATAGCTCGCCAAGGCGGCTTCGTTGTCACCACCGAGCAGTTGTAAACGCGCCAGCCCCAGCAGCGAGAATCCATAGTCGTAGCTGTTTTCACCGGTGACCGAGCGGCGAAAGCTGAGCGCCTGCTGCATCAGCGCCAGGGATTCGTCAAGTCTGCCGCGTTCGCGCAGTACGTTGGCCAGGTTGTTCATGACGGTGGCCACTTCGGCATTGGGGTCGGGGCCAAAGTTGCTCCTGTAGATCCGCAGCACTTCGCGCAGGCGGGATTCGGCCAAGTTCAGGTCGCGCTGGCGAAAGGCGATTCCGGCCAGTGAGTTGAGGGCAAAGGCGCGGCTGAGGTGACTATCGCCATAGCGCTTCTCGGCGTCCGCGATGACACTCTCCAGCATGGATTGGGAGCCTTCCAGGTCGCCCAACTCTTCCAGGGCGTCTGCGCGCAGTCTGCGCATCCCCAGGGTCACCAGATGGTCCGATCCGACCAATTCGGTGGACATCGCAATGGCCCGTTGCAGACTCTTTGCAGCCGCTTCCGGATCGCCCTTGCGGCGCTGTACGTTGGCCAGTCGAGCCAGCATCTGCGCGGCACGCAGGTGGCGCGGACCATAGTGCTGTTCAATAACCTGCAGCGCCTGCAACGCACTGCTTTCGGCGCTGTCCAGGTCGTCGCCCAGGTCGGCGGTCTTGGCCAGCACAGCCAGGCTTTCCGCGCGCTCCAGCTGATGCGCGCGCGGCAGCTGTTGCCACAGCGCCAGCGCCTCTCGGGCCGACTCCTGTGCTTGCAGATAGCGACCGGTTTCCGCCTGCAGATCGGCGAGCGTCGATAGCAGACGCGCTCGTTGTGCCTGCGCTGTACGGGTGTTCTCGATACTTTCAGTCAGGAAGGACTCGGCTTCATCAAAGCGCTGGTTGGCGGTCAGCGCGCGCGCATAATCGACCTCCAGCTGCCCTTGGGCCTCCGCCGCGAGGGTTTCAGTCTCACGCGCTTTCTGCAGCCGCTCCAGCGCGCGCTGGGGATCGCCAGTGGCCAGAAACAGTCGCCCTACCACCGCATTCAACGAACCCTGCAGTGCCGGGTCTGCGTGCAGTTCGTGATCAATGCGGGCGGCGCCCGTATCCAGCAAATCGCGTGCTCCGAGGGCACCCAGATCGCCCAGCTCCGGGTCGATGGTTTCGAAAAGTCCGACCAGGAAGGTGTCCACTGCAGCAGCGCGTTGCGCCGCTTCCTCGGCGCGCTGGGTTTGCGTAAGCGAAACGATCAGCGCCAATAGCAGGCCGAGAAAGCTCAATGACACCAGCGCCACACCGGCGCGATGCCGGGAGATGAATTTGCCGACCCTGTAGCCCACCGTGTCCGGACGCGCGCTGATCGGCCGTCCGTCCAGGTAGTGCTCCAGATCCTTGGCGAAGGCTTCCACTGACGGATAGCGCTCGGCAGGGTGCTTCTTCAGCGCCTTGAGCACCACGGTTTCCAGGTCGCCGGCAATGGCCTGTCGAAGTTGCGGGATATGTGCGCCACGCAGGGCCGCCAGCGACTCGCAGTCGGACTCGGCCGGATCGGTCAGCGATAGCGACGGCCGTCGCGGCTCGCTGTCCAGGATGGCCTGTTCCAGCGCATGGCCGGCGCTGCTGCGGATGTTGTAGGGCATGCGTCCGGTGAGCAGCTCGTACAGCAACACGCCCATGGCGTAAATGTCGGTGGCGGTGGTGATGGTCTCGTTGCGGATCTGCTCCGGAGCGGCGTAGCGCGGTGTCATCGCCTGATCCTCGGGGCGGGTCAAATCGCTCAAACCCATCAGGTCCGGGTGCAACAGCTTGGCGATGCCGAAGTCGAGCAGCTGCACCATCCGCTCGGCTGTGACCAGGATGTTGGATGGCTTCAGATCGCGGTGCACGACGAGCCGCTGGTGGGCGTGCTGCACGGCACGGCAGACCTGCAAAAACAACCGCAGCCGCTCCACTACGGTGAAGTGGCGCTCGTCGCAATAACTGGTGATCGGCTCGCCGTCGACATACTCCATGACGAAGTAGGGCCGTCCATCAGAGGCCACGCCACCGTCGAGCAGCTTGGCGATGTTGGGATGCGAGAGCGAGGCGAGGATCTGCCGCTCGCGCAGAAAGCGGGCCTGAATTGCTTCGCTTTCCTGCCCGGCACTGATCAGTTTCAGCGCCACGGTACGCTGGAACTGACCATCGGCACGCTGCGCCAGCCACACCGTGCCCATGCCGCCCTTGCCCAGCTGGCGGACCAGGCTATAGCGGCCCAGCTGAGCGCCAGGGCGATCGTAGAAGGGACTCTGAGGCTGGGCCAAGGCCTTGATCGGGTCGATGGGGCGCACCGTGAAATCGCGTAGCGAGATATCCGAATCCAGCAGCGCCAACAGTTCGTCCGCCAGTTTCGGTTGATCGCCGCACTGCGCGGTGACGAAGGCCGAGCGCTGCTCTGGATCCAACTCGCAGGCGCGTTCGAACAAATCCTGCAGTCGAGTCAGCTCGGCCGGCGATAGCCGGGCTGAGAGTGCTGCTACAGACTGCGCTGGTTCTTCCCAAGCCGCGACTCGGGTGGTGTTGGGCCCATCATTGCCGCGCTGTCCAGGGGTCGCGCCGCCTTGCTCCAGATCGACCGGCAGGGTGACCTCTTCCAGCTCGCGTAGCTTGACCAGGGCCAGCGCGCGCGCCTCCAGATCCTCACCCAACTGCTCGGCGAGGAAGGCCGGGCGCTGTTCCGGAGGCAGACTAAGGGCCTGCCGCACCACCGAATCGAGACGTTCCTCAGCCATAGACCACGCCGCTTGAGGGATACTGGTCACTCGGCGTACAGGTTAGCAGGACGCGCAGCCAGTGCGGTCAACCACTATCATGCGGTAGGACCAGGGAGTCCCCAGCCAGCCATGACCGCCATCAGCAAAGCCAAAACCGCTCGTCCCGCCGCTGCGCCGCCGCGCTTTCTGCCTGACGAGAAACTGGACATCAGCCGGGTGATCGCCGCGCTGGTCGAGGACCAGATGCTCAGTGCTGACGGCGCCAATCAGGTGCGCAGTGCCGGCAGCGGCGGCAAGGTGGATCTGAACCCGCTGGTGATCATCGCCAATCTGAAGCTGCCGCACGCGGCCGAGCCGGATAAGAAGCTGACCCTGGAACTACTCAGCGAATGGTTGGCCAAGCAGGCCGAGCTGCCCTACATCAAGCTCGACCCGATGAAAATCGACATGAGCAAGGTCACCGATGTGATCGGCCATGCCTATGCGCAGCGCTACAAGATCCTGCCCATCGAGGTCAACGAATACGAGGTGGTATTCGCCACCAGCGAGCCCTTCGTAACCTCCTGGGTGCCCGATCTGCAGCACCTGCTGCGGCGGGAGATTCGCCGGGTGGTGGCAAATCCGCTGGACGTGCACCGCTTCCTGATGGATTTCTACGGCGTAACCCGCTCAGTGCGCAAGGCCAAGGATGCGCAGGATCAAAGCGGCGACAAGAGCTCGGGCAAGATCATCAACTTTGAACAGCTCCTGGAGCTGGGCAAGAGCGGCAACGTTGGCGCCGATGATCAGCACGTGGTGCACATCGTCGACTGGCTGCTGCAGTTCGCCTTCGAGCAACGCGCCAGCGACATCCATCTGGAGCCGCGCCGCGACATCAGCCCGGTGCGCTTTCGCATCGACGGGGTGATGCACAAGGTCTTCGAGCTGCCGACCCCGGTGATGGTCGCGGTGACCTCGCGTATCAAGATCCTCGGGCGCATGGATCTGGCCGAAAAGCGCCGACCCCAGGACGGCCGCATCAAGACCTTGAGCCCCACCGGGCGTGAGGTGGAAATGCGTCTGTCGACCATGCCCACCGCCTTCGGCGAAAAAGTGGTGATGCGCATCTTCGACCCGGATATCGTGGTCAAGGATTTCCAGACCCTGGGCTTCTCCGAGCGCGAAGCCAAGGCCTGGCGGGAGCTGATCTATCGTCCTCACGGCATCGTGCTGGTTACCGGACCCACCGGCTCAGGCAAGACCACCACGCTGTACTCGACGCTGAAGCTGCTGGCCAAGCCCGAGCTCAATGTGTGCACGGTGGAAGACCCGATCGAGATGGTCACTCCGGAGTTCAATCAGATGCAGGTGCAGCCGCAGCTGGATCTGGGCTTCGCCGAGGGCGTGCGCACCCTGCTGCGGCAGGACCCGGACATCATCATGGTCGGCGAGATCCGCGACCTGAGCACCGCGCAGATGGCCATTCAGGCCTCGCTGACCGGACATCTGGTGCTCTCCACCCTGCACACCAATGATTCACCCAGCGCCATCTCGCGCCTGTTGGACCTGGGCGTGCCGCACTATCTGCTGCACAGCACGCTAACCGGGATCATGGCCCAGCGTCTACTGCGCACCCTATGCGCGCACTGCAAGACCAAGTCGGCGCAGATCGACAAGGACCAGTGGCAGCTGTTGACCCGGCCCTGGGTGGCTGAGCTGCCCGAGCACGCCTGTGCTCCGAACGGCTGTCAGGAATGCCGACGCACCGGCTTTCTGGGCCGCACCGGGATCTACGAGATGTTCAAGATCACGCCGGAAATCCGCGGGGTGATACAGGCCGAGACCGACCTGGCCAAGCTGACGGAAGCGGCGACCCGCGAAGGCATGCGCCCGCTGCGGATCAGTGCGGCGCAGCAGATCGCCCGCGGCCTGACCACCATCGACGAAGCCTGGAAGGTATTGCCCGCGCCTGATTAGCGCGTTGCACAAAGCCGCTGCGTTGGCTCAGGGAGTACGCGTTGGGAGCCGCTTTGGCCCTGATCGACCATCGTTCTCGTAAACTATTGCAACTCCAACGAGGGGCGGCGATGGCGGCGACAGCTTTGAGTGAGGATCTCTCCAGCGACCAGCTTTATGGCGACGATGCGACTCACCCCATTCCCAGCGTCACTACGCTGGATACCCACGAACTGTTCGACAACGGCAGTTCGGAGCTGTCCATCATCGTTCGCGGACCGCTGGGCGGCGACAAGCGCTCGCAATCGCGGTTGATCCAGAAGATCGACAACTATCTGGCTTTGATCGAAAGCGAGGATTTTGCCGAGAACTGCGGCCCGCCCTCGCCTGAACGCACCCGCATCCTGGTCAACATCCCCTACAACTCCGATGAAGTGGTGTTTGTGCTGCTGGACCGCTGTCAGGACTGGGTGCGCTCGGCGGGTGCTTCTTTGGTGGTGGAGCGGATAATGTGGCGAGGGTAAGGGGGGCGAGGGCCCAGGGCTCAGGGCCCAGCTGGGTCGGCTGAGGAAAGCTGGGGCGGCGCGCCGTGATCTACCGCAGGCGACCCTCGTCGCAAAAGCAGAGGGTGTAACTCGATGGCTCTGACCGAAACTCAACTCAAGCCAGCCGCGCAGCGGTTGGAGCGGCTCAATGATCTGGTGCGCTCGCTGCCCGAAGCGAGCATTGAGGACTATGGTCGGCAGGGCGAACACCGTACCTACAGGATCGGCAAGAAGACCTTTGCCCACTACGTTTGCGATCACCACAACGATGGCCGTATCGCGCTGTGGTGCAAGTCCACCAGCGCCGAGCAATTCCACCGCGTCGACGAGGAGCCCGAGCACTACTTTGTGCCGCCCTATTTGGGCAAGTCCGGCTGGCTGGGACTGCGCCTGGATCAGCCTGGCGAGGTGCCGTGGGACGCCGTGGAGTATCTGCTGCAGCAGGCCTTTTTGGCGCAGGCGCCAAAGCGGCTGCAGCGACAGCTGAGCGGGGAGACGTGAGTCAGATCACTCGATTGAAGCAGATTCGGGTGATTGTGCCTCGGCCATGTTCAGAATCGAATTCCAGCTTCCAAGCCAAGTGTTCGCATACTCTGGCGATCAGGTCTATGCCGATACCATCGCCATGCCTGTCTACTCCGCCTCGAGACAGCCTGGCGTAGAGTTGCGCGATTTCGGCGGCCGACATCCCGTGCCCGGGATCAATGATGGTCACCGTGCCGTTTGCATCCAAGTTGACCTGAATCTCGCCCCGATCGCTGTTCTCGATGGCGTTTCGCAACAAATTGCCAAGCGCCGACTGGACGATCTGATGTGGCGCCGTGATTCGGCAGATTTCTACGCTGGCTAAATTAATCTCCAGTTCCTTGCCGCTGGCCAGGTAGCGGTGATCCTCGACGACCTCGGGCAACAACTCATGCAAGGCGACAATGTCGTGGCTGTCGGCGAGCTTGCTGGGGTCTCTGGCCAAGGTCAGTAACAACGCAATCAGGCTCTCCAGTCCCCGGCTGGTACGCTGGATGCGTTCCAACTGGTTGCGAACACTGGGCGACAAGTCCTTTGTCTGCAGGGCCACGCTGCTGGCGCCGTCGATCACCGCGATGGGCGTACGTAGCTCGTGACTGGCGCTGTCGACGAAGCGTCGTTCGCGCTGAATGAAGCGTTGATTGCGATCTATATAGCCATTGATCGCCTGGGCGATGACGGCCAGTTCCTGGCTGTTGGGCTGCACGCCGACCAACCGCGTCTCAGGTCGGTCAGGCTGCAGCGCGCTGATCTGGTCGGCCAGCGCGCTGAGCGGACGAATCAAGCGATCCACGCTCAGCATGACCACGCCGCCGAGCAGGACCAGCATCGCCAAGGTGCCGCCCGCGATGACCAACTGCAGGGTCCATTCGGTGCGCTCGAACTCGGTGATATCGAGGACCAGGACGACGCGTTGGCCGTCGATCTGGTCGACCTTGACCACGGTTTCCCGAGTGCCCAACGACACCTCATCGTGGACGCCGGGACCGAGTGCGCTCAGCGCGGGAAGCTGAGTCGATTCTTCGCCGCGCAGGACCAGCAAGCGCCCGTCGGTGGCGGTGGAAAAGCCCGGGT
This sequence comes from Gammaproteobacteria bacterium, assembly GCA_030430155.1. Taxonomy (GTDB): domain Bacteria; phylum Pseudomonadota; class Gammaproteobacteria; order Xanthomonadales; family SZUA-5; genus SZUA-5. Next base: position 23,506 of record JAUIFV010000009.1, read on the forward strand.
CCTCGGCGATCCGTTGCCGAATCCGGTCCAACTCCAGATCCAGCAGCGCCTCCCAGGTCAGCTGCTCGGCGGACTCGAGAATGAACACGCCATGTGCGAAGACGACAGCAGTCAACAGCAACACATAGGCGGCCATGCCCAGAACCATTCTTCGCCGCAAGCTGCCTCTATTCATCACGGGCTGCTCCGGCATCGTCCTCGGCCGATTCGGCTAGTCGGTAGCCGATGCGCGGCAGGGTGTGCAGAAGCTTGGTCGGCCAACCGCCGTCGATGCTGCGGCGCAGCTCGTAAATGTGGGAACGCAGCATGTCGCCATCTGGTGGATCGTCTCCCCACAGCGCCCGTTCCAGCCGCTCCCGGGTCACTGCGGCCGGACTGGCCTGCATCAGGACTTCGAGCAGCCGGCGACCTGCCGGATAGAGCTGGAGCAGTTTGCCTTGCCTGGTGACGTCCATCGTTGCCAGGTCGTATTTCAGCTCACCGACCTTGAGCACCAGGGCGCGCGCCTGTCCAGCGGCCCGCATTGACAACGCTCTGAGTCGAAGCTCCAACTCGGTCAGATTGAAAGGCTTGGTCAGATAGTCGTCTGCGCCGGCGCCAAATCCGATCACCTTGTCGGGAATGGCATCCTTGGCAGTGAGCATCAGCACCGGAGTGGTGCAGCCGCTCTCGCGCAGTCGTCTCAACACCTCTGGTCCGGTCAGGCGCGGCAGCATCCAGTCCAGAATGATCACGTCATATGCGCCGGTGTTCGCCAGTTGCAGGCCGGTCAGTCCATCCGGTGCGGCATCCAGAGCGTGGCCCAGCGGCTCCAGGTAGTCGAACAGCAGCGCCACCAACTCGCGGTTGTCATCAACGATCAGCACGCGCAGGGCGTCAGTGCGGGGCGTGGTCGACATCCGTTGCGGCTCGCTGACGATGATGGTGGCAGACGATAACGCGATTGGGACGCCGCCGCCGAGACCCGTAGCGTCCCCGGTTCAGTGCTTTACCGCGTTCCGACGTTCTTCCGACATGGCCGCGCCGACCATGGCTGAGCGGACTTGGCTAGCCGGGCTCCGCCTATCCCTGCCTGCAGTCGGTGAACGCCGTTGCTGTTGTCCAATCCCTTCCCCGTCAAACTGGCGCAGCAAGTCAGCGGCGAGCGCCGCGATTACTGGCTGCTTGCGCTGCTGGCCTTGCTGGTGCTCGGCTCTGGCTTCGGCCTGCGCGATCCCTGGCCAGCAGACGAGCCTCGTTTTGCCCTGGTTGCCAAACAGATGTGGGAATCGGGCCAATGGCTGATTCCATATCGCGCCGACAATCCCTACCCGGACAAGCCGCCGCTGTTCATGTGGCTGCAGTTGCTCTGCTATGGATTGTTCGGGTCCTGGCGGGTCGCCTTCCTGCTGCCATCCCTGCTGGCGTCGCTGGGTACCTTGGCGCTGGTCTACGATCTGGGGCGGCGCCTGTACTCGCCCCGAGCAGCCTGGTGGGGAACCCTGCTGCTGCTGTTCTGCGTCCATTTCACCTATCAGGCCAAGCGCGCACAGATCGACCCGACGCTGGTGTTCATGGTTACCCTGTCGATGTACGGCTTCCTGCGCCACCTGTTGTTGGGCCCGGCCTGGCGATGGTACTGGTTGGGGGGCTTGATGGCCGGCGTCGGCGTGATCACCAAGGGCGTGGGCGTGATGTCGGTGCTGGTGCTGCTGCCCTACGCCTGGGCGCGCTGGCGCGGCTGGTCCGGGCTCACCGTGGTCAAGGGCCATTGGTGGCGTTGGTGGCTGCTGCTGCCGGTGACGCTGTTGCCGATCGCGCTCTGGCTGCTGCCCATGCTCAGCCACACCTACGGCAGCGGCGATCCGCAGCTGGTGGCCTACGCCGACAACATCCTGTTCCGGCAAACCATCAGGCGCGCTGCCGACCCATGGCACCACTTTCATCCGCCCTGGTACTTCCTGCAGGTGATGCTCACCTGGGTGCCGCTGAATCTGATTTGGCCCTGGGTGATCCCGGCTTGGATACGACAGTTCCGCAACCAGGCCGACGCGCGCATCCTGCTGCCACTGAGCTGGGCGCTACTGATCGTTGCGCTGTTCTCCCTTTCGCCGGCGAAGCGGGATGTCTACATCCTGCCCACGCTGCCGATGTTTGCGCTGGCCACAATGCCCTTCCTGCCGACCCTGGTCCGCCGCCACGGTCCGAATCGGCTGGGCTTCGGACTGGCCCTGATTTTCGGTCTGCTACTGCTCGCCACTGGCTCGTTGGCGATTGTCGGTGAACCGCGCTACGAGGTCGTGCAGGAGCGCCTGCGCTGGCTGAATCCGGACAGCGATGCAGTGTGGTGGATGCTCGCCTGTACCGGCGCCTGGATGCTCTTGGCCGCGATCCGGTTGCGCATCCGCCGCGGGCTGCTCGGCCTGTGTGCGGGCTTGGCAGGGCTGTGGATCGTGGTCTTCGGCTGGTGGGGTTACCCGCTGCTCAATGATGCCCAAGCGGCAACCGCGATCATGCAGCGCGCACGGGAAGTCGCTGGCGCCGAGACCACCATCGGTCTGCTGGGCTGGCGCGAGCAGATGCTGCTGCAGTCGGTCGGTCCAACACTGCCGCTGGGCTTTCGATCCACCAAGCCGTACCAGATCGGACCCGAACTGCGCTGGTTGCAGGAACGGCCGAGCGATCGAGCCTTGTTCATCAGTGAAGCTCTGGCCAGCCGCTGCGTTGACCTGGGCGGTGCGACCCGGCTAGGCCCATCGAGTCGGGTGACCTGGTATCTCGCCCGCGCCGCCGATATTCGCGCCGACTGTCCATTGGCCGGGGCCGCCGCGTCAGTGCACCAACCGGCAACAGACTACTACCGCGCTGCTCCGCTTCCATAGTCTTTGATTTCTGGGGGCCTCCCAGGTCACATCCGGGTCTCCGTTCTGCCGGTCCGCAGCGGTTCAGTTCGTCAGGCCGCTTGGGGGCTGTCAACCGAATCGGGCGCCGTGCGTTGGCACACGGAGGCAATGGAGGGCCGTGATGGCGTCAATCAACTTCTCTGGCTGGTGCAGATGGCTACTGGCCGCGGCCTTTTTAGCACTGCTGTCGCAGAGCGCCGTTGGTGCACCGAAACCCTTTCCCCAAGGGGTCTACGACAGCGCCGGCGGTATCCGCTTGCCGGGTGATGACATCGTCGCGCGCTCACCGCGCATTTCCGGCCAGGACGGGATCCTGGTCCGTGCCGGTTGGAACCTGTGCGGTGACGACATGGATTGCCTGCTCGACACCATCGAGCTCAATCTGGACAGTGCGGCACAGCTGGGGCTGAAGGTGGCTCTGGCCATTGGCGATGGCGATCACGCCCCGGCGGCAACCAAGTCGCGCTGCGTGTTGTTCGATTTTCTGTTTCGCGGCGAGCCAGCGAGCATGTGCCTGCCCTGGGATGCCGCCTACCTGGCCGACAAACAGGTGCTGATTGCGGCACTCGGCGAGCGCTTCGACGATCACCCGGCTTTGGCCCACATCTATTTCACCGCAGCCTGTTCCTCCAACGGCTATGAGGGCCACTGCCGCATCGACGAGGTGGCCTACCAGGCCGCGGGCTACACGCCGGCGCTGTTCAATGCGGCCTACAGCGACATCCTGATGAGCTATCTGGCGGCCTTTGCTCGCACCCCGGTGACCATTGAGCTGCACGCCATCTTCGAGCGGGTCGATATGTGGGAGACGCTCTGGCAGATCGGCCAAGGCAGCGGTCGGGTTGGTCTGGCCGCGTGGTGGTGTGCCGAGCGGCACAGCGTGCGGGGCTTCGATACCCTGCCGGTATGGCCACTGATCCAAGAGGCGGCTGCCGCGACCTACACGGTGTGCCAAACCGTCGGCAATTTCAGTCTACAGCCGTATCGATTCACCGACCTGCAGCTGACCTTGCCGTTGGATTACGGCAGCGAAAGCGACTGGAACGCATTGGATGTGGAGAAGGCCTTTGTTGAAAGCGCCGATTGGATCAGCGGTGTTGCCGTTCACGCCGGCCAATCGACCCTGCCGCTGCCCTTTGCCGCGATCGAAGTTTGGACCGAGGACCTGCGCAATCCCTCGTTTCAGGAGCGGCTACGCGGCCTGTTGGATGCCGACCAGCTGTTCCTGGATGGCTTCGAGTGACTCCATGCGCTCATGGTGTTCAGGCTTTGCCCGGGTCGGGTGGCTGCAGTGCGGGAAAGCAGATCGCATGGTGCAGATCCAGGGTAATGCCGATGGATTCGCCGATGGCGTGATCGTGGTGGCTGGGCACCAGCGCGAGCACGCTGCGGCCGGATTCCAGCTGCAATTCGTAGAGGAACTCGGCGCCGCGAAAATGCCGCCGCAGCACCTTCGCGCGCAGCGCTGAGACGTCGACGTGGACCACGTCGTCCGGGCGCAGCAGCAGGTCCAAGGGGCCGTCGGGTGGTTCTGGCGATCCGGCGGGCAGGGGCAGCTGGCCAAATTCGGTGTGCAGTTGACCCGGACCGTCAGCGACCGGCGTGTAGCGGGCCGGGATGAAGCAACCTTCGCCCACAAAATCGGCGACAAAGCGGGTCGCCGGTCGGTGATAAAGGCGATAGGCGCTGTCGCACTGTTCGATACGGCCGTCGCGCATCACCGCAATGCGATCACCCATGGCAAAGGCTTCGCGCTGATCGTGGGTGACCAGCATGGCGGTCATCTGCAGGCTTTTGAGCAGCGCGCGCAGCTCCAGCGACAGCGACTCGCGTAGTTCGGCGTCGAGGCTGGAAAAGGGCTCGTCCAACAGCAGCAGTCGCGGCCGCGGCGCCAGCGCTCTGGCCAGCGCCACGCGCTGCTGCTGGCCGCCGGAAAGCTCGTGCGGATAGCGTTCGGCGTAGCCCTGCAGGTAGACCAGATTGAGCGCCTCGGCGACCCGCGCGGCGCGCTCCGCGGGTGCCAGCTGGGCCGGTCCGCGACGCAGTCCGAAGGCCACGTTGTCGGCAACGCTCAGGTGCGGAAACAGGGCGAAATCCTGGAACACCATGCCGATGCGGCGCAGCTCCGGCGGCTGCTGGCGGGCGGCGTCGGCGATGGTCTCGCCGGCCAGTTCGATGCGCCCGGCGTCCGGGGCGAGAAAGCCGGCTACGGCGCGCAGCACGGTGGTCTTGCCGCAGCCGGAGGCGCCGAGCAGGCAGGCGATCTCACCGCTAGCCAGCGCCAGCGAGAACCCTTCCACCGTCGCTTCGGCGCTGCCGGAATAATGCACGCGGATGTCGCTCAAGCTCAGCGTGGCCACGCTTTCTCTCCGTTCGAGGCGCCAATCGCGCTGCGGTTGAGCAGCTGGTTGAGTCCCAGCACCGGCAGCAGACCGACCAACACGATGGCGATGGAGGGCAATGCGGCCTCGGCCAGGCGCTCGTCGGCTGCCAGCTGCTGGGCGATCACCGCGAGGGTGTCGAAATTGAAAGGTCGCAGCATCAGCGTCGCCGGTAGTTCCTTCAGTACGTCTATCAGCACCAGCAGCCAGGCCACCGCCAGCGGTCGCCACAGCTGCGGCAGATGCACCCGCCAGAATACCCCCAGCCGGCTCGCGCCCAGCGAGCGCGCAGCGGCGTCCAGGCTGTCCGGCATGCGCCCCATCGCCGCCTCGATACCGCCCCAGGCGACGGCGAAAAAGCGCAGCACATAGGCGTAGATCAGCGCGCCGATGCTGCCCACCAGCAGCGTTTGCTGCCAGTCGAAGCGGTCTGCCAGCCAGTTGTCGGCTCGCGCCACCGGCCACAGGATGGCCAGCGCTATCACGGTTCCCGGGATGGCGTAGCCGAAGCTCAGCGCTGCGCCAGTACGGCGCAGCCAGCGCCTCGGGGCACCAGCCGAGAATCGCTGCGCGTAGGCGAAACCCAAGGCCAGTGCCACGGTCGCGCTGGCGCCGAGCAGGCCGAGGATCAGACTGTGCTTGCTCCAGTCGTAGAAGCGCTCCAGCTGGGTGCTGAGGATGGGCTCGCGCAGCAGCAGCCAGAGCAGATTGGCCAGCGGGATGATGAAGCCCAGCAGCACCGGGATCAGCAGTATCGTCACCAGCACGCCGGACTGCAGGGGCGTGCAGCGCTGCCGTGGCCAGGGTCGATGCGTATGACTGCCGCTGTGCCGGGCCCGACCGCGGGCGCGTCTTTCGATCAGGTGTATCGCCGCCACCGCCAGCAGCAGCACCACTGCCAACAGCAGCGCCGCCTCGCGCTGGCCCAGCGCAAACCAGGTTCTATAGATGGTCGCCGAGAAGGTGGCCAGTCCGAAGTAGTGGGTGGCGCCCACATCGGCCAGGGTCTCCATCAGCACCAGCATCCCACCGGCCACCAGCGCTGGGGCGATCAGCGGCAGAACCAGGCGCGTCTGCAGCGTCGACCCGCTGGCGCCGAGCAGCCGTCCGGCCTCGATCAGCGATAGCGAGATCTGCGCCAGAGCAGTGCGCGCCAACAGGTAGACGTAGGGGTAGAGCACCAGCGCGAACAGCGCGATGGCGCCGCTCAGCGAGCGAATCTCCGGCAGCCGTCCTTCCCAGCCGTAGCCGCGCAAGGTGCGCTGCAGCGGGCCTGAAAACTGCAGCAGATCGGTGTACGCATAGGCGATTACATAGGTCGGCATGGCCAGCGGCAGTACCAGCAGCCAGGCCAGCCAGCGCCGTCCAGCAAACTCGAAGCGCTCCACGCACCAGGCCGCGCTGGTGCCGATCAGCAGCGCGCCACCGAGGCTGCCGGCAGCAAGCAGCAGCGACGTCCAGGCGCTGTCGGCCAGCACCGTCCGGGCCAGACGCAGCAGGGTTTCCGCCTCGAAGCCCAGCAGTGCGGTGACCACCAGGGCGGCCAGCGGCAGTAGCAGAATGCCGCCGACCAGCAGACACAGCGCCACCGCGCGAGTGCTGCCCGGGCCCCTGCTCAAGCCTGTCCCGGTGGTGTAGCTATAGGCGTCAGCGCATGCATGGCGCCGATCATAGCCGAAGCGACCGGGCGATCGTCCCGCCCGGTCGGGGGATCAGCAATCAGCGGTAGCCGACCTCGTCAAGCAGCTGCTGCGCCTGCGGCGAACGGCTGGCGATCTTGGCCAGCGGCAGCGGATCGACCTTGTGCTCGCCCAGCGCGGTCAGTGCCGGATTGCCGTGATCGACGCCGTCCACCACCGGCCACTCGTTGTTGCCGGCGGTGAAATAGCGCTGCGCCTGATCGCTGGCCAGATACTCCAAAAAGCGCACCGCCGATTCGCGGTTCGGCGCATTGGCGGCGACCGCACCGCCGGAAAGATTGACGTGCACGCCGTGGCCGTCCTGGTCCGGCCACAGCATGGCGACTTTGGAGACCACCTCGCGATCCTCGGGCTTGTCCGACAGATTCAGGCGCACCCAGTAGTAGCTGTTGCTGATCGCCACCTGACACTCGCCGCTTGCCACCGCGCGGATCTGGTCGGTATCACCGCCCACCGGCGCCCGCGCCATGTTCTTCACCATCCCGCTCAGCCAGGCCTTGGTGCGCTCAGCGCCGAGGCGCTCCAGCACGCTGGCAAACAGCGACAGATTGTAGGGATGGCTGCCGGAGCGCGTGCACAAACGGCCTTCGTTGACCGGATCGGCCAGCTTCAGATAGGTGTCAACCTGCTCCCGTTTGACCTTGGCCGGATCGTAGATGATGACCCTGGCCCGGGTGGAAAAGCCGTACCAGCTGCCGTCGTCGGCGCGCATGGTCGCCGGAATGCGTTCGCGCAGCGTGGCCGAATCAACGGGTGAGAACAGACCCTCCTGCTGCGCCCGCCATAGCCGGGTGGCATCGACCAGCAGAACGGCGTCGGCTGGACTGCGTTTGCCCTCGGCGCGCAGCCGCTCCAGTAGCGCATCGTCGCCCAACTCCAGCCGGTTGATCTTGATCCCGGTGGTCTTGGTGAAGTCGGCGTAGAGCGCTTCATCGCTCTGGTAGTGGCGCGCCGAATACAGATTCAGAGTCTGCGCCGGGAGCAGGGTGGGGAGCGTAAACAGCAGTGCGAGCAGGATTCTGGACATGGCGTGTAGGGCGTTGAGTGAGGCACGCGAGATTAGCTCAATCGAGAAGAATTCGCAATTGAGAATGATTCTCATAAGTTGACCATAGTAGGCACGAGCGTGCGGCAATGCACTCGCCCATCGTCGGGCGGGTCTGTGCCCGCAGTTTGCCCTGATTGGTCAGCGCTTGCGCCGATTGCGGACCCAAGCGTGACGTTGCTGAGCGGCCCAATGGAGTTGCGCCCAGTGGCCGACCTCAATCGCGCTGACTTGCACCACCAACCAGGGAACCGAGCAATGGCTAGACAGATATCCCCAGACTCCCGTATCGGCCGAATCTTCAGCAGGCGCAACATCGTTGTTGCCGCTTTGCTGGGCTTGGGCTACGCGCTGTACGCCCATCCGCCGGTGCAAACCGTGGGCGGTGAGGAAATGGCTGTGCGCCGCAATCAGCTCACCGGCACCGGCCATGTGGTCGAAGGCGAGGCGGAGGTGTGGGTGTGGCCAGTGCTGCACACGCTGCGACGCTATCCTGTGCAGGAGCAGGAGTATCGGCCGTTCTCGTCGGCTGACGCCGACGCCGGCGCGCCGCTGCAGTCCGCCGACGGGCTTTCCGTGTACGCCGAGCTGAGTCTGCGCTACGCCGCTGACGCCGAGCGCGTGACCCAGATCGCCTCGCTGCCGAACGACCTGGGCAAGAACGCGGTCGAGCCGGCGACACGATCCCTGCTGCGCAAGCACTTCGCCCGCTACAGCATGGCGGAGATCTTCCAGTCCAAGCGTCATCAGCTGCAGGAGGAAGTCCGTACCGAGCTCAGCGCCCTGCTTGCCGAACAGGGCGTGTCCCTGCGCGCCTTTGCCCTTGGCGATGTGGCTTTGCTGCACGGCGGGCAGCGACTGACCCTGCAGGATCGGATCTACCGCCCCGAGCGCAGCGCCTCGGCGCGCGGCGAGGCGCCACTGCAAACTGTCGAGGGTTTGTCGATCGGTGTGGAGCTATCCATACGCTATGCGCTTGACGCCGAGCAGCTGAGCAAGACGGTGCTGAGCCTGCCGGACGATATCGACGGCCAGCGTGTGGAGCCGCTGGTGCAGGGAGTGATCTATCCGGTGCTGTCGCGCTACAGCGTGCGCGAGATCTTCTCCACCAAGCGTCCCGAGGTGCAGCAATCCATCACCGATGAGCTGGAACCGCTGATGCAGGCCGATGGGCTGCTGTTGCGTTCGGTAATGCTGGGCAATATCGATCTGCCGGCCGACTACCGCGCCGGCATGGACCGGATGCTGGCTGCCGAACTGCAGAACGAGCAAATGAAGTTCACCCTGCAGCTGAAGGAGAAGGAGGTCAAGCAGTCCGAGCTGCAGGCCGAAGCCGACAAGGTGCGCCGTGAGAAGCAGGCCGAAGCGTCCGCGCGCGAACAAGTCATCGCGGCCAGGGCGCAGGAGGAAGCGATGCGCCACGTGCTGCCCTTCAAGCAGCAGCAGATCGAACAGCGCAAGCTGGAGGCCGAAGCCGACAAGCTGGCGCGAGTAAAGAAGGCCGAAGCCCTGGCAACGGCGCGCAAGATCGAAGCCGCCGGCGAGGCCGAATCGCGTCAGCTGTTGGCCGATGCCGAAGCCTACCGGTTGGAGCAGCTGGGCAGGGTGGCCAGCGCCCAGCTGGAGCGCGACGGCGCCCTGATTGATCGCTACCCGCTGATGATCCAGAAGACCCTGGCCGACAAGCTGTCCGACAAGGTGCAGGTGATCATCGCGCCACCGCCGGCCGACGGCGGCTTCATCGGCAACACGCTGCTCAGCGCCGACGCCCGGCAACCAGGTGGACGGCCATGAGTGCGAAGCGTCCAGGATTGCTGAGCGCGCTGCTGTTTGCGCTGGGCGTTTGCGCCCAGGCCGCTGCGGCGGAGAGCGCAGCGCAAGTCCTGCCCACCGCCGTCGTGGTGGAGGATCGTGTCGCGTTGCGCGCTGAGCCGCGCGACTCGGCGCGCGCGCACGCGCTGCTGTGGCAGGGCGACAGCGTTGAGCTGCGCGGCCGCCGGTTGGATTTCTGGCAAGTCTACGACCATCGTCGCGAGCGTGGCGGCTATGTGCGTGACAGTCAGCTGCGGCTGCTCGATCTGCGCCCTGAAGCCGCGGCCGATCTGCTCGCTGTGGTGCGCTTCTTGGAGTTCAGCCCCGGAAGCGAAGCCTTGGGTATCGCCTACACCGCCGCCTACCTGCGCGCGGCGCCGGCCGAGGCCATCGGCGCTGAGGCCTTCGGCGCATTGGGACGCTTTGCCGACCGTCTGGCGCAGCGGGTTTCCACCGCTCGCCGCGCCGACAATCAGACCATGGCGGCGCATCTGGAGGTGGTGGCCCATTACGGCGTGCGCATCCGCAGCTTCGAGCGGGCCGGTCGGATGCAGCTGTGCTACGACGGCGAGGCCTACAGGCGCGTGCTGGCGCTGCGTGCCAACGCCGAACTGCAGCTGGATGCCGCCCTGTCGCTGACCCGGCCCGAATGCGTGGACCCGGATCTGACCGTCACTCAGCGCCATCAGCACGACGCCTGGCGCACCGAGGTGCTGGAACGGGTGGCGGAACTGGCGCTGCCCGAACATCAGCGCAATCGATTGCGCATACGTCGCGCCGCGGTCTGGGCCAGCGTGGCCTTTCAGCGCAGCCGGCGCGGCGAATCCACCGATGCCGCCGCCGCCACGGCACGACAGTCCTTGGCTGCGGTGGACCCTCGCCATCTTGCCGATGAGGATCTAAGTGCTTTCGAGGAGGCCGCGGTGCGGGTGGGCGCCTCGCGTTGGGGTGGCGATCAGGGCCTGGCTGCCCAGTCGGGTCCGCAGATCGCGCTGGTTCCGGGCACGGAGCCCGGCCAGACCTGCGTCCACCTGCTCGCGGCAAAGGAGCGCTCCAGGGGGTCGCCGCCACTGCTCGCCGAGCGCTGTACCTATGCCACGGTGTGGCCGGAGTCGGCACGTTTGAGTCCGTCCGGTGACGTGCTGGCCCTGGCGGTGCAGCCCATCGACGGCTGGCGTGAGCTGTGGCTGTTCCAGCAGGACGGGAAGGGCTGGCGGATCGACGTGCTGCCGCCGCAGGCCGATACGCCCGAGGTGGGCTATATCGAATTTGCCGGCTGGGTGCCCAGCCGCCGCCAGCTGCTCACCGCCCGCGAGTTCAAGCAGTCCGGTCGCTGGCTGCGCAAATATGAGCTGCGGAGCCTGGACAGCCTGCAGGTGCTCAAGCACGCCGATCAGCCTTCGCACCTGAGCGTGTTCTACCGCAATCAGGACAGCGTTTGGCGTAGGCAGAGTTTGGCGTTGCGGTGAGGTGGGGTGCTTCGCCGGTGGTTGGGGCTGAGGGCCGGGCAAGGGCCCAGGGCTTAGGGCCCAGGGCCCAGGAGATCAAGAGCGCACGGCGGCTTGTTGTTGCTCTTCTTTTCTGGGCCCTGGGCCCTAAGCCCTGGGCCCTCTACCCGCACCGCCCACGCAGCGGATGATCCTCATTCAGCTGCAGCAAGTCCCAGCGATTGCCGTACAGATCCTCAAACACCGCCACCTGACCGTACTCCTGCTTCGCCGGTTCACGAACGAAGCGAACGCCCTCAGCGCGCATGCGCTGATAGTCAGCCTCAAAATCATCGGTGTGCAAAAACAGAAACACCCGGCCGCCGGTCTGGTTGCCGACAAAGGGCTGCTGCTGGGCGTTGGAGGCTCGCGCCAGCAGCACGGTCGTGCCGCTGCCGCCGGGCGGGGCGACTACCACCCAGCGTTTGTCCTGCTCGGGCTGGTAGGTGTCCTCAAGCAATTCGAAGCCGAGCTTGCCGACATAAAAGGCGATCGCCTCGTCATAGTCCCGCACTACCACCGCAACGTGGATGATGGCCTGCGCCATCAGCCATCCATCCGTGCGCCGAACTCCTCGACGTTGATGGTGACGTCGTCTTCGCCAATGCCGTCGAAGGGGTTCTCGAGGTGATTCTGGATGTTGTACAGACTCACGAGTACCAGCGAGAACAGCGCCGGCATCACGTAGGTGACCTCGGTGGCGTAGTCCACCGCCTCGGAGGCGAAATAGGGGCCGTAGAGGATCGGCACGACGAAGATGAACACCGTGCTGAACGAGCGCAGGGTGCGCGGGGTGCGGTATTGGTAGATGTGCTTGGTGTTCTCGAATGCCACCATCATCTTGCTCAGGTACTGATTGCAGCGCGAGACCTCGTTGGCGACCATGCCGTTGCCGCGCAGCTGCTCACGGATGTACACCGAGATCTCCGAGAAGGTGGCGTAGACCGCATCCTCGCGCTGGCGCAGCTGGCTGACCTCGGCCGAGAACAGCTCGCGAGTGCGTGCCAGCAGCTGGATCTGCAGCTCGCGACAACGACTGATCACGGCGGCCGAGGGCTCCGGCAGCCAGTCGCGACTGGCGTAGTACAAGGCCAGACCGTGCGACTTCAGCGTGCCGTAGTTGCCCAGCGCGGTCTCGCGTCGCTTGTAGGCGCCGCTGATCGAGAACACGATGGGGAAGATCACCGCGGTGGCGACCAAAGTGAGCGGAAAATCAGCCTTGATATCCCAGCGCAGGCAAACGTAGGTGGAGATGATCGATAGCACCATCACCACCAGCGACTTGAGATTGAAGATCTGCAGAAAACGATCCATGGCGTGTCCCGAGATAAGCTGAACTGCAGTGTACGCGGTCCAGCGCGGCGGATCCGCGCCGCTTCGAGTCCTTGCTCAGCGGCGTTTCTTCGCCAGGCCCGCGTTGAGCGCCTTGTCCATCCAAGGCCCGAGTCTTTCGATCAGATCGCTCAAGCCGGCGGTTTTGCCAGTGGCGTCGCGAAACCAGTCCGGCAACTCATCGCTATGGCCCACCTCACTGAGCTTGGCGCGCAGCTGTGCGGCCATCGCCGGGCATTCCTCCAACGCATAGGCGTAGCCGATCATCCACTCCAGCTCGCCCTCGCGCTGTCCCCAGGGGTCGAACTGGCGCAGGTGCTCGCGCAGGCCTTCGACCTGATCGAGCAGAGCGCGGCCGGCCGCGGTAGGCGATTTCAGCCAGTGATAGAAGCCGATCAGGGCGGCCAGCGCGCCGACGATGATCGCCAGCCCGGCCAGCCCGGTGGTGGCGGCAAAGACCATCAGGCCGAAGATCTCGCCGGCCACAAAAGGAATCGCGAAGAAGGTCAGAAACAGCGCGCCGGCGCCATCGCCCAGGCCTGCGGCGCTGCGCCACATGGTCAGCACCTGGCTGACCAGGATGTACACGCCAAAGCTCCAGCCGCTCAGCCACACCGTCATGAACGCGCCGATGGCGCTCTTCTCCAGGCTGTCCTGGAACAGGATCAGCACCGCGAAGGTGGCCACGGCGATCGCCAGGCCCGGCCACCAATAGCCGAAGTTGCTGCGGAAATGGGTGCGCTCGTGCACCGCCAGCAGGGCCTGTCGGTGGCGTTTCAGCGCGTGGTTGAGGCGGCTGTAGTTGGAGCGGGATATACGCAGGGTATCGCTGCGATCAAACAGCGCAGCCTTGAGCTTGGCCAAGGCGACCAGCTGCGGCGCCTGATCGCCGGCACGGTGCAGGGTCAGTCCGGCCGCGTCACGCTCGATGCGCAGCTGGCCGCAGGTGGCCAGGGCTATGATGTCGGCGGCCAGGGACTGGCGTTCGTAGCGCAAGCGCTCGATCAGCCGCGCGCCGCCGGGCGAGACCCCGGCCGGGGCGGCGAAGGTCATCGCTCTGGGCCCCGGCGACGGGTCGCGGCCCACCTGCAGCCAGATCCACAGGAAATAGCCCCACAGCGCCAGCAGACCGAGGAAGGCCCAGCGATGGCCACGCGGCAGGCTATGCCAGCGCTGCAGCCAATGGCCATCGCCCTGCGCCGGTTGAAACTGCAGCTCAAAGCTGAGGTTCTCGCCCGGCCACAAGCGACGATCCATGGCCACCCACAGCGGTCCGTCGGCGAGTACCTCGACCTTGGCACCGTCGCTGGCGCTCAGCCTGACCGATTCCCGATCCACATTGGGCGGCAGGTGAATGCTGATCTGGGTCTTGTCCACCGGCACCTGCCAGTCACCGTCCAGCAGCCAGTCCAGGCTGCTGCCCAGTGCGGTTTGTACCCGTTGCGGAATCTCATAGTGCAGCTCGAAATCGTGCTGTCCCGGTCCCAGCGCGGTCGAGCCCTCGCCGATATGGACCCGCGTGCCTTCGCTGACGTCATCGACGCGAAAGTTCGCGGGGACGCCGTTGATGGAGGCGGAAAGGATGTTGATCTCGGCCAGCTGCATGCCGCTGTACAAGTCGAAGTAGTCGCCGCCCAGGTCGCGATAGATGCCGTTTTGAAACTGTCCGCGCTGCGCCCACACGGTGATTTTCTCGGTAACCCGAACGGTGCCGTCGGCGAGTATCTGCAGATCCACGTCCCAGTAGCGGACCCGCTCACGATGCGGCTCGTCCACCTGTGCCGCCGCACCGGGCGGCAGTTCCAGCTGATCGGGCGTTGATTGCTGCGCCTGCAGCGGCGCGGCGGCCAGCAGCAGCCACGCGGCTGCGAGTGCGGGGAGCAGATTGCGCCACCGCCGCTTTACGGCGGCCGCAGTAGGAGAGGTATGAGAAATGTGGGCTAGCCCGCCTTTCCCATACCTGTCCGTAGCGAGGGCGCCGAGAACGTGGTGTGGTGCGGTGCGCGGACTGGAAGACCGCGTAGGCGTAGTCGAAACTACGTCAAGCGGGCTGGAGGGAGCACGCCGCGCCACGCCGCGGAGATCGGCGGCCGCAGTAGGAGAGGTATGAGAAATGCGGGCTAGTCGTCCCACCGATGGTCTCGCGTGTAGATGCCGTCATCACGCACCTGCACCGGGAACACCCTGGTGTCGGTCAACGCTGGCGGGCCGAGCACCTTGCCGCTGCGCAGATCGAAGCGTGAAGCATGCCGCGGGCATTCCAGCTGGTAACCGCACAGCTCACCGCCAGCCAGCTCGCCGCCGTCATGGGTACAGACGTCCTCGATGGCGAAATACTCATCGCCCACCCGATAAACCGCGACCAGGGTGTCGTCGAACTCGACGATGGCGAACTCGCCGTCAGCCAATTCATCCGGTCCGCAGGCGCGCAGCCAGTCAGTCATAGTCGGTCCGCAGTGCAGGGACAGGGGTGAAGGATAGCGGGATTGATCAACCGCGGGGCAACAACATTCCGCTAAGCAGTTTCGGTGGTGGTCGCCTTCTCGCCGGCCAACGCTGCCTGCAGCGCGGCAATCGGCAGAGTCACCGCACGCCGCCGCGAGGGATAGGCACGCACCCCAGCCAGCGCCGCCAGCTCGCCCAGATCCGGATCCAGCGGCTGGTCGGGCTCGGCCTCCAGGCTGGCCCGGGCGCGAGCCGCGTAGTCACGCGCGGCATCCAGCGCCATTCCGCGCACCATCTCGGTCAACATCGACGCCGCCGCAATGGTCAGCGCGCCGGCCTCGGCCTCAAAGCGTGCGTCGAGGATCTGCTCATCGGCAATCCGCAGGCGCATATCGATGCGATCCCCACAAAGCACGTTGTGCCCCAGCGCCTGATGCGTGGCGCCATCCAGCGGCCCCCGATTACGCGGCTGCCGATGATGCCCCAGCACCACATTGCGATAGGTTTCCGCCCAGGAAGGATCCCCAGCCTGCATTTTCATGAGGTTTCTACTGCGCCCGCCGGAGAGCCGCGGTGGCGCGGCCTGCTCCCTACGATCGACTCGACGTACTGCCGAGTACGCCTTCGCCGATCTTCAGTCCGCGGTCCGCACCACAGCGCCTCTCCGACGGGCTCGCTACGAAAACTCATGAAAATGCAGGCTTGGTCATGCCGCGATTCTACTCTCTGCTCAGCCCTCAGCCCTCAGCCCTCAGCCCTCAGCCCTAGCTGGGCCCTGAGCCCTCTCCCCTGGGCCCTTTCTCCGCGCCTGAGCTACGCCAGCATCCCCCGCGCCCGCTCCAACCCGGCAACGAGCAGATCAATCTCCGCGCGCGTGTTGTAGACCCCCAGTGAAGCACGCAGGGTGGCCGAGACGCCGAAGCGCTGCATCAGCGGGTGGGCGCAATGATGGCCGGAGCGCACCGCGATGCCCTCCTGGTCGAGGATCATCGCCAGATCGTGGGCGTGGGCGCCGTCGATGACAAAGGAAAACACCGGCACCTTGCCGGCTGCGCTGCCGATCATCCGCAAACCGGGAACGGCCTGCAGGGCGGCTGCAGCGTAGGCGCCCAACTCCGCCTCATGGGTGCGCAGCTGAGCCACGCCCAGCTGCTGCAGCCAGTCGATGGCCGCGCCCAGGCCGATCATGCCGGTGATGTTCGGCGTGCCGGCTTCAAAGCGATGCGGCGGGGCAGCGAAGGTGGTGCCGTCGAAGCTGACCCGGTCGATCATCTCGCCGCCACCCATGAACGGCGGCATCTGCGCCAGCAGCTCGGCTCGCCCCCACAGCGCGCCGGTGGCGGTGGGTCCGTACAGCTTGTGACCGGTGAAGCAATAGAAATCGCAGCCCAGGGCCTGCACGTCTACGGCCAGATGCGGTACCGCCTGCGACCCGTCCACCAGCACCGGCACGCCGGCGCCGCGGGCCAGAGCGCTGATCTGTTCGATGGGGTTGACCGTGCCCAGCACATTGGAAACGTGGACCACGCCGATCAGCCGGGTGCGCTCGTTGATCATCTCGCCCAGTCGGGCCAGATCCAGACTGCCGTCATCGAGCACTGGCGCCGCCACCACCTTGGCGCCCACCTCGGCGGCAATCAGCTGCCAGGGTACGATGTTGGCGTGATGCTCCATCTCGGTAACCAGGATCTCGTCACCCTCGCGCAGGCGCGGGCGCAGATAGCTGCGCGCAACCAGATTGATGGCCTCGGTGGTGCCGCGGGTATAGACGATCTGCTGCGCATCGGGCGCATTGATCAGCCCGGCGATCTTGCCGCGCACCGCCTCATAGGCCGCGGTGGATTCCTCGCCCAGGGTGTGTACGGCGCGAGCCACGTTGGCATTGTGCAGCCGATAGTGTTCGCTGACCGCATCGATTACCGCCTGCGGCTTCTGCGCCGTGTTGGCGCTGTCCAGATAGACCAGCGGCTTGCCGTGGATCTGCCGCTGCAGGATCGGAAACTGGCCGCGCAGATCGACCACCTCGGCGTCTTTGGTCGGGGCGTTCATGGCTGCTCTCCTTGATCGAGTTTGGCGATGGCGCTGTCCACCCTGGCCTCGACCACGGCCAACAGCTCCGGCTGCAGATCCTCCAGCGCGTGGCGACAAAAGGAGGCCATCAGCAGGGCCCGCGCCTGCGCCTTGGGCAGACCGCGTGAGCGCATGTAGAACAGCGCCTGCGGATCGAGCTGTCCGATCGCCGCGCCGTGCGCCGCCTTGACGGCGTCGGCGTAGATTTCCAGCTCCGGTTTGGCGTCGATCTCGGCGTGCGGTGAGAGCAGCAGGCTGGCCGTGTTCAGCGCCGCATCGCTGCCGTCGGCGCCGGCCTCGATGAGGATGCGGCCGTTGAAGATGGCCCGCGCGCGCTGCGCCGCCACCCCGCGCCAGCGCATCTGCGAGCGGCTGTCGCCGACCGCGTGGATCACTTCCAGCTGGGTGTCGGCGTGGCGCTTGCCGGTCAGCGGCAGCAGGCCATGGGAGACCAGTTCGGCGTCCTTGCCGGCCAGGCGCACGCGCAGATCATGCCGACTCCAGCCGCCGCTGAGCTCCAGGCTGTGGTGGACCAGCCGCGCGCCGGCGGCCAGATCGAATTCACTGCGCACGATCAAATGGTCCGGCTCGCTCGCCTCGACCAGACGCAGCCAGTGCACCTTGGCGCCTTCGCCGATCGCTATCTGCTGCAGCAGATTGGTCAGATGGCCGTCATTCTCGCCGCGATAGTGCTCGATGACGGTGAGCTCCGCGCCGGCCGGGATGCGGATCTGCTGATGGCGATGCGGCAGTTCGGCCGACAGGGTGGACTGTGGCTGCAGATACAGCGGCTGTGCGTCGCCCTGATCCAGCACCAGGCGATGGCAGCCGGCGGCGCGGGCCAGCCAGGCAAAGCTTTGCGCGGCGTCGCGGCGCTCATCGTCGACCACCGCGGGCAGTCGCTGCCAGTCGGGCGTTCCGGCTTCCCCCGGTTGCCGCACGGACAGGTCCAGCACATCGGCCGCCTGCGCCGCCTCGCCGGCGCGCAGGGCGCGCTGCAGCATGCGCAGCGAGGAATAGCGCCAGCTCTCGGTACGCGCCACCGGCAGGCCGGCTAGGGAAGCGATTTCCAGCGCCTGCGCCGCGCCCGGGTCGTCGCCCGCGCGGGCGCGCAGCGGCGCCTGCAGCTGATCGAGCAGGGCCGTACTCATGCACTGGCCTCGCTGAGCTGGCGCTCCTTGACCCAGCCATAGCCGTGCGCTTCCAGCTGCAGGGCCAGGCTCTTGTCGCCGCTTTCGACGATGCGGCCGTCGGCAAGCACGTGCACAAAGTCGGGGACGATGTAGTCGAGCAGGCGCTGATAGTGGGTGATCACGACGAAGGCGCGGTCGGCCGCGCGCAGCGCGTTGACGCCGCCGGCGACCACCTTGAGCGCGTCGATGTCCAGCCCCGAGTCGGTCTCGTCGAGCACCGCCAGGGTGGGTTCGAGCACGGCCATCTGGAAGATCTCGTTGCGCTTCTTCTCGCCGCCGGAAAAGCCGGCGTTGACCGCGCGCTGCAGCAGATCGTCGGGCAGATGCAGCACGCCCAGCTTTTCGCGCACCAGGCGCAGAAAACTCGGTGCGTCGATCTCCGCCTCACCGCGGGCCTTGCGCTGGGCATTCAGCGCGGCGCGCAGGAAATAGGTGTTGTTCACCCCAGGCAACTCCACCGGGTACTGGAAGGCCAGGAACAGCCCGGCGGCGGCGCGATCTTCGGGCTCCAGCTCGAGCAGATCCTCATCGCGGTAGCTGATCGCGCCGTCGACCACCTCATAGCCTTCGCGCCCGGCGAGGATGTGCGCCAGGGTGCTCTTACCCGCGCCGTTGGGGCCCATGATGGCGTGTACCTCGCCCGCATTGACCTGCAGATTCAGACCCTTCAACACCAGCTTGTCGCCGGCGCGGACGTGGAGGTTTTCGATTTTCAGCATGTTCAAACTCGTCTTGTCTTGATGGGATCGACCAGCGGCTAGTGCTAGTCGGTCTTGTTTCTGCCTCGCGTTGCGGCGGCGGCAGCTTCCGCGGCGTCAACTTTCTCGCCGAGACGTTCCAGATCCGCCAAGTCGCCGAGGCGGCCAGTTGCTCGCTTGTTGGTTTTGAAGTCCTCCAAGCCCAGAAAGCTCAGTCTCAACCCCTCGAACTCCGCTTCAATCCGGTTGGACCACGCCGATTCAAATTCCAGGCCTGTCGCGAAATTCAGCAGATCAACACGATTGGGCTCACGCCCCAGTTGCAGCATTGCGCGACCGTGCTCGAGCGACATCAGGTCCTCGCCAACCGCGCCGAAACCGAATGCCTCTATCGCATTGCGAGCTTTCTCCAAATTGGCTCGATCATTGGCGAGCCAGATGTCCAAGTCCTTGGTGTAGCGCGGATGTCCATGCACAGCCAACGCGTGGCCGCCGGAAATCAAGAAACGCACTTCATGGGAAAGCAACAATGCGAGCAACTCTTTCAAGTCGGGGCTCATGGTCGCGTCTCCATGCGTGGAACTCAGATCGAATTTGTTCGACGGCGGCCAAACGCTCGCTCACCGGAACGCTCAACCAATAGCGCAAACTTGCGTTATCGGCATCAATCTCCGAGTCGCGGAGCAAGCGCACCGTGGAGATCAACTCACTCTTGGGGTCTGCGCTCATCCCACCGCGCCTTCCAAACTCACCTCCAGCAGCTTCTTCGCCTCCACCGCGAACTCCATCGGCAGCTCGCGGAAGACCTGCTTGCAGAAGCCGTCGACGATCAGGCTGACCGCGTCTTCTTCGCTGATCCCGCGCGAGCGACAATAGAACAGTTGGTCGTCGGAGATCTTCGAGGTGGTGGCCTCGTGTTCGACGATGGCGCTGGGCTGCTTGACCTCGATGTAGGGGAAGGTGTGGGCGCCGCACTGCTTGCCGATCAGCAGCGAGTCGCACTGGGTGTAGTTGCGCGCCTGCTCGGCGTTCTTCTCCATCTTCACCAGCCCGCGGTAGGTGTTCTGACCGCGTCCGGCGGAGATGCCCTTGGAGATGATCTTGCTCTTGCTGCGCTTGCCCAGGTGGATCATCTTGGTGCCGGTGTCGGCCTGCTGGCGATGGTGGGTCAGCGCCACTGAGTAGAACTCGCCGACGGTGTCGTCGCCGCGCAGCACGCAGCTGGGATACTTCCAGGTGATCGCCGAGCCGGTCTCGACCTGGGTCCAGCTGATCCGCGAGCGGTCGCCACGGCAGTCGCCGCGCTTGGTGACGAAGTTGTAGATCCCGCCGACGCCGTTCTCATCGCCCGGATACCAGTTCTGCACCGTCGAATACTTGATCTCGCCTTCCTCCAGCGCGACCAGTTCCACCACCGCCGCGTGCAGCTGATTCTCATCGCGCATCGGCGCGGTGCAGCCTTCCAGATAGCTGACCTTGGCGCCGTCCTCGACGATGATCAAAGTGCGCTCGAACTGGCCGGTGTCGCGGGCGTTGATGCGGAAATAGGTCGACAGCTCCATCGGGCAGCGCACCCCCTTGGGTACGAAGACGAAGCTGCCGTCGGAGAACACCGCCGAATTGAGCGCGGCGAAATAGTTGTCGCCGGTGGGCACTACGCTGCCCAGATACTGCTTGACCAGCTCCGGGTGCTCGCGCACCGCCTCGGAGAAGCTGCAGAAGATCACCCCGGCCTCTTTCAACTCCTTCTGGAAGGTGGTGCCGACCGAAACCGAGTCGAAAACCACATCCACCGCCACGCCGGCCAACCTGGCCCGCTCGTGCAGCGGCACGCCGAGCTTCTCAAAAGTCTCCAACAGCTTCGGGTCGACCTCGTCCAGCGACTGCGGGCGATCCTTCTTGGGCTGCGCGAAGTAGCTGATCGCCTGGAAGTCGATGGGGTCGATCTGTAGATGAGCCCAGTCTGGCGGGGTCATGGTCAGCCAGTGCCGGTAGGCGGCCAGACGCCAGTCGGTCAGCCATTCGGGCTCCTGCTTCTTGGCCGAGATCAGCCGGATCACCTCCTCATTCAGACCCGGCGGAACGATCTCCGAATCGATGTCGGTGACAAAGCCGGCCTCGTAGCGGCGCCGCAGATGGGCGGCGATGGCCTCCGGCGTTTGTGGCGCCGTGTCGGTGGCGATTGCTTCACTCATGCGTTTGTCTCCATGACCACGCGCGGCATGGGCTGCGCGCGTTCAACGGTTACCTTGGGGGTCCAGCCTTGCGCCGGCGCGACCATGTCGGTCAGGGTCACCGCGCGCAGCGCGGTTTCGATGGCGTAGCCGATCTTGCGCCAGTTGCCGCGCACCTGGCAGTGGCTCTCGTGGCTGCACTGTCCGGGGTGCATACTGCACTCGGTCATCGCGAAAGGGCCGTCAATCGCGACCAGGATGTCGGCCACGCTGATTTCATCTGGCTCACGCGCCAATCGATAGCCGCCGTGGGCACCGCGTACCGATTCCAGCAAGCCGGCCCGGGCCAGCATCTTCAGCAGCTTGGCCACCGTCGGCGGCTCCAGGCGCGCACGCTCGGCGATTTCGGGGGCCCCGCACAGCCGTTGCGGCTCGCTGGCCAGCAGCGTCATCACCACGGTGGCGTAGTCGGTGAGCTTGTTGAGTCGGAACACGAAGCAAGATCCGCGCTAAATAGGACCTAAATGGTACCTTTTGGCGCGAGCCTCATCAAGCTGGGGCGCTCGCTGTGCGCTGCGCAGCGTTCAGTCCTTGCCGTCGTACTCCAGGCTGTCGGAGTCTGCTTCGCCGTCGTCCTTGCTGTCCCCGTCGTCGTCGGCGATCTTGAAACTGGCGCGGCCGAGCGACCGCTCCGGCTCCTTGATCTTGAACTTGGGCTCGGTGCTGGGCAGCGGATCAGGCTCGCGCGCCGAAAACACCGCGCGCCCGCTGATCGGGGCACCGCTGGCCGGCTCGTCAGAGCTGGCCTCCAGCTGATACTTGGCGATCTTCTCCGCCCACTCGTCGGCCGGCGCCGCTGCCGCGTCAGATTCGGCTCCGGCCTTGTCCTTCGCGGCCGCTTGCTCGCTGCCGGCCGGTTTCGGGTCGTCGCCGACCTGAAAGCTGGCACGGCCCGTAATCACCGGCGCGGCGCTGGCCTCCATGTCTTCCAGACTCAAGCCGCTCTGCTCGGCAGGCGGCGGCTGCGGCGGCGCTTTCGGTGCTGCCGGCTCAGGCGGCGTCGCGGGCGGATCCTCGGCGAGGCTGAAACTGGCTCGCCCGGCGCCGGTGCCGCCGGGAGCGGTGGTTTGCGCGGGCTTGGGCGGCACTTCCGCGGCCGGCTTGGGCTCTGCGGGTTGATCTGCTGCGGGTTGATCTGCAAGGGTGAAACTGGCCCGCCCGCCACCGGCATCGCTAATTACGGGGCTGATCTGTGCCGGTTTGGTCGGCTCACTCGCTGCCCCTGGCGGCGGCGAGCCGGCCGCGGGCTGCGCTGGTTCGGGCTCATCCGGCACGGCGAAGCTGGCTCGGCCGCTGTAGGCCGGCGTTGGCGGCTTGGCCTCAGCTGGCGGAGCCGGTTCGGGCGCGGAGTGATCGGCCTCGTCGATGGCAAAGCTGGCTCGACCGCTCGCTGCCGGAGGCGCGGCCGGAGCGGGTTCCTCGACGCCGAAACTGGCCCGGCCCTGCGGCGGCGGTGGCGGCGCTGCCGGCGTTGGCTGCTCGACCGCGAAGCTGGCGCGGCCTTGTTCTGGCGCGGCGGGTGTGGGCTGCGCCGCTGCGTCGGTCTGATCGGCATCGGCCAGCGCGGCGATGTCCGCCGCGGCGCCGGCGTCCAAGTCGGCGCCGGTTTCGGCGAACAGCTTGGAGATGGTGCGCTCCGGCGGTGGTTCCTGCTTGGCCAGAGTAATCTCGGCGGCCTTGGCAAACAGCGACTTGATGGAGTTGATCCAGCGCTTGGCGGCAGGCGGCGGCTGCGGCGGCCCCTCCACCGGGCCGGCGGTGGGGCGTCGGCCTTGGCCGTGTGCCCGAGCGACCTTGACCGCCTCAATGGCCAATCGATCCCAGCGCAGGAAGTGGGTGTCGGGCACGATCACCCAGTCCATGCTCGGCCCGTCTCGGCCCAGCGGGTCCCAAAAACGCGCGCCGGGCAGCGCCAGCGCCTGCAGGCGCACCCGCCCTTTGAGCAGAAAGGCGGCCCAATCCTGATGCAGATACAGGAAGGCGTGACCGTTGAGCAGCGCGCAAGGCTTGCCGTACAGCGTTCCGCTGGTAGCGCTGTGCGAGCGCACCATGTACTCGCGAATCGTGTCGAAGCGCGTACGCGCATTGGCCATCGCCTACCCCTGGAGCGACAACTGGCGAGCCTCAATCCTAGACCTTGCGCGGTTCGCGGCCAAGCGCAGGGCGGTCAATCGCGGCTGAATCCACAAACGGGTCACACCGGAAGGGCCAGAGCGAGGGCCCAGGATCCAGGGCCCAGGGCCCAGTTGACTCAAACCCGCTGGGCGCCGAAGCCGTTCGTCGCTAAGCTCTAGGCCTTATCAAATCTCCGGAACAGCCACGCATGGCCGGCAGCAGCTTCTTCATGTTGATCGACGACATCGCCACCATCCTTGATGACGTGGCGGTATTGAGCAAGGTCGCCGCAAAAAAGACCGCGGGCGTGCTTGGCGATGATCTGGCCCTCAACGCCGAGCAGGTCACCGGGGTACGCGCCGAGCGCGAGCTGCCGGTAGTCTGGGCGGTATTCAAGGGATCGATGAAGAACAAGGCCATTCTGGTCCCCGCGGCACTGGCGATCAGCGCCTTTTTGCCCTGGCTGATCCTGCCGCTGCTGATGATCGGCGGCGGCTTCCTGTGCTACGAGGGATTTGAGAAGGTCGCCCACAAGCTGCTGCACAGCAAGGAGGAGGACGAGGCCCATCACCGCGAGCACCTGGCCAACATCGCCAACCCGCAAATTGACATGGTGGCAATGGAGAAGGACAAGATCCGCGGCGCCATCCGCACCGACTTCATCCTTTCGGCTGAGATCCTGGTGATCACCCTAGGCACCGTGGCAGCGGCAAGTTTCGGTATGCAGGTGGCGGTGATGGTGACCATCGCAGTGGCGATGACCATTGGCGTTTACGGTCTGGTCGCCGGCATCGTCAAGCTCGACGACGTGGGCCTGCACCTCGCCGCCAAACCCGGCGAAAGCGCCCTGGCCGGCGCCCGGCGCGCTCTCGGCCGCGGCATCGTCATCGGTGCTCCCTACTTCCTCAAGTTCCTCTCCATCGCCGGTACCGCGGCGATGTTCCTGGTCGGCGGCGGCATCCTCATCCACGGCATCCCCTTCCTGCACCACCTGGTCGAAGCCTCCGGCACCAGCGCTGGCGAGGTTCCGAACGTCGGCTGGCTGCTCAAGGGCTTGACCGGGATCGGTTTGAACGCGCTGGTTGGGATTGTGGCCGGCGGGATACTGGTAGGGTTGATGACGGTTTGGACCAAGCTGCGGGGGGCCAAAGCGGCCTGATTGGTCAGTGTTTCGGGCACCCGATCAAGACCTTCGCCGCAACCCGTACTCGACGATCAGAACAGCGACGACGACGTAGATCAGATACATCCATTGCCAATGGCTCAGCGCATCGGCCCATGAGTTGTCAGCGCTCTTGAAGGCGACGGCATGGAGCGCCACGCACAGCAAGTAGATGCAAGAATGTCAGCTGCTGGGCAATCTCTGAACTTCTCCTGGCGTGGCATCGGAACTGACGGCTTGCCGACGGGTGTCACCGATGCGGTTCACTTCGTTCACCACATCCTACGCAAGCTACGCAGGCTTCGATCATCTCATCCGCGTAGCGAAGCGCATCAACGACGAAAGCCCAGAAGCACCGCATCGAAGCACTCCTGGGCCCTGGGCCCTGAATCCTGGGCCCTTCGCTTAAACCAAGCTACTCAAACCCATTCGCAAACAGTTCCGACTGCGGCAGCGGCCACACCCAGGCGCCGCGAGAGCGGGTCCACACGGCCAGGGTGGTGAAGCCACGGTCGATGGTCATGTCCCAGATCATCACGTTGGGCAGACCCAGGTGCTTCTGCCAGACCACCGGGTTGGCCTCCACGTCGTCGGTGAAGTACAGCCCCCAGTCGGAGCCGGCGAAGACCTGGCGCGGGTTGTTGGGATTGACCATCACGCTGTTGACCGGAATGTTCGGCAGGTTGCCGGAGACGTTGCGCCAGGTGAAGGTGGCGCAGTTGGCGGTGCAGCGGACCTGGAACACGTGGCCGGGGGTGGCCGGGGTGTTCTGGTCGAAGCCGCCGGTCACCGCATAGCCAACCAGCGGGTCGACCGGGTCGGTGACCACGTCGAGGATGAAGCGATTGGGCAGCACGGTGTTGTTGTCGGTGACGTTGACCCAGGTCGCCGAGTTGGTCACGTCCTGACCCATGTCGAAACCGAACCAGACGTTGCCGTCATTGGTGCCGGCGATGGCGACATCGGGCGTGCTGACCGCGTAGCTGAGCTGGTTGATCACCGAGCGGTCATTCAGCGTGCCCTTGGTCAGATCCGGGCTGTTGATCTTCCAGCCGGTGGTCGGGGTGCCGCCGGTGACCGACTCCCAGACCCGGAAACTGCCGGCGATGATCCGCCCGCAGCCGGTTGCGGCGGGGCAGCCTGTGGTCTCGCCGCCGTACTGGTAGAGGTTGAAGTTGGTGATGAAGGGCTTGCGGTCGCCGGCCCAGCCGCTGGGGGTAGCGCTGACCGTGGAGTTGCTGCCCAGACCGCCGGAGGCGCTGTTGGTCACCCGGATGTTGCCGTTCTGGCTGGTGTAGTACCAGCGTTGCTGGTTGATCGGCTCGATCGCGCTCCAGAAGCCGTCGCCGCCGTTGCGGACGAACCAGCGCTGGGCATCGAAATTGCCACCGGCCCAGGTCGATACCATGCATGAGTTGTCCTGGGCGCCACCCACCGCGCTGGCGTTCGGCGCGGTGTTGAAGTTGGGCGAAATGCCGCCGGAGTAGAACTCGATGGTGTTCAGGGTCTCGTTCAGTGACACCCAGGTGGGCGAGCCGGACTGCGCATTGCCGGTGTAGTAGACGCCTCCATCGGTGCCGATCAGCAGTCGATTGGAGTCGCCGTTGACGAAGGCTCGACCATGATGATCGACGTGCGGTGCCGAACCCATGCTGGCAAAACTGGTGCCGCCGTTAGTGGTGCGATAGGTCCGCAGCGTGCTCATGATCACTGTGTCCGGATCCACCGGGTCGACAGTGACGCCCGCGTTGTACCAGGCCTGGGTGCCGTAGGCGGAGTTGTTCGCTGACATCTGCGACCAACTGGTGCCGCCGTCGGTGGAACGCCATACCCCCAGCATCACCGGTCCTTCGGCCGATCCCACCTGCGCGTAGATGACGCTGCTGTTGGATGGTGCGACGGCCAGATCGATACGACCGACGCTGTTGGTCGGCACCGGCACGCCGCCGCCGGTACCTGAAGGCCAACCGTTGTCGCCACGCGAAACCAGGGCCCAGTCGGTGGGACAGCCGCTGGACGGGACGGTGGCGGTGTAGACACCGTTGGCGCCATTCTGATTCAGGTCCGGCTGCACCGCGGTTTCAAATCCGCGGGTGCCCACGGCGGCCAGTATGCGGGTCACTCCAGCGCCCATGTCGTTGACGATCAGGCCGGTGGTGTCCTGTCGCTGCGCGGTAAAGCCGTTGCTCAGGCAGGGACCGGTCCAGGTGTCGCCGGCATCGTAGGACAGGAACACGCCGGTCTTGGCGCCGACCAGGACGATGTTGGAGTTGTTCGGATCCACCACCACCTTGCCGATGGCCTGGTACTGCGGGACGCCATTGGCGCTGGGCGGGTAGAAGGGATTGAACACGTCGGCGCCCTTGACCTCCCAGCTGTCGCCGCCGTCGACCGACTTGAGGATGCCGTTGGAGCCGAAGGAGTAGGAGCCGTAGCGCAAGTCACCGGTTCCGGCGTAGAGCACGTCCGGGTTGTTCGGGTCCAAGGTCAGGTCGCCAATCGCGCTGTTCTGGATCGGCTCCATGGTCGCCGAGTTGTCGGTGGTGTTGACCCACGTGGTATTGGCATCGCAGCAGTTGGTGGTCTTCCACACGCCGCCGCCGTCAGATCCCATCCAGGCGACGTTGGGCATGGTCGGATGGGACACCACCACGTTGGAGCGCCCAGCGACGCCGCCGCCGTTGCCCAACGGGCGGGGGCCCAGCGCGGTAAACATGGCCGGGTTCAGCGCCTCACCAGCACTGCGCTGCAGCGCAACGCCCTCAGGTATGGACTGCGGCACCTGCGCCGCTTCCAGCGCCGCCTCGCGCAGCCAGTTGGGGCTGAAGTGCCCGGTGGGGTAGCTGGCGCGGTCGGCCCAGAACGGGCCGTCATAGGCTTCTTCAGCCAGCTTGCCGGCCAGGCGTTCGCCCTCGTCGGCAGAGCCGGCGACCAGCAGCTTGCCGCTGGGTTGGGTGGCACAGCCGGCCAGAGCGCAGGCAATGGCGAGCAGGAGCGGGCGAGTAAAGCGGTTCATCGGCGTTTCCGGCGGCGCGAAGGGTTCGCGGATCATCCGCGCGCGAGGGACAAATCGCAAGGAAACAAGTCAAGGTGTGGAACAACGACGGGACAGGCTCCATCGGTCGCGCTGCGGCGAGTCGATCGCATTCGACCGCTACTGCATTGCTCACTTCATGTAGAGAATCCTGGTGCGATTGCGACGAAAGCGAGAGGAGCGGGCCTATCGATGGCGCCATATCGGCACGGTTGGCGACGATTTAGCCAAAATTGCGCGGGCCATGAGCAGATTGACTCGTGACCCGCGCCGATTCCCTCATCGAAAAGCCTAGAAACGCATGGTGATGACCGGAGGCTTCTCCTGTTGCGGGTCCCTCACCCCCTGTCGCAAATATCACCGCCGGCCGGATACACCACCTCAGCGGACCAATGGCCACATTCTGAGTTCGAGCAGGCCCTCACTCTAAGATGTACGTCGAATATGTCACCAGGTCCCGGAGGAGGATCGCTAATCAGGGTCGGTAGAAAACTAGTTGCATTTATCGGCCCCGACGTCGACTCACCAGTAAAAACAACCGATGGAGTCCGCCGCTCTTCAACCAGAAAGTGAGTCGCTCCTTCCACCTTATTCCAGAGAATCCCCCCGTCTCCGGCGCCCGTGCAAGTATAGGATGCAACTCTCAGTCCGCTAGGCACACCGATAGTTGTAGTTCCATAGTCCAAGTCAAGCACGAACGCGCCCCTTCCATGAGTTCCAATGAGCAGCCGCTTATTCGAAATCCATTCCAGAGACCGAACAGGGGTAGACCTAGGGCCAATCTCCAACGCTTGCCAAAATAAATCTGACATCCAGGAAAGAAAATACACCATAAAGGATTTCTTTGCGCCATGCAATTTGGGCTCACACCGGCCGATCGCGGCAGTGACGCGGTCCAGGACTCAACCTGACCGCGCTTCTAGGCGAGGCCCGGCCCTTACCAGACATTCGGTTCTGCTCAATTCCGACCTGCGCATTCCTGAAAGCTGCCATTCGTACATCTTGCAGTCTTTCAAGGCCAATTGAAATTCATGTTTTAACTGCCTGACATAAACGATACGGCTAAGGTGTACTCACCGTTCGAAAGTTTCACGTTTGTT
>JAUIFV010000199.1 GCA_030430155.1 Gammaproteobacteria bacterium
ATCAAGGCTGGTGGCTGGCGCTGGACGGCAGCGTTGCGAAGCTTGAGCGGGACGAGCAGGGCTGGCGGATGCGGCGCTCGGTCAGCTGGAAGGGCGCCCCAACAGGTGGGCTGGCCGTGGACGCGATGGGACGGCTGTGGGCCTCCGGACCCACCGGCGTGTACGTGCTGGAACCCGATGCCAACAGCTGGCGCGCGCTGGCCCCGGAGTTGGGTCTGGTGGCCGCGGAGATGAGCAGTCGGCCGCTGTCGCTGGACGGTACGCGCCTGCTGCTGCCGTCAATGCGCGGATTGTTGCGTATCGATCCGGATCGATTGCCCAGCGCGCCCAAGCTGCGTTCGCTGCGCTTGACCGCCGTCAGCGTGCGCCGCGAAGGCGAACTCGTGACCTTGGATCCCGCCCAGCCGGCCAAGCTGCTGCCCGCAGATCGGGACCTGCGCCTGAAACTGGAATCGCCGCTGCTCAGCGAAGCGCAGTCGCTGCAGTTCCAGACCTTGGTTGACGGCTCGGACAGCGACTGGGTGGACACGCCGCGCGGCGAGCGCAGCCTGGGTACGTTGCCCAGCGGCCGCTACCGCATGCAGGCGCGGGTCTGGCATCCCGCCGATCCATCGCAGGGGCTCAACACCACTTGGTCGTTCAGCGTGCTCGCGCCGTGGTGGCAGCGGTGGCCGGCCCTGGTTGGCGCGGCGCTGCTGCTGGTTTTGCTGATCGGTGCTGCCCATCGTGCCGTGATCCGCCGCGGCGAACGCCGCCATCAGCAGCTGATGGAGGTCGAGCAGCTGGTCTGGGCCGAGCGCAATGCGGCCGACAAGAGCGCCTTCCTGGCCCACCTCAGCCACGAGATCCGCAACCCCTTGAGCGGGCTGCTCGGTCTGCTGCAGCTGGCCGAGCACGACGCCCAGCCGCCCCAGCGCAAGCGTCTGGGTCTGGCCCGAGCCGCCGGCGCGCAGATCCAATCGCTGCTGGAGGACGTGTTTGTCTGGACCCGTGTGCAGCGCGGCGACCTGCTGGTGTCAATGGCGCCGGTGCACATCGCCCCGCTGGTCGACGAGGTGGCCGAAAGGATCCGCCCGCTGGCCGAAGAGCGGCAGATGCCGCTGCTGATTCAGGGTGATGTGCAGCTGTGGGTGGAGGCCGACCGCCTGCGCCTGGCGCAGATTCTCGACAACCTGCTCGGCAACGCGCTGAAGTTCAGCGGCGGGGGGAAGCTGCTGTTGGACTGGACGGCGACGGGCGACTCAACGGTGCAGATTTCGCTAAGCGATGAAGGCCCCGGTATCCAGGCGCAGGCGGCCGCGCGTATCTTCGACCAGCGCGAGCAAAGCATGTCGGACGCCCGTGGTCTGGGCCTCGGTCTGGCCATTGCCCGCGATCTGGCGCGGCGAATGGGCGGTGATCTGACTCTCAATCGCGACGGCTGGTCCCGCACCGGCCTGCCGGCCACCCGTCGCGGCCCCGGTGCGCGATTTGAGCTGCAGTTGCGCCGCTGCGCGGCTCCCTCCAATGCCGAGAGGCTAGCCCGCATTTCTCACACCTCTCCTACTGCGGCCGCCGATCTCCCCGCTGTGGCGCGGCGTGCTCCCTCCAGTCCGCGCGCCGCACCACAGCACGTTCTCGGCGCCCTCGCTACGGACAGGTATGAGAAATGCGGGCTTGAGACAACCAACACGGCAACCGCCCATGATGGAATCGGTTTGTTGCTGGTCGAAGACGACCCTACCCAACGCGGCCGCTGGGTCGATGAACTAAGCGCACTTGGCATGCAGGTGCGCGCCCATGGCGATGCGTTGTCAGCGCTGGCCGACGCCCTACAGCAGCGTCCTGACGTGCTGATCACCGATCTCGGCCTGCCGACCGTCGACGGCCTGCAGCTGATCCGCCTGCTCCGCGCGCAGCCAACCCTGAGCGGGCTGCCCATCCTTGTCCTCACCGCCCGCGCACTCCCCGCCGACCACGCCGCCGCCATCGAAGCCGGCGCCGACGGCGTGATGACCAAGCCGGCGGAAGTCGATGCGGTGGCGCGGTGGGTGGCGGAGGCCGCGGGGAATGCGTAGGCCGTTGTATCTGATCGAACCGCCACTTTGCGATTGGCGAGTTGCTCCACGATCAGATTCAGCGGCGCTCCTGGTCTTCCCGCTGCCTTAAACAAAGAGCGCCGCAGAGACCCGTACGAGCATCTCGGCCTTGCGTTGCATCCGGCGCGGGTCACTACGGCCTACGAGTGCATTCTCGAACAGCGCTTGGCTCTCCTGGCTACTGGAACTACCCATTCTGGTCCTCACCGCCCGCGCACCCCCCGCTGACCACGCCGCCGCCACCGAAGCCGGCGCCGACGGCGTGATGACCAAGCCGGCGGAAGTGGGTGCGGTGGCGCGGTGGGTGGCGGAGGCCGCGGCCGCGGGGAATGCGTAGGCCGTTGTATCTGATCTCACCGATTATCTGCGCGTGCCGAATTACTACACGATCAGATTCAGCGGCGCTCCTGGTGCGGCACAAGCCCCTGGTCTTCCCGTTGCCTTGAACAAAGAGCGCCGCAGAGACCCGTACGAGCATCTCGGCCTTGCGTTGCATCCGGCGCGGGTCACTACGGCCTACGCGTGTATTTTCGAACAGGCCATGCGCTTGGCTCTCCTGGCCACTGGAACTGGCTACTGGAACTAGGCAGCTACCCAAACCAACCATGCAAGAACCACCCATAGGGCTTGCGCAACTCCCGAAACACCCAGCACTGCCCGCCGTCCACGTGCAGCGCCCGGTAGTAGTCGCGGCGAACGTCATCGCCGTCCCACCAGCCGCCCTCCAGACGCTCGGCGTCGCTGAGCAGCTGCAGCTGCTGCGGGTCGATGGGCTGCGGCTGGTCCAGCAGCCAGACTGGGCGGGTGGCGAGGTCGGCGATTCGCGCCTTGGTTTCGGGATCATCGGTCCGTTTATCGTTCGATAGGCGCTGCCGACCATCGGCCCAGACGCTGGGCAGATAGGCGCGTTCCGGACGGTGATCGGCGTGCGCCTGCGGTCGCAGCAGCTTGCTGGCACCCAGCCGCGCGCGCAGCCGCTCCAGCAGCTTGGGCCAGTCGGCACGGGCCTTGGCGGTGTGATCGTAGAGATCGCCCTGGATCACGCTGGGCGGCGGCAGCCGCGGCACCTCGATGCGGATGCTCAGCGCCCGGCCAACCAGTTCGGTGCGATCCAGACGCTGCCGGCACAGTTCAAACAGATGGGCCGGGTCACGGCTGGCCTCGATAAGCTCGCATTCGATGCGCTGATGGCGCGGGCGCTCAGCACGCGGCTGCTGCCGGCGCGAACGCGGATGGCGCGATTGGGCGCGTTCATCCAAGCCATCGTCGGCATGCTCCAGCTCGAACTCCAAGAGGATGCGGTCTGCCGCCAGATCCCGGCTTTGCAGGGTCAGACACAGATCGTTGATCAGCCGCCGCAGCGGAAACCACAGTCGATCACCGATGGCGGTAGGCGAGGGCAGCTCCAGGCTGGTTGCATAGTGATCCGGCGGCGTAAAGCGCTCGCCCGGTTCGGGGATTTCGTTGCGCAGCCGCTGCAAATAGTCCTCCACCGAGCGCCCGAAGCGGCGCCGCAATGCGGCCGGGGCGATCTTCAGCAGCGCACCCAGAGTGGCAATGCCGCTGCCCTCCAGTACCGACAGTGCGCGCGGCTCCAGTGGCAGCAGCCTGACCGGGGTGCGCTCCAGCGCGGCCAGCCGAGCATCGGGTTCGATCAGGGGGTCTTTGATGCGCTCCAATACGGCCAGATCGCAGCGCAAACGCGCCGCCGCCAGCGACCGCCCCAGTCCGCCAACCCCGCGAAAGCCCAGCTGCCGCAGATCCTCGAGCAGCTGCCTGCACAGCCCGGCGCGACCGCCGAACAGCCTCAGGCTGGCGCCAATCTCCAGGGCGATCCGGTCCGGCGGCTCAAGCCGCACCTCCGCCGAATAGCCATAGACCCAGGTCGCCAGCTGCGCTAGCGCCGAGCTTTCAGCGGCTTCGTCGCGAGCGTGCAGCTGCAGCTCCGCGCATAGCGCCTGCGCCTGCACCATCGACATCCCCGGCGCCACGCCGGCATCGGCGGCAGCCGCATTGACCGTGGTCAACAGGCGTTTCGGGGTCGTGGCATCAAACAGCGCCTGAGCGGGCAGGGCATCCACCCCCGCCCGCCAGCGCAAGGCCAGCCCCAGTCCGGGAAATCGTATCGCCAACCATAACGACATCAACGGCCCTCACGCCTTTTGCCCATCGATCACATCGACAACGGTCGCCACGGCAGGAAAGCCGTCGTGCACGCTGCGCTTTGCACAACCTACAACCGCCATTCACGCCTTGCGACAAACCCGTAGGGTGGGCAAAGCGCAGCGTGTCCGCCTCGGGTTCACCGGATGCGAAAACGCCCGTGTCGTGCACGCTGCGCTTTGCACAACCTACAACCGCCATTCACGACTTGCGACAAGCTCGTAGGGTGGACAAAGCGCAGCGTGTCCGCCTCGGGGCCACCGGATGCGGCAACGCCCGTGTCGTGCACGCTGCGCTTTGCACAACCTACAAGCGCCATTCACGACTTGCGACAAACCCGTAGGGTGGACAAAGCGGAGCGTGTCCGCCAAGAACTCGCCCGATGCCGCAACCACTCTCCCTGCGCCCTATTGCCGTGAGCCCTGTGCTCTACGCAAATGATTCGCCGCGCAGTGAAGCTTCACGCAATCCGTTTCACTCCATACCACGCCGGTCCCTAGCTCTTCCTGGGCCCTATGCCCTGAGCCCTGGGCCCTTCCCGAACCCTACCGACTAACCCGCAACACCCGCCCCCGCACACTATCGGTCAACACGTAAATCGCCCCGTCCGGCCCCATCCGCACATCCCGCAAGCGCTCGTCCAGATCCACCAACAGCTGTTCCTGCTCGACCACCCGACGCCCGTCCAACCGCACCCGCACCAGCATCTTGGCGGCCAGCGCGGTAACCAGCAGATCGCCTTCCCAATCGGCAAACATCGTTCCGCTGACCATCGCCATCCCGCTGGGCGCGATCGACGGCGTCCAGTGCAGCAGCGGTGGGCGGGTCCGCTCCAATTCGGTGAAGGGACTGATTTGGGCGCCGCTGTAGTCCAGGCCGAAAGTGGCGAGCGGCCAGCCGTAGTTGGCGCCGGCGACGATGCGGTTCAGCTCGTCGCCGCCGCGCGGGCCGTGTTCGTGGGCCAGGATCCGATTGTTGGCGGTGTCGCAGACCATGCCCTGCACGTTGCGATGGCCGTAGCTGTAGATCTCGGCCAGGGCGCCGTTGCGATCGCGCAGCGGGTTGTCCTCGGGAATCACCCCGTCGGCGTGGATGCGCACGATCTTGCCCAGCGCGCTGGACAGATCCTGCGCCGCCTCGCGGTAATCGAAGCCGTCGCCCAGGCCCAGCATCAGCGTGCCGTCGGCCGCCCAGCACATCCGCCCGCCGTAGTGCACCGGCGTGTCCTTCCACGGCCTGGCCGTGTAGACCACCTCCAGATCGGTGAGCGCATTGTCGACCAGCGTCGCGCGGGCCACCCGGGTCGCGTTGGCGTCGCCATCGCCGTGCGCATAGGACAGATAGACCCGCTGATTGACGTTGAACTGCGGGTCGATCAACACCTCCATCAGCCCGCCCTGACCGGCAACATAGACCTCCGGCAGGCCCGCAAGCGGTTCGCTCAAGACCCCGCCGGCCAACCGCCGCAAACGTCCACTGCGCTCGGTGATCAGCGCATCGCCATCAGGCAGAAAGGCAATGGACCAGGGAAACTCCAGCCCCTCAGCCACCGTTTCCAGCTGCAGTTGGGCCGCAGCGGCCGGCGGATGCATGGCGCTAAGGCCCACCAAGGCGCCCAGCAAGGCAGCAATCGTCCCTCTCACCCCACGCTCCTGATCCTGGCTCGAAGCGCCGATGCTACCCGCACACACCCGGCAATCCCAATTGCCGTACCATGGGGGCGCAAGATTCGGCAGGGACGTCCGACCACGCCCTCCTCACAGCTGTGCGCAACGTGCGCCCCTGCGCGAAGGAGTCGTTTTTTCCTATGCCCACCCCCTACAACGAGATGTACGAGGCCGACGGCAGCGTCCGCCCGCACTGTCGCTCGCTGGCCGACTGGCTGGCCACCCAACCGCCGGAGCGCATCCAGCAGGATCGCCACGCCGCCGATCTGCTGTTCCGCAAGGTCGGCATCACATTCTCGGTCTACGGCGAAGGCGCCAGCACCGAGCGGCTGATTCCTTTCGATGTGGTGCCGCACATCATCCCCGGCCACACCTGGGATGAGCTGGCCGCCGGCCTGACTCAGCGGGTCAGCGCGCTGAATCGCTTCCTGCATGACATCTACCACGACCAGGAGATCCTCCGCGCCGGCAAGGTGCCGACCGATCAGGTGATCGGCAACAGCCAGTACCGCGAGGAGATGAAGGGCGTCACCTTACCCAACGGCGTCTACGCGCACATCGCCGGCATCGATCTGGTGCGCGGCGCCGACGGCCGCCACTACGTGCTTGAGGACAATCTGCGCACCCCCTCGGGCGTCTCCTACATGATCGAAAACCGGCGCATGATGATGCGTCTGTACCCGGAGCTGTTCGCTCAGCAGACCATCCGCCCGGTCGATCACTACACCGACCTACTGCTCGACACCCTGCGCAGCATCTCCCCGCGCGACAACGACGACCCCACCGTGGTGCTGCTCACCCCGGGCATCTACAACTCGGCCTATTTCGAGCACGCCTTCCTGGCCCAGCAGATGGGCATCGAGCTGGTCGAAGGTCAGGATCTGACCGTAGTCGACGACGTGGTCTACATGCGCACCACCGAAGGCCTGCAGCGGGTGGACGTGATCTACCGCCGCATCGACGACGATTTCCTCGACCCCAAGCACTTCCGTTCCGACTCCCAGCTCGGCGTCTACGGCCTATTCGACGCCTACAAGCAGGGCAACGTGGCCATCGCCAACGGTGTCGGCACCGGCATCGCCGACGACAAGTCCATCTATCCCTACGTGCCGGAGATGATCCGCTTCTACCTGGGCGAGGAGCCGATCCTGCACAACGTGCACACCTGGCTGCTGCGCCGCGAGGACGATCTGGCCTACGTGCTCGAGCATCTGCCCGAACTGGTGGTCAAGGAGGCCCACGGCTCCGGCGGCTACGGCATGCTGATCGGCCCGCGCGCCTCCAGCGAAGAGATCGAAGCCTACCGGCGGCGGATCCTTGACGCCCCCGAGCGCTTCATCGCCCAGCCGACCCTGGATCTGTCGGTGGTGCCCACCTATGCCGGCGACGAGCTGCAGCCGCGGCATATCGACATCCGCCCCTTCGTGCTCAGCGGTGAGCAGACCCAGCTGGTCGCCGGCGGGCTGACCCGGGTGGCGCTCAAAGAGGGGTCCCTGGTGGTCAATTCCTCCCAGGGTGGCGGTGTCAAAGACAGCTGGGTGCTCGACCAATGATGACCATCAATCGCAACGCCGCGGAGGTGCGCCCATGCTGAGCCGCACCGCCGCCAATCTGTACTGGATGGCCCGCTTTATCGAGCGCGCCGAAAACACCGCCCGGGTGCTCGACGTCACCTACCGCATGTCGCTGGTCAAGCGCAATCCGGAGACCGCCGAGCAGGAGTGGTTCGCGCCGCTGCAGATCACCGGCACCCTGTTTCCCTTCCAGGGCAACTACTCGCTGGTCTGCGCCGAACAGGTGCTGTCCTTCATGGCCCTCGACCGCGACAACCCCAGCTCGATCATCGCCTGCGCCGGCAAGGCCCGCGAGAACGCGCGCTCGGTGCGGGTCAATCTGACCACCGAGATGTGGGAGGTGATCAACGGCACCTGGCTGGAGCTGCAGGCCTTCAACGAGTCCAAGCTGCACGCCAATCCCTCGGCCTTCTTTGACTGGGTCAAGGAACGCTCGCACCTGTTCCGCGGCGTCACCCGCGGCACCATGCACCGCTCCGAGGCCACCGAGTTCCTCTCCTTAGGCACCCATATCGAGCGCACCGACAACACCGCGCGCATTCTGGATGTGAAGTACCACGTGCTGCTGCCCAGCGCCGAAGACGTCGGCAGGGCAGTGGACTACTACCAGTGGGGCGCGGTGCTGCGCTCGTTGAGCGCCTTTGAGACCTACAAGCGCATCTACCGCGACGTGATCACCCCGCAAAAGCTCGCCGAGCTGATGATGCTCAGCGAAAACTTCCCGCGCTCGCTGCTCTACGGCATGTCCCGCGTCCTCGGCCTGGTCGAAACCCTCTCCCACAACCGCCGCAGCGAGGTGGTACGCCAGGCCGGCGAGCTCTACTCCCGACTGCGCTATGCCCGCATCCAGGACATCTTCAACGCTGGCCTGCACGAGTACGTCACCGACTACTTGAGCCGCATCCACCGCCTGGCCGAAGAAATCAACACCACCTTCTTCACCCCGCCGCTGGTGGCGGAGGAGACGACGGAGGTTGATTGAACGGTTGTCCGTGGGGGTGGTTGTTTGTTGTGGGGGCCGGGCTGTTTGGCGAATTGGCGGGGGAGGGCCCAGGGCTCAGGGCCTAGCAGCTTGTTGAAATTTGGGTGCAGTCGCTCGATGCAAGTCGGGCAAATGGCGTCTCGGAGCGCTGTTGGGGCTT
>JAUIFV010000200.1 GCA_030430155.1 Gammaproteobacteria bacterium
GTACCGGCCGACGATCTGACCGATCCGTCCCCGGCAACCACCTTCGCGCACTTGGATGCGACCGTGGTGCTGAGTCGTAACATCGCCTCGCTGGGTATCTATCCGGCCGTGGATCCGCTGGATTCCACCTCGCGCCAGCTCGATCCGAACGTGATTGGCACCGAGCACTATGAGACCGCACGACGCGTGCAGGCCACCCTGCAGCGTTACAAGGAACTCAAGGACATCATTGCCATTCTGGGCATGGATGAGCTGAGCGAAGATGACAAGCTGGCCGTGGCCCGCGCGCGCAAAATTGAGCGCTTCTTCTCGCAGCCCTTCCACGTCGCCGAAGTGTTCACCGGCGCGCCGGGCAAGTATGTGACGCTGAAGGAAACCATTCGCGGCTTCAAGATGATTGTCGACGGCGAATGCGATTCGTTGCCGGAGCAGGCCTTCTACATGGTCGGCACCATCGATGAGGCCGTAGCCAAGGCCAAGAAAATGGCCGAGGCCGCCTAACAGCGACCAAACCGACTTTGCAGCGGTGACCGGCGGTCACCGCGCCAAGCAAAAGGGTCCGGGCGATCGATTGCCCGGACCAGGAGTAGAGTGAAACATGAGCACCATTCGTGTCGACGTAGTCAGCGCCGAAGCGGAAATCTTCAGTGGCGACGCCAAGCTGGTGGTGGTTTCCGGTGAGATGGGCGAGCTGGGCATCGCTCCCCGCCATGCGCCGCTGATCACCCGCATCAAGCCGGGTCAAGTGCGCATCATTGGCACCGACAATAGCGAGCAGTTCTTTTACGTCTCCGGCGGCATACTCGAAGTGCAGCCTCACGTGGTGACCGTGCTGGCCGATACCGCTGCTCGAGCCAGTGATCTGGACGAGGCGGCGGCGCAGCGCGCCCGCGAAGAAGCCGAGCGCGCACTGCTCAACCGGCAAGATGCCATGGAGATCGGCGAGGCCCAGGCGCAGCTGGCCCAGGCTATGGCTCAGCTCGCGGCCCTGGAGCGGCTGCGCAAAAATCTGAAGAACTAATCCCAAGCGAACTTTGTTGTACCAGAGAGAGCCGGGAGCATCCCGGCTTTGCTTTTTCTGCGGATTGCGGCAGTTGGGTCAGCTCCTGACGCCGCGATAAATCGCCCCAAACCCCACCGACTCCCGCCACACCCGCACCTCGCTCAGCGGCAGTTCCGCCGCCAACTGGTCCCAGATCCAGACCGCAATATTCTCCGAGGTAGGCACCTCGATGATCGGATTGAGCATGCGATGATCGAGCTGCTGCCGAACTGCATCCACTGCGGCGCTGAAGATCTCCTCGCGGATCACGTACCCGTCTGCCGCCGGCCCGGTACAGCGGACTTCGACGCTGTAGCTATGTCCGTGGATTTCCGGATAGTCAGACAACTGGTGGGCCGCTTCGAAGGTGAAGCGTTTGAAGATTTCGATCATGCCTGACACTCTGGGCGGCGCAGGGCGCGCATTGTAGGGCAGTCTTGCCGCGGCTGCATGACCGGTACACTATGCGCAGATCGATCCATGGGGCGGGGCGGTGCTCAAGTCTGGATCCCAACAATCGGCTGGTCGCACGACTTCGCTGACGCTCGCCGCCGGCCCCTTGCGCTATCTGACGTTGCTGCTCATGCTCCTTGGCAGCGCCTTGGTACTCGCCGCCGACCAGCGGGTGCTGGTCATGGGTCGGCTCAGCGATGATCCGGGCGGCACCATAGGCAGACTGCAGCCGCTGTTGGACTACGTGGTCGCCGACCTGGCCGAGTTCGGCGTCGAACGCGGCCAGGTCATCATGGCCAGAGATGCCAATCAGTTGGCCAGCTACCTGCGTCAGGAGAAGGTGGATTGGGTAGGCGACACCGCCGCGGTTGCCCTGCAGTTGATCGACCGAGCCGGGGCCGAGCCCATCGCGATGGTGAACAAGCGCGGCAGCAAGCGCTACCGAACCGTACTCTTTGCTCGCACCGACAGCGACATCGACACTATCGCCGATCTGGCCGGCAAGACTATTGCCTTTCAGAACACCAGTTCAACCAGCGCCTATTACCTGCCAGCCGGGATGCTCTTGGAGGCGGGATTGCGGCCAGCCATTTTGGTATCGCCGTTGGAGAAACCCGCCCCCGGGGTGGTTGGCTACGCGTTTTCCAGGTTGGAGGCCAACAGCGCCGCATGGGTACACAAGCGCGTCGTCGATGCCGCTGCGGTAAGCGATCAGGACTGGAACGATGCCGAGCGCATCCCGACCAGCTTTCGTGACGACTTGCGAGTCTTTGCCGAGTCGCCCGAAGTGCCGCGCGGAATAGAGCTGATCAGAAGTGGGTTACCGGCTGAGCTGCGCGAGCAGATCCTGGAGACGCTACTCAATGCACACCAGGACGATGAAGGGCGACGCGCGTTGGCCGCCTACTTCCGCACCGACCAATTCACCGAACCGACTTCCGACGACCTGGAAGCCCTGTACGCGCTCAGACCCTGGTTGCGTCGGGTCCGTGAGGAGGTCGAGTAATGCGCCTGGGCTTATCGACTCGGTTGAGCCTGCTGGTCGCGTCAGTGCTAGTGCTGACTCTGCTCGTCTTTGCCTGGTTCTGGAGCGGCTTGCGGCAGACCGAGTCCGAAGTTGCCGCGCGTGCTGCCGCCTTACTCGCCGAGCGGGCCAGGACCGACCTGGCGGTGCGCGCGACACAGACCGCCGACTATCTCGGCCAGGCCTTGGTGAACCCTCTATTTTACGTTGATCTACGCTCCATTCAGGACCTGCTCGGCCCGGTGCAAAGTCAGGCTGATGTTGCCGATGTCGTTGTTTATGATGCCGCAGGCAGGGTCATGCACGACGGTTCGGTCGATGTGGCCGCTTTCGGCGAGCAGATCGAACAGGTGCTGCTGCCCGCGGACGGCACTTCAGTGCTGAGCTGGGATCAGGACCTGCTGCGAGTCACCGCACCGATCAACTTCAACAATCGCCCCATAGGCGCGGTTCGAGTCGGCTTCCACCTCAACCCCATCGAACTGGAGAGCGCCGCGGCGCGTGTGGAGGTGGATCGGCAACTGGCGGCCTTGCATCGCCGCCAAGGACGATCCTTCGCCGCCTTGGGTCTGGCGATTTTGATACTGGGAGCGGGAAGTGCCTGGATCATCGGCAGGGGATGGCTCAAGCCGATCCAGGAACTGGCGGTGATGTCTCGTCAGCTTGGCGCCGGTCTCTACGCAAAGATGCCGATCTCCAGCAAACGCCAGGACGAGTTGGGTGAACTGGTTCGCTCCTTTGCGCAGATGAGCGAAGCGCTGGCTGCACATGAAGCGGCGATGCGCCGCGAAGCGCAGGAGGACTCGCTTACCGGACTCGCCAATCGACGTCGGTTTCGCGAGCAACTCGAGCGTGCCGTGCCCCATCTCAACCGCAAGAAGGCTCCCGCCGCGCTGTTGTTCTTCGATCTGGATGGATTCAAGCAGGTCAACGACGCCCATGGCCACGAACGCGGCGATCAGCTGCTGCGTGAAACGGCGCGACTGCTGAAACAGGCCGCCAACGAACTGGGCCTGGGCGACGACGGCATCGTGGCACGACTGGGCGGCGATGAATTTCTCGCATTGTTCACCGGTATCGAGGCGGCGCAGCGCGCCGAGCGCTGCGCCGAGCGCGTGTTGAACGAACTTGGCGAGCTCAAATCCATCCATCTGCTCGGCCGATCAGCGAGTGCCAGCGCTGGACTGGCCTTGTTTCCTGAACACGGTGCCAATGCCAAGGCGCTGCTCAAGGCTGCTGATTTGGCGATGTATGCGGCCAAGCGCCGCGGCGGCGGCGTGCTGTGTCGTTTTGAGCCGGCCACCGATGAAGTTGAGGACCAACGGCTGATCGAAGACTTGGGCACACAGCTGAACTCGTCGGCCCGCTCGACCCAGCTGTATCTGCGCTACCAGCCCATCGTGGCCCTGGAAAGCGGCCGCATCATTGCCGTCGAGGCGCTGCTGCGCTGGAACCACCCGAGCATGGGCGAGTTGCCGCCGGTCGCCTTCCTGCAGCCGGCACTGCGCGCGGGACTGGGACAGTCGCTGGCCGACTTCGCGTTGGATCTGGCGCTGACCGAGCTGGCCGAGTGGCTGCGCGGCGACCAGCAACGATTCGTTTCGCTCAACGTCGACCCGGCCAGCTGGGCCGACACCTCGCTTGCCGATCGTCTGCAGGGGCGCGTCCAGGACGCGGGCATCGAACCGCAGCAGCTGTGCCTGGAACTAACCGAGCGGCTGTATTGGGATAAGCCCGACCACGGCCAGCGGCAGATCGCCCGATTGCGCTCGGCGGGAATCGATCTATGGCTGGATGATGTCGACGGCGGCTCGGAACGGGCCAGCACCATGCGTCATTTCCGCCTGCGCGGGATCAAACTGGACCATCGATTGATCGGAGGAATGCTGCGTACCGCAGAGGACCTGAAGCAGGTCCGGGCGCTGATTCGCATTGCCGGCGAAGCGCAGCTGGAGGTGGTCGCCGAGGCGGTCGAGAGTGAGGCCCAGGTGCGACTGCTGCGCGAAGCCGGTTGTCGCTACGGTCAAGGTTTTGGCTTGATCATGCCCATAGATGCCGAGGAGTTGGCGCGCAGAAGTGAATCCGACTACGCAGCGTCGCCCTGAGCGCATACACTTCCGGGCATGACCAATCCAGCTTTGCACGTCGTCGTGCTGGCCGCCGGGGAAGGCCGGCGGATGAACTCCTCCTTACCCAAGGTGCTGCTGCCGCTGGCCGGTAGGCCCATGTTGCAGCACGTGCTTGACGGCGCGGCACGCTTGCTACCCCAAGCAATCCATGTCGTTCATGGGCATCGCAGCGAAGCGGTGCAGGCGGCCTTCGCTGATCGGGCATTGACCTGGGTGCACCAGCCGGAACAGAACGGCACTGGCCATGCCGTAGCACTGGCCATGGCCGGCATTCCGGATGACGCGCGGGTGCTGGTGCTTTACGGCGACGTTCCGCTGCTGCGCCCCAGTACCCTGGATATCCTGGTCGGTATCCGAGCCGCGCCGCTAGCAGTGCTGTCGGTCTATCTGGAGAATCCGCACGGCTATGGCCGCATCGTTTGCGATGCCGACGGTCGGGTCAGCGCCATCGTTGAGCAGCGTGATGCCAACCCCGAGCAGCGCCGCATCAAGACCGTCAACACCGGTATCGTC
The DNA here is from genome assembly GCA_030430155.1 of Gammaproteobacteria bacterium. Taxonomy (GTDB): domain Bacteria; phylum Pseudomonadota; class Gammaproteobacteria; order Xanthomonadales; family SZUA-5; genus SZUA-5. The sequence goes on from JAUIFV010000200.1 coordinate 5,162, forward strand.
GCAGCGGACGCCAAGGATTTGCGCCGCTGGCTGGGCCAGATCGGTTCCGACAATGCCCAGGGCGAGTTTTATCTCACTGACGTCTTTGCGCTCGCCGCCGCTGAGCAGCGCCCGGCCTTGGCGGTGCCTTGCGTCGATGCCGAAGAGGCCCAGGGTGCCAACGATCCGCTGCAGTTGGCCCAGCTAGAACGCATCTTTCAGCGCCGCGCGGTGGCCGAGCTGTGCGCCGCCGGGGTCCGCGTGGCAGACCCGGCGCGCGTCGACATCCGCGGCAGCGTCCGCGCCGGCAAGGACGTGTGGCTGGACGTCGATGTGGTGCTCGAAGGTGAGGTGATGCTCGAAGACGGCGTCAGCATCGGCCCCTACAGCCGAGTCGCCAACGCCCATCTGGGCGCCGGCACTGTGGTCAAGGCCCACTGCGACCTGGACGGCGTGCGCACCCAAGATGCCTGCCAACTTGGTCCCTTCGCTCGAATCCGCCCGGGCACGGTGCTCGAGGCTGGCGTCCATCTGGGCAACTTTGTCGAGGTGAAGAACGCCCAGATCGGCCCCGGCGCCAAGGCCGGTCACCTGGCCTACCTTGGCGACGCCCAGATCGGCGCCCGGGTCAACATCAGCGCCGGGGTGATCACCTGCAACTATGACGGCGCCTACAAGCACCGCACGGTGATCGGCGACGATGCCTTCATCGGCACCGATAGCCAGCTGGTAGCGCCGGTCAGCATTGGTGAAGGTGCCTACGTCGCGGCTGGATCGACGATCGCCAAGAATGCTCCTGCCCACAGCCTGAGCATCTGTCGAGCTCGCGAGCAGCGCTCGGTTGCCGGTTGGAAACGGCCGAAAAAGGCGCCGAAGAGTTAGCCCGGATATTTCATGATTCTTCTACTGCGGCCGCTGGAGAGCCGCTGTGGCGCGATCCGATCTCCGCATCCGCGGACCGCACCACAGCGGCTCTCCAACGCCCTCGCAACGAACACTCATGAAAAATCCGAGCCAGCTAAGCTCGACGCCCGCGAATCGTCACAATCGATCAGACACCGGCCGTCAACGCCGATAAGCGGCTGGGCTAGACTTGCCGCCTTGTTCACTTCGCAGCTTGATCTATATGTGTGGAATCGTTGGCGCAACCGCTCGTCAGGACATCGTTCCTCTGCTGATCAATGGTCTGAAGGCCTTGGAGTATCGTGGCTATGACTCGGCCGGCGTCGCCGTGCTTGGCGACCAGGGCCTGCAGCGGCTGCGCGCGCAGGGCAAGGTCAGTCAGCTTGAGGCTCTGCAGCAGCATAAGCAGCTCAATGCGGCGGTCGGCATCGCCCATACCCGCTGGGCGACCCACGGCATCCCCAGCGAACGCAACGCCCATCCGCATGCCTCCCGCGACCGAGTCAGCGTGGTCCACAACGGCATCATCGAGAACCACGCCGAACTGCGCGCGCAGCTGATCGCCGACGGCTTCGAGTTCGACAGCGACACCGACACCGAGGTCGTCGCCCATCTGATCGAGCAGCGTCAGGAAGCTGGGGATGATCTGCTTGCCGCAGTCCAGACCACGGTAGGACGACTGGAAGGCGCGTTCGCGCTGGCGGTGTTGAGCAGCCGTGAACCCACTCGGGTGATCGGCGCGCGGCGCGGATCGCCGCTGGTGGTGGGTCTGGGCGAAGGCGAAGGCAACTATCTGGCCTCCGACGTCTACGCGCTATTGGCGCAAACGCGGCGCTTCATCTATCTGGAGGAGGGCGATATCGCCGTACTGGACCCTGAGCAGATCAGCGTGTTCGATGACACCGGGCAGCGCGTCGAACGACCGGTGAAGATCACCACCCTGCATTCGGGGACAGTCGATAAGGGCGGTTATCGCCATTTCATGCGCAAGGAGATACACGAGCAGACCCAGGCGGTCGCGGACACTTTGGAAGGGCGCATCCATCGCGGATCGGTGCTGACCGAGATCTTCGGCGTCGAAGCACGGGAACTACTGGCCTCAACCAAGGCCGTGCGTATCATCGCCTGCGGCTCCAGCCATCACGCCGCGCTGGTGGCCCGCTACTGGATCGAAAGTCTGGCCGGCACACCCTGTTTCGCTGAGATCGCCAGTGAATATCGCTATCGTGATGTGGCGCAGGTCGACGGCACGCTGTTCGTCACGGTTTCCCAGTCCGGCGAGACCAGTGACACGCTGGCCGCGTTGCGCCATTCGCGCGGCCGCGGATACCTCAGTCGGTTGGCAATCTGCAATGTCCCCGAGAGCTCACTGGTGCGCGAAAGCGAACTGGTGCTGATGACCCGGGCCGGGCCGGAGATCGGCGTCGCTTCAACCAAGGCCTTTGTCACCCAGCTGGTCGCCCTGGCCCTGCTGGCGCTGGAGCTGGGTCGAGCCAGAGGAATGGATCCCGATCGCTACACGCAACTGGTTGCCGAACTGGAGCACTTGCCGATAGCGATCGCCGAAGCGCTGCAGTTGGATGCGCAGATTGAGCAGCTCGCCGAAACCCTGGTGGCCAAGGATCACGCGCTCTTTCTCGGCCGTGGTGTGCACTTTCCGATCGCCATGGAAGGCGCCCTCAAACTCAAGGAAATCTCTTATATCCACGCCGAGGCCTATCCGGCGGGCGAGCTGAAGCATGGCCCTTTGGCCCTGGTTGACGAGAACATGCCGGTGGTGGCGGTGGCGCCGAACGATCAGCTGGTCGAGAAGCTGCTGAGCAATATCGAGGAAGTGCGCGCCCGTGGCGGCGAAATGTACGTGTTCGCCGACGCCAAGGTGGCTGCAAACCTCAAGGACCAGTCCGGACACGTGATGGCACTCCCTGCGAGCGGTTTTCTGAGTGCGCCAATCATCTTCACAGTCCCGCTGCAGCTGCTCGCCTACCACGTCGCCGTGCTCAAAGGCACAGACGTCGATCAGCCGCGCAACCTGGCCAAGAGCGTCACGGTCGAGTAGCCGCCAGCGGCCAACAGGAATCAGCGTCAGCACTGGGCCGACAAGGGTCGTTCCGCGCGCCGGTCGGAAGGGGCTGCCGTAGCGGGCGAAGATTGCGCTTGCACTCCGAATCCGGCTTAGGCATTATTCGCGGCCCCTGCGGTTGGGCGGCCGAGCAGGCGTTGAATCGGCGGGGGGTGTGGATCGAAGAAGTTGGTGTTGAGGGTGTTGACAGCAACGATTTTCGATGTACTATGTGCGGCTCCCCAGCGAACTGCTGGGTGATTGAGAGGGGCCTTGGGGCCTGATCTTTTTCAAGCGAAAGAAGTGTCTTGTGTGGGCGCTCTGGGTGAGGAAATCCCTTACAAGAGAGTGTCTTACATGAGGAAGTAATTCCTTAAGTCAGTTCATTCTTGTACGAAAAAGCTAGATTTAAACTGAAGAGTTTGATCCTGGCTCAGATTGAACGCTGGCGGCAT
>JAUIFV010000201.1 GCA_030430155.1 Gammaproteobacteria bacterium
GAGGACGGCAGTGACGGCTATGCCACCGGGTCCCCCGCCTTGTTGATGCGCCAACACGGCGCGGGTTAAGTACAAATGGCCGCAGCCCCAAAAAAGGGCCCGGCCGCGGACTTTTGCGTGGAATTGAAGCTCAGCCGGAGGCGACGAGTGCGCGCTGGCTCAGGATTTGCTGGACCACAGAATCGACGTCGACGGCGGTGGAATCGATAACCAACGCGTCTTCGGCGGCTCGCAACGGCGCAGCCGATCGCTCCCGGTCTCGACGGTCGCGATCACCAATATCTCGCAAAAGGTCATCAAGATTAGCTGATTGACCTTTTTCTATCAACTGCTTATGCCGCCTGCGCGCCCTTTCCTCGACGCTGGCGGTGAGAAAAATCTTCAGACCGGCATCGCTGAAGATCACCGTGCCCATGTCGCGTCCGTCGGCCACCAGCCCTGGCGCCTGGCGAAAGTCCCGCTGCGCCTTGACCAAGGCGGCACGAACGGCGGGGTCGGCCGCAACTCGCGATGCCGCCTGGCTAACCGCTTCGCTGCGAATGCTCAGTGAAACATCCTCGCTGCCCAACCACACTCGCGGCGTACCGTCGGCGGCCTTGTCGAAGTGCAGATCGATAGCATCAGCCAACTGCGCCGGCGGCACGCCTGGATTGCGCAGGCTGAGCAAGCCGACCACACGGTAGAGCGCGCCGCTGTCGAGGAAATTCCAGCCCAGCGCCTGTGCCACGGCCAGCGCCACCGTACCCTTGCCCGAACCGCTGGGCCCGTCGACGGTGATGACCGGTATGCAATCAGCTGAACTCATGCGCGACTTCCTCGATGGAGCCGCCCAATGCGCCCCAGAGCTGAACAAAATCAGGGAATGAGGTCTCCACGTTCGCACAATCGGTGATCGTCGAACAAGACCCGGCCACGCCCGCGGCGATGCATAGGGCCATGGCACAGCGATGATCGCCAGCGCTGTCGACCTCGGCACCTGCAAGCCCTCCGCCGACGATGTCGACGCCGTCGGCGTACTCGGTCACCTCCACTCCCATACGCCGCAGCGCCGCCGCCATGACCGCAATGCGGTCGCTTTCCTTGACCCGCAGTTCGGCCGCGCCGCGGATTCGGGTGGTGCCGTTGGCGCAGGCGGCGGCGACGAACAGCGCCGGGAATTCGTCGATCATGTCCGGAACCAGATCCTCGGGGATATCGACACCGCGCAGCTGCGTGTGGTCGATGCGTATATCGGCCTCGCCTAGAGAGGTTGGACGCACCTCCAGCTGCGCGCCCATCATCCGCAGCGCGGCGAGCAGTCCGGTACGACGGGCGTCGATACCCACTCCGCGCAGCTGCACCTGGGAGCCGGGCGTCACCAGGGCGGCGACGATGGGAAAGGCGGCCGATGAGAAATCGCTCGGCACTCGTACCGCCATGCCCGTACCGCGACCACCGCCGCGCACGCTGACCCGGCCGGGTTCGATGCTTACCGGCCATCCGAAGGCGGCCAGCATACGCTCGGTGTAGTCACGGGTCGGATGCGGTTCGCGTACTACCGTTTCCCCTGGCGCATAGAGGCCGGCCAACAGCAGCGCTGATTTCACCTGCGCGCTGGCCACGGCAGGGCTGTAGTCGATGGCTGTCAACGCAGCAGCCGGAGTGATCTGCAGCGGCGGCTTGCCGTCCGAGCTGGCTATTCGCGCGCCCATCTGAGTCAGCGGCTCGGTAATGCGGCCCATCGGCCGCTTGCTCAGCGAGTCGTCGCCTATCAGCGTGCTGGGAAAGGACTGCGCCGCGAGGATGCCGGCAATCAAACGCATGCCGGTGCCGGCGTTGCCGCAGTCCAGATCCTGCGTGGGCGCACGCAGGCCGTGCAGCCCCACGCCATGGACCACGCGCTGACCTGGCCCCGGTGTTTCGATGCGAACCCCAAGCTGACTGAAGATCCGCGCCGTGGCCCGGGTGTCCTCGCCTTCCAGGAAGCCATCGATTTCGCTGCGTCCCTCGGCCAGGCTGGCCAGCATGATCGAGCGATGGGAAATGGACTTGTCGCCGGGCACCCGAATCTCGCCGCGCAAGACGCCGCCGGGCTGTACCCGCCAATCCAGTCCCCGGGTCATCGCAGCACCGCGCGCAGGGCGCTGATCAACGCATCCAAAGCGCGATCGTCGGCAATGGTGATACGCAGACAGCTGGGCAGTCCGTAGCCGGTCACCGGCCGCAGCAGCACGCCGTGCGCCGCCAGCGCCTCGAAGATCGGTTGCGCCGGGCGTTCGAAGTCGACCAGCAGGAAGTTGCCTTCAGATGAAAACACGCGCAGGCCCAGCGCACTCAGCTGTTCGGCCCACCGCGAGCGCTGAGCCAGCGTTTCTACAACCACGCGGCGCAGATGATCCTGGTCCTCGATGGCCGCCAGCGCCGCCAGCTGCGCATAGTGGTTGAGATTGAAGGTCAGCCGGGTGCGCTCGAGCAGACCGGCAATTTCGGCACTACACAGCGCGTAGCCGATGCGTAGCGAGGCCAGCCCGTAGGCTTTGGAAAAAGTACGGGTGACCAACAGGTTGGGATAGTCCGGCAGCAGCCTCACAGCGCTGCACCAGTCGGTTCGCTGGACGTATTCGGCATAGGCCTCATCGATCACGACCAGGGTGTCTACAGGCACCTGATCGAGAAAGCCGCGCAGCGTAGCCGCGTCCCAGCCGCCACCGGTGGGGTTGTTGGGGTTGGCGACAAAGACGATCCGAGCCCCGTCCGCCGCCGCAGCCATCGCGGTCGAATCGGCGTTGCGCGCCTGCCCGTGATCGATCGGCAGCGCCGGAACCTGCTGCAGTTCGGCGCCACACTGAATGCCGGCGATCGCGAAGACCGCAAAGCCGTGCTCCGCAGCGACCACGCGCTGCCCCGCACCGGCCAGGGTGCAGGCGATCTGCACCAGCAGTTCGTGGCTGCCATTGCCGACCACGATCTGATCGACGCTGACTCCGTGCAGTTGCGCCAGCGCGGTCTTCAGCGCCCTCGCCGATGGATCGGGATAGAACGGCAACCGTGATGTCGCCTCAGCCAAAGCAGCGGCAACATCGGGGCTGGGGCCCCATAGGCTTTCGTTGCCGGACAGCTCAAAGACCTCTTCCACGCCCCAGCGCTGGCGTACAGCGATGGCGTCCAGCCCTGGATCGTAAGGCTGCAGGCGCGCCAAACCGGGCGCAGCGTCACGCAGGTAATCCACCGCGCTCAAAGCAGCGAAACCGGATAGGCGCCGAGCACCCGAACCTGGCCGGCAAGGGGTCCGAGGTCGTCAAGGGCGGCCCTGATGGGCGCATCCTCAACATGACCCTCGATGTCGATGAAGAAGGCGTACTCCCACTTGCCACGCCGCGACGGTCGCGACTCGATCCGGGTCATATTGATCCCGTGCCGGGCGAAGGGGTCGAGCAGCTGATACAGCGATCCCGGCTGCGCCCCGCCGACCAGCAGCAGCGACGACTTATCGTGGCCGGTGGGCGGAAACAGCTCGTTGCCGATGACCAGAAAGCGGGTCGCGTTGTCGACGTTGTCTTCGATGCTCTGACCCAGCACCGGCAGGTTGTAGACCTGTGCCGCCGCCTCACCGGCAATCGCTGCGGCTTCCGGCGCACCGCGCGCCCGTCGTGCAGCCTCGGCATTGCTGCTGACCGCGATGCGCTCGGCCTGCGGCAGATGCTCGCGCAGCCAGCCGCGGCACTGTCCCAAGGACTGAGCGTGCGAATAAACGCGCTCGATCTTGGACAAATCGCTGGCGTGGCTGAGCAGGTGCTGGTGTATACGCAGCTCGATTTCACCGCAGATCTTCAGCGGCGTGTCCAGGAACAGATCCAGGGCGTGATTGACCGCGCCCTCGGAGGAGTTCTCCACCGGCACAACGCCAAAGTCGGCATGCCGCGCCTCGACTTCCTGGAACACCTCCTCGAAGCTTCCCATGGGCAGCGCTCGCACGGAATGACCGAAGTGGGTCAGCACGGCGGACTGACTGAAAGTGCCCTCCGGACCCAGGTAGGCAACCCGTAGTGGATTCTGCTGGGCCAGACAGGCCGACATCAGCTCCCGAAAAACGCGCACCAACTCGGCGTTGCTAAGAGGGCCCTCGTTGCGGTCGATCACGTTGCGCAGCACCTGCACTTCGCGATCCGGTCGGTAGTACTCCAAGGCCTCCTTCAGCGGCCCCTTGGCCAAGCCGACCTGCCGCGCGAATCGTGCGCGCTCGGTGATCAACGCCTGGATCCGGCGGTCTATGCCATCGATACGCTCACGCAGTTCGCCCAGAGACTGAACCGCTTGGCCGTCGTTTCCGTTGTTAGCACCTTCGCTCATGCATTTCCCGCTGGTCCAGCTCGGGCTAGATCACCCGCACCGAGAGTATCCCGTCTATCGCCCGCAACGCATCAATCAGATCAGTCCCTACCGGCGCATCCACATCGACGATGTTGTAGGCGTACTCACCGCGCGAAGCGTTGTGCATCTGAGTGATATTGACGTCGCTCTCGCCAAACACATGGGAAAGCTGGCCGATCATATTTGGCTTGTTGCGGTTGGCCACGCAGATGCGCTGGTGACCTTCACGAGCCAAACGCATGTTGGGGAAGTTCACCGAGTTGATCACGTTGCCGTGCTCCAAAAACTCGCGCAGCTGATCGACCACCATCACCGCGCAGTTCTCTTCGGCCTCGTGAGTGGAGGCGCCCAGATGCGGGAAGGACAGCACCTTGGGATGACCGATCAGCGCGGCGGAGGGAAAATCGGTGATGTAGCGGCTGATCGTGCCCTGATCCAGTCCCTGGGTGAGCGCCTCGTGATCAATGATCCCATCGCGAGCGAAGTTGAGCAGCACTTGGCCGGGCTTGGCCACCGCCAGCGAGGCCGGCGCGTATAGCCCTTTGGTAGCAGGATTGAGGGGGACGTGGAAGCTGACGAAATCGGACTGTGCGTAGAGCTCGTTCAAGCTCCCGGCCTTGTCGACATCGCTGGACAGCTGCCAGGCCCCTTCGATGGTCATGTGCGGGTCGAATCCCAGCACCCGCATCCCCAGCGCCTTGGCTGCATTGGCGACCTTGACGCCAATCGCACCCAAACCCACCACGCCCAAAGTACGGCCCACCAGCTCGCTACCGACGAACTTTTTCTTGCCGCCTTCCACCTTGCGGTCCAGTTCGGCATCGTTGCGATCGAGCTGGCCAACGAAGCTGTTCGCCTCGGCCAGGTTGCGCACCGACATCAGCATGCCGGCAATCACCAGTTCCTTGACCGCGTTGGCATTGGCGCCGGGCGCATTGAACACCACCACGCCGTGCTGGCTGAGCTCATCAATGGGGATGTTGTTGGTGCCTGCTCCAGCGCGGGCCACCGCCAGCAAACGCGGATTGACCGGCATCTCGTGCATCTTCGCCGAGCGCACCAAAATCGCGTCCGGGTCGGTGGCGCTGTCGTCCAGGCGATAGTGTGCCTCGGGCAGGCGCGACAGCCCGTTGGGCGAAATGGGGTTGAGCGTACGTACCGTAAAGGTGGGCGCATTCATCGTTGATCGTCCTTGTTCAGCCGTGCTTGCGGGCAAATTCCTGCATGTAGGTCACCAGCGCCTGTACCCCTTCGATGGGCATCGCGTTGTAGATGCTGGCACGCATTCCGCCGACCGCCCGATGGCCCTTCAGGGCCAACAAACCGGCTTCCTTGGCCCCGCTGAGGAAGGCTTTGTCCAACTCGGCATCGGCCAGGGTAAAGGGCACATTCATCCAGCTCCGCGCATCGGCATCAACGGGATTGCGATAGAAACCGGAGCCATCGATGTAGTCGTAGAGCAGCGCTGCCTTGGCCTGATTCTTTTCGGCCATCACCGCCAGTCCACCCTGCCCCTTGATCCACTGGAACACCAGCCCTGCCAGATACCAGCCGAAGGTGGGTGGCGTGTTGAGCATCGACCCGGCGGCGGCATGGGCGCGATAATCGAGGATCTTCGGCAGCGTCCGCTTCTGTTCGGCGAGCAGCGCATCCTTGACGATCACCACGGTAAGCCCTGAAGGACCGATATTCTTCTGCGCGCCGGCATAAATCAGCCCGAAGCGCGATACATCGATAGGCCGGGACAATATGGTGCTGGACATGTCGGCGACCAAAGGCGCTGACGCCTCGGGGACGTATCCGAACTCCACGCCGTGAATGGTCTCGTTGGGGGTGTAGTGCAAATAGGCCGCAGCAGGGTCGGTATCCCAGCCTTGCTGTGCCGGAATGCCGCGGAAACCGCGCTCGGCGTCGCTAGCGCAGACCCGCGCCTTGACCAGGCTGCCGGCTTCCTTGACCGCCTTCTCACCCCAGGCACCGGTCAGCAGGTAATCGGCACTGTCGTTTTCGGCTGCGAGATTGAGTGGAATCAGCGCAAACTGCTGCGTTGCACCACCCTGCAAGAACAGCACCCGGTAATCATCGGGAATCGCCATCAGTTCACGCAAATCGCTTTCGGCCTGCTCGGCGACGGCGATGAATGCCGGATCGCGGTGGCTGATTTCCATCACCGAAGCGCGCGCATCGCGCCAATCCAGCAGTTCGTCGCGGGCCTGGGTCAATACGGCTTCGGGCAGCGCGGCAGGGCCAGCGCTGAAGTTGTAGGTTCTGCTCACGGGAGGGGCACTCAGTAGACGTTCACCGTCATTATGCCGCGCCGCAACATGAAAGCAACGGACCAATCGTGATTGGCTAGCGAAAGCCGATGGCGACTGCTCCGGTCTGCTTAGGCAGCCTGCCCACGCGCTATCGCAGTTTCTTTGAGCGTACACTCCAGAGTACGCAGGCTGGATTGAAACGAAGTCAAATCAAAAGGTTAGCCATGCTCATACGGTCCCCCAACGAGATCCCGGCCTCACAGATCACTGCCGAATCGGTGTATTGCAAACGGCGCGAGCTACTGCGCGGGTTGGGAATCGCCGGGCTTGGACTGAGCGGATTGGGCCAGCCGGCCCTGGCCGACAGCGCTCAGACCCTGAGCGACATCAAGCGACCCAGCCCATACGACACCGACGAAGCGCTCACCACCTTCGATGACGTCACCACCTACAACAACTACTACGAGTTCGGCACCGGCAAATCCGATCCGGCCAAGTACGCGGTCAACTTCCAGCCCAAGCCGTGGACGCTGCAAGTCAGCGGCCAGGTCGAAAACAGCGGCAGCTTTGATCTGGACGACTTCATCGCACCTCATCAACTGGAGGAACGGATCTACAGGATGCGCTGCGTGGAGGCCTGGTCGATGGTGATCCCGTGGGTGGGTATCCCGTTGGCCAAGGTCATCGAGGCCTGCAAGCCGACCAGCAACGCCAAGTACGTCGCCTTCATCGGATTGCACGATCGACAGCGGATGCCTGGGCAGCGCTTTGCCGTGCTCGACTGGCCCTACCGCGAGGGCCTGCGCATGGACGAAGCCATGCACCCCTTAAGCATGCTGGTGGTGGGCGTCTACGGCCGCGTGCTGCCGAATCAAAATGGCGCACCGCTGCGCTTGATCGTGCCCTGGAAGTACGGCTTCAAGGGCATCAAGGGGATCGCCGGCATCCACTTCAGTGAAAACCAACCGGCGACCAGCTGGAATCTGTCGGCACCGAACGAATACGGCTTCTACGCCAACGTCAATCCGAACGTGGACCATCCGCGCTGGAGTCAGGCCAGCGAGCGGCGCCTGTCGGGCAACGGATTCGGGCGCCTGTTCGCCGGCCGCATCGACACCCACCCCTTCAACGGCTATGCCGAGCAGGTCGCTCACCTGTACAGCGACCTCGACCTGGCGAAGCATTTTTGAGCGGCCTGCGAGACCGTCTGGATGGCCTATTGCCGGCCCTGAAGCTGGGACTGTTCATTGCCCTGCTCGCGCCGCTTGGACGCTGGATCTGGCTTGCGCGTAACGATGCGCTAGGCGCTGACCCGATCGACCAACTCACCCATGCCAGCGGCGAATGGGCGCTCTACTGTTTGTACGCGACGCTGGCGATGACCCCACTGCGTCGATTACTGAACTGGGGTGGACCCATTCGCCTGCGTCGCATGCTCGGTCTCTATGCCTTCTTCTATGCCAGCGTTCATCTGAGCATCTACGCGCTGCTGGATCTGGGGCTGGACCTGAGCCACCTGCTGGAAGACATCATCAAGCGGCCCTACATCAGCGTCGGCTTTACCGCCTGGCTGCTGATGTTGCCGCTGGCAATCACCTCCACCCGCGGCATGATGCGCCGGCTGGGCAGGCGCTGGCAGACCTTGCACAAGCTGGTCTACCTTTGCGCCGCCCTGGCCTGTCTGCACTACTGGTGGCTGGTCAAGGCGGACTGGCGCTGGCCGGCCTTCTTGTTCTGCCTGTCGGTCGTGCTGTTCTGCGTCGCCGGACCGATCGCGCGCCTCGCGTTCGAGGCGGGCGGCGGCGGGCGCTCGTTCAGCCTCGCGAACTTCCGCGAGTCGATGCAGACGACGCTCGAGTACGAGCGCGACTTCCTCGCGAACAGCCTGCTGTGGTCCGCCGT
>JAUIFV010000202.1 GCA_030430155.1 Gammaproteobacteria bacterium
CGGACTACATCTCCGACGACGCCATTGCCAATTTTGAACAGGAAACCGGGATCAAGGTCACCTACGACGTCTTCGATTCCAACGAGGTGTTGGAAGCCAAGTTGGTGGTCGGCAACACCGGCTACGACATCGTGGTGCCCTCGCTATCCTTCCTCGGCCGTCAAGTCCAGGCCGGCGTGTTCATGGAGATCGACAAGTCCAAGCTGAGCAACTACGGCAACCTGGACACCGCGTTGCTGGAGCGCATTGCCGGCACCGATCCGGGCAACGCCCATTCGGTGCCCTACCTTTGGGGCACCACAGGCATTGGCTACAACGTGGCCAAGGTCGCCGAAGCGCTGGGCGAGGACGCGGTGGTCGACAGCTGGGAGATCTTCTTCAACCCGGAGAAGCTGGAGAAGCTCAACGGCTGCGGCGTGGCGGTATTGGACACCCCGCAGGAGCTGATTCCCACCGCGCTGAACTACCTGGGCGAGGATCCCAACAGCTTTGACGAGGCGGTGATCGCCAAAGCCGAGGAACTGCTCAATTCGATCCGTCCACACGTCACCTACTTCCATTCTTCGCAATACATCAACGATTTGGCTAACGGCGACGTCTGCCTGGCTGTGGGCTGGTCCGGCGACATCTTCCAGGCCGCCGATCGTGCCGACGAGGCCGGTCAGGGCGTGGAAGTGGCCTACGTGATTCCCAACGAGGGCGCGGCGATGTGGTTTGACATGCTGGCCATTCCCAAGGATGCCGCCAATGTCGATAACGCCTACAAGTTCATCGACTACTTGCTGCGTCCAGAGGTGATGGCCGGAATACAGAACTACGTGGCCTACGCCAGTGCCAATACCGCTGCGGCCGAGCAGATCGACGAGGAGATCCGCAATAACCCGGGTGTCTACCCCACCGATGCAGCCAAGGCCAAGCTGTTCACCTTCGCCGTCCTGCCGCCGGAAGTGGATCGCATCTATACCCGCACCTGGACCCGATTGAAGACCGGCCAGTAGGGGCAGACCCGGCGCCGGGTCAAACGGCCAGCGGACCACCAGGTGGTCCGCTGTGCTGACATCGAGAACGGACCAGCAGGAGCAGCTTGGCCATGAGCAGTGAGCAGCAGCCGTCCAGCGCCGGCAGCGCGGCGCCACGACAGGAGATGCTAGGCGCGGAAAACTACGTCCAACTGGTCGACATCCGCAAGGAGTACGACGGCTTCGTCGCCGTTGACGAGGTCAATCTGGCCATTCGCAAGGGCGAGATCTTTGCTCTGCTGGGCGCCTCAGGCTGCGGCAAATCCACTCTGCTGCGCGTGCTTGCCGGTTTCGAGCAGCCCACCCGCGGTGAGGTCAAGGTTGACGGCCAGCGCATGAACGGTCAGCCGCCTTATCGTCGCCCGATCAACATGATGTTCCAGTCCTACGCGCTGTTCCCGCACATGAGCGTGGAGCAAAACGTGGCTTTCGGGCTGAAGCAGGACGGCATGCCGGCCGCGCAGATCAAGCAGAAAGTCGACGAGATGCTCGGTCTGGTGCAGATGGGCGCCTACGCCAAGCGCAGGCCGCATCAGCTCTCCGGCGGTCAGCAGCAGCGCGTCGCCCTGGCCCGCTCATTGGCCAAAGGGCCCAAGCTGCTGCTGCTGGACGAGCCAATGGGCGCGCTGGACAAGAAGCTGCGCTCGCAGATGCAGCTGGAACTGGTCAACATCATCGAGCGCCTGGGCGTGACCTGCGCCATGGTCACCCACGATCAGGAAGAGGCGATGACCATGGCCCACCGCATCGCCATCATGGATGCGGGCAAGATCCGTCAGGTGGGCACCCCGGATGAGATCTACGAGCAGCCCAACTCCCGCTTCACCGCGGGCTTCATCGGTCAGGTCAATTTGTTCGAGGGCAAGATCGAGGACGACGAGAAGGACTACATTTCCATCCGCAGCCCTGATCTGCCAGCGCCGCTGTATGTAGGCCACGGCGTCACCGGCTACGAGGGCATGGAAGTGGCGCTGGCAGTGCGGCCAGAGAAGATTCTGATCAGCAAGGACGAACCGGAGCAGCCGCACAACAAGGCGCAGGGGGTGATCGAAGAGATCGCCTATTTGGGCAGCCATTCCGTCTACCACGTGCGTTTGCCCAGCGGCAAACGAGTGTTGGCCAACATGACCAACGTGCGCCGCTGGGCCAGCGAATCCTTCACCTGGAATGATCAGGCCTGGCTGTCCTGGGGCGATCAGTCCGGCGTGGTGCTGACCTCATGAACGCGGTGATCGGCTGGCTGCGCCAACGGCTGCCCGGGCCGCGCTGGCTGGTGATCGGCGTGCCCTTCCTATGGATGCTGCTGTTCTTCGCCGTGCCCTTCGCGATCGCGCTGAAGATCAGCTTCTCGCAGGCGCTGATCGCCATGCCGCCCTACTCGCCGATCGTCGAGTGGAACGATACCGCGCTGACCTTGAAGCTCAGCTTCAACAACTATCTGTACCTGATCCGCGACAACGTCTACGTCTCTGCCTACTTGAGTTCGTTGGGCATCGCCGTGGTGTCGACCGCGATCTGTCTGCTGATCGGCTACCCGATGGCATACGCCATTGCGCGCATGTCGCCGGCCAATCGCAACATCTGTCTGATGCTGGTGATCCTGCCCTCGTGGACCTCTTTTTTAATCCGCATCTACGCCTGGGTGGGGATCCTCAAGAACAACGGGTTGATCAACAACATGCTGATGGGCATTGGTCTGATCGACGAGCCGCTGCAGATCCTGCACACGCCGCTGGCAGTGTACGTAGGCATCGTCTACGCCTATCTGCCGTTCATGATCCTGCCGCTATACGCCAATCTGGTGAAGCTCGATCACCGCCTGCTGGAGGCGGCCTACGACCTCGGCGCCAAGCCCTGGCAGGCCTTCATCAAGATCACCCTGCCGCTGTCCCGCGCCGGCATCATCGCCGGCTCGATGCTGGTGCTGATCCCGGTGGTCGGTGAGTTCGTAATTCCGGAAATGCTCGGCGGACCGGACACGCTGATGATCGGCAAGGTGCTGTGGGGCGAGTTCTTCAACAACCGCGACTGGCCGGTGGCCTCGGCGGTGGCCATCGTGATGCTGGCGCTGCTGCTGATTCCGATCATGATCTTCCATCACCATCAGTCCAAAGAACTGGAGTCCAAGCTGTCATGAGCAAGGGCAACTCCAAACTCTCACTGACCCTGCTGGCGATCGGCTTCGTGTTCCTCTATGCGCCGATCCTGAGCCTGATCATCTACTCCTTCAACGAGTCGCGGCTGGTGACCGTCTGGGCCGGCTTCTCGCTGAAGTGGTACGGCGAGTTGTTCGCCGACAGCCAAATCATGTCGGCGGCCTGGGTCAGCATCCAGATCGCATTCATGACCGCCTCGTTGGCGGTGGTGCTGGGAACCATGGCCGGACTGGTGATGACGCGGATGCGTCGATTCCCGGGCAAGACATTGTTTGGCGGGCTGATCACCGCGCCGCTGGTGATGCCCGAGGTGATTATCGGTTTGTCGATACTGCTGCTATTCGTGTCCCTGGGCGATGTGATCGGCATCGGCTCGCGGCGCGGCATGACCACCATCCTGATCGCTCACGTCACCTTCTGTATGGCCTATGTGACCGTGGTGGTGTCCTCGCGACTGTCGGAAATGGACCGGTCGCTGGAGGAGGCGGCGATGGATCTGGGCGCCAACCGGGTCAAGGTCTTTTTCGTGATCACCCTGCCAATCATCGCCCCGGCGCTGATCTCCGGCTGGCTGCTCGCTTTCACCTTGTCATTGGATGATCTGGTCATCGCCAGCTTTGTCTCGGGCCCATCGTCGACCACGCTGCCGATGAAGGTTTTCTCCTCGGTACGACTGGGTGTCAGCCCGAAAATCAATGCCCTGGCTACGCTGATGATCCTGGTCGTCTCCATCGGTGCCGTGGTGGCCTGGTGGCTGATGTCGCGGGATGAGAAGCGGCGCCAGCGGGATATGCAGATGGCGTTGCAGAAGGGAGACTAGGGCCCAGGGCTGAGCGCTGAGGGCTGAGGGCTGAGGGCTGAGGGCTGAGGGCTGAGAAAGAGGTTAGACCTCGGCACACAATAGGCGCTGTGAGGGCCGGGCGCCCGATCGGGGGATGCGCCCGGCCCTATCGCAAAGCTCCAGCCCACTGAGTGCAATGTGCGTCGGGCTTCTCAGCTTTGCTCTGGCGCTGCTCTGGCTCTGCTCTGGCTCTTCTAGCTACTGGAACTGGCCACTGGAACTGCTCTTCTGGCTACTGGAACTGCCCTAAAGCTACTGGAACTGCTCTTGAGCTCTCCAAGGGCCGGGCGCCTGATCGGGGGTCGCGCCCGGCCCTACCGCATACTTGCAGGTCTCTGCTCTGGCTCTTCTAGCTACTGGAACTGGCTACTGGAACTCGATCTAGCGCATCGCGGTAAGGCTGGACTCGATGCGGCGCGCGTCCACTTCGATTTCGGCCAGACGCATCCAGTCGTCGCTGACCCGGCCATGGATGCGCACGCTTTGGCCGCTGATCACCATCCGTCGGGGCGAAATGCGCTGATAGACCAGGACCCGCTCACCTTCGGTGCTCATCCAGAAGGAGTCTCGGTTGACCACCTCATCGACGGTCCCTGACAGCACCACCTCGGCACCCGGCTGCAGACTGCTCGCGCTGGCTGCGGCGGCAAAGAACAGGGAAGCGGCAACCAACATCCAGCGAGCACCGCGATAGATCGTGTAGTTAGTGTTCATGATGTGCTCCGTTGAGTAGATTCACTGCAGAAAACGCCGCGAACCGGCAACGGGGGCCATAATTTTCAGTGCCTTAGCGGGAAAGCGCCAACCAGTTTGCGCTTTTGGGGGCGTTTTCAACTGACCTTCACGAGCGCTTGGCAGTCTCTACTCCTCGCCCCGAACTGGGCGCCTCCCGGGCCCTGGACCCGAATCCCTGGGCCTTCCCAACTCGTCGTCCCGGCCACGAGCCGGGACCCAGTGCCCCCGCAGGGAAGCCAGTGGATCCTGGCGACCGCCGAGGTGACGGCAGTGAGACGCTGGTGCAGGCTAGGGCGCAGCCGCCAGGTCCTCGACCATCTCGATCTGCCGCGCATTGATCTCGGTGTCGGCCAAACGCATCCAGTCATCGCTGACCCGGCCGTGGACGCGCAGACGTTGGCCATCGTGCACCTCGCCAGGCAACAACACGTGGTGATAGACCAGCACGCGCACACCGCGGCCTTCGAACCAGAAGGCGTCGTGGCTGACGACCTCGGCAACGGTTCCTTCCAGAGTGATCTCGGTACCGGGCGGCAGTTCTTCGGCATGCGCCGCGGTGGAAAGGATGGCGGCCAGGGCCAGCCAACGTACGGATGACATCAGCATTCTCCTTCGGACTCGGTAGCGCCATTGCGGGGAGATCCAGCCGCGTCTGGCCTCGTCAGGCAGTCTGCGCTGTTCGCTCGCGTGGAACGGTGGTCTGGTTAACATTTTAACCAATTGTAAATCACTTTAGGCAAGCGATCGCCTGCTTCGCTGAACGATGCGCCGTTGTGCAGTGGTATTGACCGGCGTTCCCGGCTATGCTTCGCGTACTGTGCTTGCTTGGGCTACCGTGATTCGTGGCCCGATGTTGTTGATCTACTGATCTGCGCCATCCCTCGATACTGCTATTCCCTGCAAACTCAGTTCCGTCGCGACCCAAGGTCGCGAGTTTTTTGTGTTGAAAAACGTGTTTGAAGGAAAGTAAACGCTATGTCGAATCGTCAAACGGGTACGGTCAAGTGGTTCAACGACGCCAAGGGTTATGGTTTCATCACCCCCGAAAGCGGCAGCGATCTGTTCGTCCACTTCCGCTCCATCCAGGGCACTGGGTTCAAGACGCTGCAGGAAGGCCAGGCTGTGAGCTTCACCGTCGCGCAGGGCCAGAAGGGTCTGCAGGCTGAAGACGTGCGCGCCGAGTAATCTCGCGCCTCAGTCGAGTAATGGAAAAGCCCCGGAGTTCGCTCCGGGGCTTTTTTGTTTACTTCTGCTGGGGGACTGAGCCGTCCAGGCTGGGCCTACCCCGAATGCCGACGTGAATCCGGCACACGGGTACGTGGCGAAAGCCGCCTTAGTTGATCCCTACTCGCTCTGCAGCATCCAACAACCGCTCGTTGGGACGCCGGTCACAGCGCTCGACCAGATTCTCGGCGAAGTTCTCCAGCCCATTCCAGCGCAACACCGTATCGCCGGACACACCGCTAAGGTAGCCGTCCAGCCATAGGAAGATCGCCGCGGCGTCTTCTTCGTCGGCGTCGGCCAATTCGTAGATGAACTCGCTGCAGCGGATCGCACCGAAGTCGATATCCTGAAGGCGCCCCTTGCGCGCCTCTGCAGGCAGCGCTGCACAGGTCAACATGGCCGCGCCGAGCGCAATGGCGGATAGCTTGATCGGATTCATGGATTCCCCTTCTTGTTCCCCAGTGAACCAGCTGGAGTGTAAACGACCGGCGCCGCTGCGCGACCTTCGATCGGTGACAACTTGTCAGATCATCGCCAAGCGCTCGGCGACGTCCACAGGCGGCAGCAACCGCCACTGGCCGCTGGGCAGGTCTCCCAGACTGAGCCCGCCAATCTGGCTGCGGTGCAGCGCCACTACATGGTTACCCACCGCCGCGAACATGCGCCGCACTTGGTGATAGCGACCCTCATGCAGGGTCAATCGCACCCGCCGCGGCGCCAACACCTCCAGCTCGGCCGGCAGCAGCGGCTTGTCTTCGTTGTCCAACAGCAGTTCCCCACTGGCGAAGGTCTGCGCTTCATCGCCGCGCAGATCCTCGGCCAGCTGCGCTTGATAGACCTTGGCCAGACCGGTCTTCGGCGAGCTGATGCGGTGCTGCAGTTGGCCATCGTCGGTAAACAGCAGCAGGCCGCTGGTATCACGATCCAAGCGGCCGATGCTGGACAGCGCCGGCTTGCGCAGCGCGAATCGGGGCGGCAACAGATCGTAGACCAGCGCGCCCTGGTCCTTGCGCGAACAGGTGTAACCAACCGGCTTGTGCAGCATCAGCAGCATCCCGGCCGGCGGATCCAGCGGCTCGCCGTCGATACGAATGTCCTCGTGAGCCACCTGATCGTCGGTGTACAGCACCTCACCGTTGGGGTCGGTGACATGGCCGTAGCGAAACAGCTCGGTCACCTGTTTGCGACTGCCGTAGCCCAGATTGGCGATTAGCCGAACGATTCTCACTTGTGCCCTCCAGGTTCACGGCCAGCGTGAGCCTTGCCGACTTCGGTCCAGGGCTAAGGGTGAGGGCCCAGGGCCCAGGGCAAAGGGCCCAGGAGATCAAGAGCGGTTGGCGGCGCGGGTGTTGCTCTTCTGGGCCCTGGGCCCTGTGCCCTGTGCCCTAACCTATCCAACAACGCACCACCTTGAATCCCCCACTCTGCACCAAAGTCTCAATCTGAGTGTAGCGATCGCCCAAATCGGCCTCGTAGGGCAGATGGCGATTGGCCACGAAGTAGAACTGGCCGCCAGGCTTGAGCGCTGCGGCGGCGCTGCGTAGGAAGGCGCGACCCACATCGAGCCGCTCGCCGCCATCGAGCCCGTGAAAGGGCGGGTTGCTCACGATGCAGTCGTAGCGCCCCAGCAGGCCGCTGGCGACATCGTGCCAGTGAAACTGCAAAGCGCTCTGAGACGCCTGCATAGCCAGATTGTCCCTGGCCAGCGCCAATGCCCTGCTGTCGGCCTCATACAGATCGACGCCGACGATGCCGGGACAGCGGGCAAGCAGTTCCCGGCTGAGATAGCCGTTGCCGGCGCCCAGATCGGCGGCCGCGCCGTGCAGATCCGCCGGCAGCTGCGCAGCAAGCAGGCGCGATGCCGGATCGATGCGGTCGTAGGAAAACACCCCTGGACGGGTCCACAGATCGCTGCCGGCGATGGTGCTGGGGCTATCGATGGCTAGCCACTGCGCCGCCAACTCGGCGTTTTCGACGCCGGATTGAGTCCAGATCACCCGGCAGCGATGCTTGGAGAGCACCTCCACCGAGCCGCACAGCTGCTGCAAATCGGACTGGACCGATTTGGCGCCGTCACTGTTGGCCTGGGCCACTACCAGCAGACCACCCGGCTTCAGCGTGCGCAGCGCTCGGACGTAGCAGGCTCGCGCATAGTCGCGCTGTCGCGGCGGCAGCATCAGCACCAGATCGAAGCCCTGCGCGCCCTGTTCCGCCGCTCGTAGGCCGAGCCGTAGCAGCGCATCGTGCTCGGGTTTGAAAGTCTGCCGGAACTGCATCCCATCCAATCGCTGCCGACGCAGCGCCGCACCGTCTCTGGCGCCGTCGAACAGCACCAACCCGTCGCTCGGCCAGGCCAGCTGACCGATCTCGAAGGGATGAAACAACGCCTCAAGGGCGGGGAGTTGCTGCGCAACGAAGCGATGGATGAAG
>JAUIFV010000203.1 GCA_030430155.1 Gammaproteobacteria bacterium
GTTCGCCTCCGGCTGCTCCCCACCACTCGTCACCGAGTCGCAGTTGCCTTCGACTACGGGGCCTTGGCTTACCCCGACACGGACCTCCACCGTGCTGTGTGTGTGCCCCTACGGGCGTACTAGGAGCCTGCCTGCAGGCGATCGGATCATTCGGCGTGCGGTGAGGTCTCAAGTAAACCGTGGCGCAGCGAATCGCCAGCAGGGCTGGCTCCTACAAAGGCCCAGGACGACACAGCATGCGGGGGCCGCGCTTTTCTGGGCCCTGGGCCCTCGCTCCACCTAACTCTTCCCTGCCCAAACTGCCAGCTTCTCCCGCCCAATCTTCGCGTTATGCCGTATATCCACCGGAAAGGCCTTGGGATAGACCCGGAACTCGGTCAGGGTCGCACTCACCGGGTGGCGCTTGGCCAGTTCGCGCAGCTCGGCAAAGATGCGCTGGTGTTCGCTGCCGGGCACGTCCGGCTCCAGCTCCAGCACCATCACCGGGGTTTGCGCGCCGGCCGGGCCGATGCCGACCAGGGCGCTGCGGTAGACCTGCGGGTGGCTGTTAATGATCGGCTCGACCTGCTCGGTGTACAGGGTGCCGCCGGTGGTCACTACGCGCTGCGATTTGCGCCCGCAGAACCACAGCCGGCCCTGCTCGTCGTAGTAGCCCATGTCGCCCATGCGGTGGACCACGGCGTCGCCGTCGCGAACCTTGGCGCGCGTGGTCTGCTCGGGCAGGCCGTAATACAGGTCGGTGGCAGTGGGCCCGGCCACGGTGATCTCGCCGATCTGTCCGTTGGGCAACTCGCGCACCTGCGACCAGTCCTCGTGCGGCTGGTCGTCGGAGGCGATGATGCGCACCTTGTTCGCCGACACCACGTGACCGACCAGGGTACCCGCGCCGCGCTCGGTATGGCCTTTGGCCACCGATGCCAGCTCGCGACTCTCCACCACCGCCACCGGCAGACATTCGGTGGCGCCATAGGGCGTCCACAGCTTGCCGTCAGCGGGGAGCATCTTCAGCATCCGCTCGATCACCGGCAGCGGCACCGGCGCACCGGCTGAGATCACCCGCTTCATGGTCGGCAGCTTGATCCCGCGCACCGCGCCGTAGCGGCTCAGGGTATCGACCAGCGCCGGCGAACCGAACAAATTGGAGATGCCGAAATCCTCGATGGTGCGGATCAGCCGCACCGGATCGGCCAGCGCCGGGCGGGTCGGATCCATGTCCGGGATCACCGTGGTCATCCCCAAGGCCGGATCGAACAGGGCAAACGGCGGGAAGGTGGGCAGATCGATCTCGCCGGGGCGGATATCGAAGGCCGAGCGCAGCAGATCCACCTGGGCGACGAAATGCCGATGCCGGTAGACCACGCCCTTGGGCACGCCGGTGGAGCCGGAGGTGAACAGGATCGCCGCGGTGTCGTCGCCGGCCACCTCTACCGCCCCGCCGGGCTTACCGCCGAGCTGCTTCTCACCCAGCTCGCGCAGCGCGGCATAGCCGATGCCGCCGCCAAAGCGGCTCTTGCCCACCCACACCTTGCGCTTGATGCTGCCCCTGGCCCAGCCAAACAGCAGCCGGCCGAAATGGGCCAGCGGAATGCCAACGAAGGCCTCCGGCTGGGCCTGCGCCAGACAGGTCGATAGCGCCCGTCTATCGATCCCCGGATCAACCAGCACCGGCACCGCGCCGGCCTTGAACAGGGCGAACATCAGGATGAACAGCTCCAGCGAGGGCCGCACCATCAGCACCGTACGCACCCCGCGGCCGATCCCGTAGGCGGCCAGCCCGGCGGCAATGGCGTTGGACTCGTGCTCGAGCTGCGCATAGCTCAGATGCGTATGCGCCTGCCGCCCCACCGCATCGCGCCCAGCCGGCACGAAGATCGCCACCTGATGGGGGCGGTCGGTGGCCATGCGGGTTAGGTACTCCGCAATGTTGGGGGCGATGTTGGGGGCTGAGGTGGTTTGGTTGGTCACGGCTAGAGCAACTGTTCAGGGGAAGGGCCCAGGGCCCAGGGCTTAGGGCCCAGGAGGGCGTCGCGGCTTGGGATTCTAAGTCTTTGCGGGAAATCTATAGTGACTCGTGGTGACCGGAAGAGCGATTGCTTGCTGGGCCCTGGGCCCTGAATCCTGGGCCCTGCTTCCTGAGCTTCAGCTCAGAAAGCGCTGCACCCGCGGCACCACCCGATCCCCCGCGTCCTCCAGCACATAGTGCCCCGCATCCTCGTAGACATCGACGTCGGCGGCGGGGAAGCGGGCTTGCCAGCTGTGCAGGAAGTGGTCGTCGAAGACGAAGTCATGACGGCCCCACTGGATCAGCATCGGGTGGTCGCTGAGGCGTTCGAGCTGCTCGGCGGTCTGCTGGACGATGTCGAAGCCCGGGTCACCGTGATGCAGCGGGATGTCGTGGACGAACTCGTAGGTTGCCAGCCGCCGCTC
Organism: Gammaproteobacteria bacterium; assembly: GCA_030430155.1. Classification (GTDB taxonomy): domain Bacteria; phylum Pseudomonadota; class Gammaproteobacteria; order Xanthomonadales; family SZUA-5; genus SZUA-5. The sequence continues at coordinate 2,428 of JAUIFV010000203.1, forward strand.
AGCGCTTTGGTAGGGCGCCAGATAGCCGGCGCGGGTGGCTAGGCTCATCGGCTTCCTCACCGCCATCTTGGTCGCGCCGACCACAAAGGCGTTGAGCCGCTTGACCAAAAAGGCGCCCAGCGCGGTATCGCGGACCAGTTTCAGGGTGAAGGGCAGGCGTTTACCCGGCGGCAGGCCGAAGGCGGCGGTATTGAGGATCACCAGTCGGCGCACCCGCTTGGGATACTTCACCGCCCAGGCGCAGCCGATCATCCCGCCCCAGTCGTGCACCACCAGATCCAGCTGCCCCTCCGGCACGGTCTGCTCGATGAAGCTGTTCAGATCGGCGATGCGGTCGACCAGCCGGTAGCCGTAGTCGGTCTTGGCCGGACGCGCGGAAAAACCCATGCCGATGTGGTCCGGCACCAGACAGCGCCGCTCCGGCGCCAGCGCCGAGACCAGCTTGCGGTAAAAGAAGGACCAGGTCGGGTTGCCGTGCACCATCAATACCGGTGGGTGCGCAGACGTTTCCTGCGGCCCCTCGTCCAGGTAATGCATCTGCTGGCCATGCACATCCAGATAGTGCGACTGGAAAGGGTATTCAGGGTGCTTGTAGGCGCTCACGGATTGATCCGGATGGACGAAAGGGGCGGGCAAGATGGCCCAGCGCGGCTTTGCGCGCAAGTGGCCGGAGGAGCGAGGGCCCAGGGAAAAGGGCCCAGGGTCCAGGTCTGCTGCCCCGCTCTCCTGGGCCCTGGGCCCTGAATCCTGGGCCCATTCTTTGCTGCTCTCCTGGGCCCTGGGCCCTCACCCTCTGGGCCCTTTCCTTGCCCCTTAGCTACGGCAACGCCGCTCCCGGCGACCACGGCGCGCCGGCGTCGCGCAGGGCCTGCTCCAGCGCGGGCAGGGTTTGCTGCTCGAACTGGTTCAGCCGCGCGCTCAGGTCGGCGTAGTCGCTCTCGGCCAGCTCCAGGCTGCGCTTGTGGGCCGGGGTGGGACCGTAGCTGGAGTACTGCACGCCGAGCATGGCGTGCCAGAAGCGCTGGCCGAGGCGATGCACGTCGGGCTCGCCCACGGCCGCCTTGGAGGCGTTACCGGAGAAGGCTTCGGTGAGCACAAACAGCTGCTGGCGCGCTGCTTCGTACTGGCGATCCAGCTCGCCGGCACTCTGCGCGCGGGCCAGTGCCTGGCCGAGCTGCTCCACTCGGGTATTCAGCGCCGGCAGCTTCTGGATCGTCGCGGAAACGCCGCGCTCCACCGCCATCAAGCGCTTCAGATAGGCCCCGGTCTCGGCCAGCGGCGCGGCCGGCAGGCTGCCCGTGCGCATCTGCTCCACGCTGACCGTGACCGGGCCGGCCAGCTGGCTGACCACGCCATCCACCCGCTGCTCCAGCGTGGCGCTGTAGGTGCCCGGCATGGCCAGAAAATTCACCGGTTCGGGAGCGAAGTAGCTGGGTGGGGTGCCGATCGCCGCCATCGCTGGATAGCGCAGATCCCAGCTGACCCGATGCACGCCCTTCTTGGCGCTGGCCGGCACCCGCCGCACGACTTCCCCGTCGCCATCGCGGATCACCACCATCACCTCCGGCGCCTGCTCGCGGCGCTCGGTCTCCAGCGCTGCCCAGCTCGGTACCGGGGTGTTCTCGCCCTTCTCGATCAGCGGCTTCTCGCGCTTCTTGCGCTGCTCGCTGCGCGGGTCCAGATCGTCCTTGAGGTAGTAGGTGAACAGCGCGCCGAAGTCCGGATTCGGCGCCACGTAGTAGTCGTCGCCGTTGTAGGCCTGACCGGCGCCGGCCAGCGGGCGTTTCTCGATGTACCACCAGGCCTTGCGCGGGGTGAACAGCGCCGCCGGCTGCTCCAGCACCGCCGCATCCAGCTCGCGCAGCGCCGAGTAGTCGTCGAGGATGAAGAAGCCGCGGCCGAAGGAGGCACCGACCAGATCGTTCTCGCGGCGCTGAATGACCACATCGCGGAAAGAAATGGTCGGCGCGTCGCCCTTGAGCTTGATCCACTTGGCACCGGCATCGACGGTAAAGAACAGCCCAAACTCGGTGGCCACGAAGTACAGCTCCGGTTTGACGTGATCCTGGACGATGCGCCAGACCAGATGCCGCTCGGGCAGATCGCCGGCCATCGAGCGCCAGCTGCGGCCGCGATCATTGGAGCGCAGCAGCATCGGCCGGAAATCCCCTTGCTTGTGGTTGTCCAAGGCCACATAGACCGTGTCGGCATCGAACAGATCGGCGCGGATATCGTTGACAAATGCCGCATCGGGCACCCCGGGCAGGCTGCCCACGGCGATCGAACGCCAGCTCTGACCGCCGTTTTCGGAGACCTGGATCAGGCCGTCGTCGGTACCTGCGTAGAGCAGGTTCTCATCCTTGGGCGATTCGGCCAGCGAGGTGACTGAGCCGAAGTTGCTCATCGCGTACATGTCCCAGGCCGAATCCCAGCTCTGCTGGCGACCCATCATCGGTATCTGCATGCGCTCGATGCCGCGACTCAGATCCCCGGAGATCGCGGTCCAGGTGTCGCCGCGATTATCCGAACGCCAGACCCGCTGCGAGGCGAAATACAGCCGCTTGGGATCGTGGGCGCTGACCAGGATGGGCGCGTCCCAATTCCAGCGCTCCGGACCGTCGCCGGGCTCGGGCTGCGGCTGGATGTAGACGATCTCGCCGGTGCTGCGGTCGTAACGAACCAGATTGCCCTGCTGCCACTCGGCGTAAACGATGTTCGGGTTGCCCGGTTCAGTGGCCGACTGATGGCCGTCGCCGAACAGGGTGGTGAACCAGTCGTCGTTGCGGATGCCGTTGCGGTTGTCGGTGCGCGAAGGACCGCCCTGCGAGGAATTGTCCTGGGTGCCGCCGTAGACGTTGTAGAAGGGCGCGTCGTCATCGACGGCGACCTTGTAGAACTGGGTGACCGGCAAATTCTTGATGTAGCGCCAGGTCTTGGCCAGATCGTGGCTTTCGTAGAGACCGCCGTCGCTGCCGATCAACAGGTAATCGGGGTCGTCGGCGCGGAAGGCCAGCGAGTGATCATCGGAGTGTTTGTGAGTCTGCTCGGTCTCGCGGAAGGTCTTGCCGCCATCGTCGCTGACCAACATGCGCACGTTGGCCAGATAGATGCGATCGAAGGCGTGCGGGCTGGCGTACAGCTCCTGGTAGTAGTGCGGCCCGGTGCCGCCGGAGACGGTGTCCGATTGTTTCTCCCAGCTGCTGCCGCGGTCGCTGGAGCGGAACACGCCGCCGCTGCGGCGCTCCAGCTCGATGGCCGCGTAGAGCACGTCGGGCTGCTGCGGCGAGATGGCCAAGCCGATCTTGCCCATGATGCCCTTGGGCAAACCGGTCTTCAGCCGCTCCCAGGTCTCGCCGCCGTCGACGGAGCGATGCAATCCAGACTCCGGGCCGCCGCCGACGTAGGCCGCCACGGATCGGTGGCGCTGCCAGGTCGCGGCATAGAGCCGATCCGGGTCGCGCGGATCGATCACCACGTCGGTGACCCCGGTCCACTCACCCGCGCTGAGCACCTGCTCCCAGCTCTGGCCGCCGTCGACGGTCTTATACAGCCCGCGCTCGCCACCCGGTGACCACAGCGGCCCCTGCGCCGCCACCCAGACCACATCGCTGTCTTCCGGGTGGACGATGATCTTGGAGATGCGCTCGGATGCCTTCAGGCCCAGGTTTTCCCAGGTGCCGCCGCCATCGCGACTGCGATAGACGCCGTCGCCATAGCCGGCGTGGCGACCGCCAACGTTTTCACCGGTGCCCACCCAAACCGTGTGACGGTTGCTGGGATCCAGAGTCACCGTGCCGATGGAATAGGAGCCCTGACCGTCAAACACCGAGGTCCAGGTGGTGCCGGCGTTGACCGTCTTCCAGACCCCGCCCGAGCCCACCGCAACGTACCAGATGCTGGGATCGACCGGATCGATGGCCACATCGGCGATGCGTCCCGACATGAAGGCCGGCCCGATCCCGCGCAGCTTCATCCCGGCAAAGGTGTCGGCGCTCATTCCGCCCTTTGCCTCGCCCTTGTCTTGCGCGGCACCAACGGCAGTGGCGCAGCACAGCAGCAGGGCAAGCCCCGCCCGCAGCAGTAGATTCATCGGTTGCTCCCCGGTCGGCTGATCGATTGCGGCGCTGAGTGTAACCGGGTCGGTGCCGGCGGGTGTCAGCGGGGAGTGAGAGTAGTGATCACTGCTTGTTTGCTCGTGCATACTCCTCCCAGTCATTTCCGCGCATTGGGATCGCCGTGGCCAAGAGCCAGTCCGAGTTCACCAAGTGGTTTGGTCCGCTACTGGACGCACTGCGCGATCTCGGTGACTCGGGTCGGCCTCGCGAAGTTTCCAATCGGATCGCGCGAAACCTGAAGCTGCCGGACGCCGTCCTGGACGAAACATTGAAGTCCGGCGCAAGTCGCTTTCACAACCAGGTCGCTTGGGCGCGACAGTACCTGGTTTGGGAAGGATTTCTTGATTCCTCCAAGCACGGCACATGGAAGCTGACGGAGAAGGGTCGGGCAACGCGGTTGACTGAGGCAGAGGCTCGCGCGATTTTCCTCAAGTGGGTCCGTATACATGCCGAAAATCGCAAGCGGCAATCCGACTCCGAAGCCCTCGGCGGGTCTTCGCAGCCGCCGCAGAACGACATTGAGGAATCTACCAACAGCGATCTGTTGACGACCTTGCGGGCACTGAGTCCGCTGGCCTTTGAGAAAGTCTGCCGTGAGCTGTTGCGGGAATCTGGATTCGAGAACGTAGAGATAACCGGCGGCTCTGCCGATGGTGGAATTGATGGCTACGGCACGCTGGAGATCAATCCGTTCGTGAGCTTCAAAGTGTTGTTTCAATGCAAACGCTATGCGCAAGGAAATCTGGTGTCGCGAGCCCAGGTCGGTGATTTTCGCAACGCCATGATCGGTCGAGCGGAGAAAGCAATCATGATGACGACCTCAGCCTTTTCCAATGCCGCAATTCAGGAAGCCTGCAGGGACGGTGCGCCACAAGTTGAGCTGGTTGACGGCGCCAAGTTGGTCGAAATGTTCGAGCGCGTAGAGCTGGGATTGGTCAAGAAGACGGTGTACGAGGTCGATCTGAATTACTTCGCGCAGTTCCGTTAAGGGAACCGGCGACTCCTGTGGCAGCGAGTCGCCGATTTCCTGAACAGTGATGGCCTAGCGCAGCTTCAGCTCGCAGGAGCTCAGCTTGTCGCGACCACCGCCGCCGTCGCAGCGATCCTGGCCATTGCCGCCGCCGAGGACGTCGGCACCGTCGCCGCCAATCAGCAGGTCGTTGCCTTCGCCGCCGTCCAGATCCAGGCTGATCAACCCATTCAGCCCGACTGATCCAACAATCACGTCGCTGCCGCCCTGGCCGTTGACGTCGAGGTTCTCCACGGTGCCGATATCCAGCGTGAACAGACCCAGATTGTTGCGTTGGAAGCGGACCCGCTGCCCGTTGGGGTCGATGCTGAAATCGTCGCCTGCGCCATTGGCGCCGTTGACCTGCACGAAATCAAAGCCCGCGCCGCCTTCCAGGAAGTCGCTGCCGTCGCCGTTGTTGACGATGAGGAGGTCGCTGCCGTCCTGACCCAGCACCACGTCGTTGCCGCGGTTGCCGAGGATGGTGTCGTTGCCGGCACCGCCGCGCAGCACGTCGGCGCCGTCGCCGCCGGCCAGTTCATCGTTGCCGGCGTTGCCTTCCAGGGTCAGCGCCATATCCGGCCCAGCTTGTGTGGCGTCGATACGGTCGTTGCCAGCGCCGCCGTCGATGTGCAGGTTCTCCACGGTGCCGATGTCGAGGGTGAACAGGCCCAGGTTGTTGCGCTGGAAGCGCACTCGGCTCTGTCCGGCTGCAGCGGCGCTGACCTCGATCTCGTCGTCACCATCGCTGCCGTTGGCCTGCAACGAGTCCACGCCCGGGCCGCCTTCGTAGAAGTCGCTGCCGTCGCCGTTGTTCCAGATCAGCAGGTCATTGCCTGGCCCGCCCT
>JAUIFV010000010.1 GCA_030430155.1 Gammaproteobacteria bacterium
CCCCGTAGGTCGGAACGCAGCGTATCGCCAGCAGGCTGGCTCCCACAGAAAGCCAGTGCGGGTCGCGAATTGGGAATCGCGTCGCTCCTGTGTATGAGCCTGCCCGCAGGCAGATCGGATCTGCCGGCCTACCGAGAAGACCCGTAGGTCGGAACGCAACGTATCGCCAGCAGGCTGGCTCCCACAGGAAATCCAGAGCGGGTCGCGAATTGGGAATCGCGTCGCTCTCGTGTTGGAGCCTGCCTGCAGGCGATCGGATCTGCCGGCCTACCGAAAAGACCCCGTAGGTCGGAACGCAGCGTATCGCCTGCAGGCTGGCTCCGGAGGCAGCTTCGACATCGCTGTCCAGGCATCGGGCAGTCGCGCTGCCTACCACTCGAGGACGCACGGCCCGCCTGCCTAGAAACCAGTCTGTTCACCCGGCTTGGTTCCGCGACTGATCTACTGCAGCCGTGTTGTCTGGCCATTCACCCCGCTATCCCGCACCATTCCCGCAGTCCCCCAGTCTCCGCTCAGTCAATGCCAACGCCCGTTTACTTCACTTTCGACCCAAACCTGGGCCCCAAGATCGCCGTTGCCCTTGACCTGCCCATCGCCAAGCACGAGGAAACGGTCTACGAAGATGGCGAGCACCGCACCCGCGCGCTAGAAGGCGTAACCGGCCGACATTGCTTGGTGGTCGATTCGCTGTATGCCGAGCCCAGCCTGAGTGCCGACCGCAAGCTGCTGAGGATGACCTTCTTCGTCGGCGCGTTGAAGGCGGCCGGCGCGGCGCGGGTAAGCGTGGTGGCGCCGTATCTGTGCTATTCGCGCAAGGATAGGCGCGGTGCCGTCGGTGACCCGGTGATCACCCGCCATCTGGCGCAGATCCTTGAGGCGGTGGGCGCCGATCAGATGCTGACCCTGGACGTACACAACCTGGCTTCGTTCGAGAATGCCTTCCGCATTCCCGCCGACAACATCGAAGGGCAATCGCTTTTCGTCGACTATTTGGCGCCCAAGCTGGCCGAGGCCAAGGTGGTGGTGGTTTCGCCGGATGCTGGGGGGATCAAACGCGCCGAGACTTTCCGATCCGCTCTGGAGCAGGCCCTGGGGCGGCCGGTGGAGCGGGCGATCATGGAGAAGCTGCGCGGTCCGGACGGCGTGCGCGGTGACCTGCTGGTCGGTCCGGTAGAGGGCCGGGTGGCGGTGTTGATCGATGATCTGATCAACACCGGTGGCACCCTGGCGCGGGCGGCCAAGGCCTGCCGCGCGCACGGCGCCAGCGAAGTCTATGCAATGGCCACGCACGGGCTATTTGTGGCGCCGGCCGGCGACGCCTTGGGCGGGGCGGACATCAGCGAGCTCGTGGTCAGCGACTCGGTGCCGCCGTTTCGGCTCAGCGGCACGCCAGCGCATGGCAAGCTGCGCGTGCTGGAGTGCGCCAAGCTGCTCGCGCAGGCGATCGCGCAGCGCTGCGGTCTGGGCTAGGGACTCCCTGAGCAATGCACGCGAGCCGCGTTGCGAGTCCAGCGTCTGCCCCCGTTACCAACAAGCGGGGGCGCAGTCCCGAAAGGCATAGTCACTCTATGCCCGAGGGCTGCAACGCCGCATCAGTCGCTGGGCCTCGAGAACTAACGGGACAGCACCTGAGAAGTCCGCCAGCTGCGTTGGACGTCTTGCCCTTGAGCGCAGACTATGCCCTGCGACGCCCGCCTTACAGGCGACCCCAACCTTGCTGAGACATGGAGGTACTGTCGCGGCCGCGTGCATGGCTCAGGGAGTCCCTAGAGCAAGTCCGCGACACTTTGCCCGCTATACTCGCGCGCCCGACCGGCCAGACCCAATTCGTTCATGAGCACCACGGTTCATCGCCATTTGCAGCAGCCGCCTCTCAGCGATCGTGGCTGCGTACTGACCATGGGCGCCTTCGACGGTCTGCACCTGGGTCATCAGGCGCTGATCAAGGCGGTGGTGGCGCAGGCCAAGGCGGCTGATCTGGACTCCTGCGTGGTGACCTTCACACCGCCGCCGCGGGCGCTGTTCCAGCCGGCGCAGACCCTGCAGCTGATGGCGCTGCATGATCGTCTGGCTGGAATGGCGGATCTGGGCGTGGACCGGGTCCTGCTGCTGCGGTTCGACCACGCACTCGCGGCGATGTCGGCCAGCACCTTTGCCGCGGCCCTGCAGCGCCGTACCGGTGCCGTGCAGGCCCTGTTCGGACCCGGCTTTCGCTTCGGCCGCCAGCGCGCCGGCGATCTGCAGACCCTGCGCGAGGCCGGCATTGCCGCCGAAGAGGTGGTTCCGCTGCTCGAGGGCCTTGAGCCGATCAGCAGCTCGCGAGTGCGCGCGGCGCTGATTGCCGGTGACTTCGAACAGGCACAGCAGCTGCTGGGCCGCCCCTACGCCTTTTCCGGCAAGGTGGTGCGTGGCAAGCAGCTGGGGCGCAAGCTGGGCTTTCCCACCGCCAATCTGCGCTGGCCATCGCAGACCATGCAGTTTTCCGGCATCTACTCGGTTTGGGTGCACGGCGCCGGTCTGCAGCAGCACCCCAGCGTGGCCAGTCTGGGCATGCGACCCACCGTTGGCGGAACTGAGCCGCTGTTGGAAGCGCATTTGTTCGATTTCGCCGGCGATCTCTATGGGCAGCGCCTCACAGTGGAATTCGTTGCCAAGCAGCGCGACGAATGGCACCTTGACGGGCTGGACGCGCTGAAAGCACAAATTGAAAAGGACGCGGTAGAGGCCAGGCAGCGCCTGGCCGCGGCAAGGAGCAAGCAATGAGCGGCGATGACGCCACCGGTAAGGACTACAAGCACACCATCACTTTGCCGCGCACCGAGTTTCCGATGCGCGGTGATCTGCCCAAGCGCGAGCCGGCGATGCTGGAGCGCTGGGAAGAGCAGGGGCTGTATGAGCAGCTGCAGGCGAACGCCGAGGGTCGTCCGCGCTTCGTACTGCACGACGGGCCGCCGTATGCCAACGGCGAGATCCACATCGGCCACGCGCTGAACAAGATTCTCAAGGACATCGTGGTCAAGTCGCGCCTGCTGGCCGGCTTCCAGGCGCCCTATGTGCCGGGCTGGGACTGCCACGGACTGCCGATTGAGCTGCAGGTGGAGAAGAAGCTGGGCAAGGTCGGGGTCAAGGTGGACGCCGCCGAGTTCCGTCGCGCATGCCGTCAGTATGCTGGCGAACAGATCGACACCCAGCGCCGCGACTTCAAGCGCCTGGGCGTGCTGGGCGCCTGGGAACAGCCCTACGAGACCCGTAGCTTCGGCTATGAGGCCGACATGCTGCGCTCGCTGGCGCGCATCGTCGAGAACGGCCATCTACGCCGCGGCGCCAAGCCGGTGCACTGGTGTTTTGACTGCGGTTCGGCGCTGGCCGAGGCCGAAATCGAATACATGGACAAGGTTTCGCCGTCCATCGACGTCAGCTTCGCGGTGGCCGACAGCGCTGATGCCGCCAAGCGGCTGGGATTGACCGACGACGGTGCGCGCTACGCGGTGCCGATCTGGACCACCACCCCGTGGACGCTGCCGGCCAATCTGGCCGTGGCCCTGCACCCCGAACTGGACTACGTGGTGGTGCAGATCACCGATCCGGCCGGACAGCCGCTGCGTTTGATCCTGGCCGAAGGGCTGGCCGAAAGCGCGCTGGCCCGCTACGGACAAGCCGGTGCCGAGCCCATCGCCACGGTCAAGGGCGCGGCGCTGGAGCATCTGCAGCTGCGCCATCCCTTCTACGATCGCGCCTCGCCGGTGATCCTTGGCGAGCACGTCACCCTGGAAGCTGGTACCGGCGCCGTGCATACCGCGCCCGGTCACGGTCAGGAGGACTTCGAGGTCGGCCAGCAATACGGTCTGGAGGTGCTCAACCCGGTCGCCGGCAACGGCACCTTCGTGCCCGGCACCGAGCTGTTCGAGGGGCTGCACATCTGGAAGGCCAACGACGCCATCGTCGAGGTGCTGCGCGAGCGCGGCGTGCTGCTGGCCCACGATTCCTACCCGCACAGCTACCCGCACTGCTGGCGACACAAGTCGCCGGTGGCCTTCCGCGCCACCCCGCAGTGGTTCATCGGCATGGAGGAGGCCAACCTGCGCGCCGACGCGCTGGATGCCATCGGCAAGGTGCGCTGGGTGCCCGGCTGGGGCGAGCGGCGGATCCGGGCGATGATCGAAAACCGTCCGGACTGGTGTATCTCCAGACAGCGCACCTGGGGCGTACCGATCGCCCTGTTCATCGACAAGCACAGTGGCGAACCGCATCCGGACAGCCCGCGGCTGATGCGCGAGGTGGCCGATCGGGTTGCGCAAGGCGGCGCCGACGTCTGGTATGACCTGGATCCGGCCGAGCTGTTGGGCGCGCAGGCCGAGCAGTACGAGAAGGTCACCGACATCCTCGATGTCTGGTTCGATTCGGGCGTTTCCCACGCCTGCGTGCTGGAAGCCGATCCGAGCTTGGGTGTACCCGCCGATCTGTATCTGGAGGGCTCCGACCAGCATCGCGGCTGGTTCCAGTCGGCCCTGCTAACCGGGGTCGCGATGCGTCAGGCGGCGCCCTACAAGCAGGTACTCACCCACGGCTTCACCGTCGATGCGGCTGGCCGCAAGATGAGCAAGTCGCTGGGCAACGTGGTCGCCCCGCAGAAGGTGATGAGCACGCTGGGCGCCGACATCCTGCGCCTGTGGGTCTCGGCCACCGACTACCGCAACGAGATGAGCGTCTCTGACGAGATCTTGAAGCGGGTCGCCGACGCCTACCGCCGCATTCGCAACACCTGTCGTTTTCTGCTCGCCAATCTGGACGGATTTGATCCGGAGCAGCACCAGCTCAGCACCGAGCAATTGCTGCCTTTGGATCGCTGGGTGCTGGATCGCGCCTATCGCATTCAGGCGCAGGTCTGTGCGGCCTACGACGACTACCAGTTCAACACCGTCTACCAGGAGATGCACAACTTCTGCAGCGTCGATCTGGGCAGCTTCTACCTGGACGTGATCAAGGACCGCATGTACACCCTGCAGGTCGATGCACCTGCGCGGCGTTCGGCGCAAACGGTGATGTATCACGTGCTCGAAGCGCTGGTCCGCTGGATGGCGCCGATTCTGTCCTTCACCGCCGAAGAGATCTGGGGCTATCTGCCCGGCAAGCGCAATCCCAGCGTGTTGTTTGAAACCTGGTACGAGGGCCTGCAGCCTGTCGCCGAAGACGCGGTGCTCAGTGCCGATCTGGTCGCTCAGCTGCGCGAACTGCGTGACGCCGTCGCACAGGTGCTGGAGCCGATGCGTCAGGTCAGCAAGGTGATCGGCTCCAATCTGGATGCCAAGGTGACCCTGGCGGTGCCGGCAGCGGTGCACGCCGCGCTGCAGCCCTGTTTGGCCGAGCTGCGTTTCCCCTTCCTGGTCAGCGATCTGGAGCTGGTGGTGCTGGACGCCGAATCGGCCGGACAGCGGGTGCAGGTCGAAGGCGTGGGCGAGGTCGCTATCGACGCAGGCCGCAGCGGTGCAGAGAAGTGCGTGCGCTGCTGGCATCGCCGCGACGACGTCGGTCAGCACGCCGAGCATCCCACGCTGTGCGGGCGCTGCATTGAGAACGTCGACGGCGCCGGCGAAAGCCGCCAGTGGTTCTAGCGGTGAGTGCAGCGCCGGGCCGCTGGGCCAATATGCACTGGCTGTGGCTTAGCGCGTTGATCGTGATCGCCGATCAGCTCACCAAGTGGTGGGCGCTGGCCAGGCTCAACTACCTGGAACCGGTGGCGGTGATGCCGGGCTTGAACTGGACCCTGGTCTACAATCGCGGCGGCGCCTTCAGTTTGTTCAGCGACGGCGACGGCTGGCAGCTGTTCTTCTTCCTCACCGTCGCCAGCGTCATCAGCGTCGCCCTGCTGGTCTGGCTGTGGCGCGAGCCTGTCGGCCGCTGGCTACCGCGCCTGCCCATTGCGATGATCCTCGGCGGCGCCATCGGCAACGTCATCGACCGAGTGCGCTTCGGCTACGTGGTCGATTTCATCGACGTCTACATCAGTAACAGCATCCCGCACTGGCCCACCTTCAACATCGCCGACTCGGGAATTACCGTGGGGGTGGCGATGTTGATTTGGTATGAGCTGTTTGGGAGTAGCAAGGGCACAGGGCCCAGGGCTTAGGGCCCAGGGCGAATCTGGGCCCTATGCTGTACTCTGGGCCCTGTGACCTCGCTCCTACTGCCATTCCCAGCGCAGCCCCAATCCCAGCTCGCGACCGGGCGCCGGCTCGTAATAGCGGCCGTTGCGTTCGCCGACGATCACCGAGCCCGCGTAGCGGCGGTCGAAGAGGTTGTCCACACGCACGCTCAACAGCGGGCCGCTGGTGCCCAGCTGGCGGGTCCACCACAGGTCCAGGCGGCCGTAGCCGGGGGCGCGCTCGGTGGTTGCACTGTCCACCGGGGTGGCTGAGCTGAGCTGCCAGTCCAGGCCGATCTGGTTATTGCGGACCAGCGGGCCCTGTAGGCTGAGCTGGGCCCAGCGCCTGGGCTGGCCGGGCAGCGCAACTTGGCCGCCATGGTCTTCGGCGTCGATACGGGCATCGATCCAGTTGGCGCTGAGGCTGGCTTGCCAGCCGGCGGCCAGCTCGGCGCTGAGCAGCACTTCGGCGCCGAGGCGGCGGCCGTTGCTGGCGTTGCGAAAGACGGTGCGGCCGCCGCTGGACTCAGCCACCGCCAGCTCGTCGCGGCTATCGATGCGATAGAGGTTGGCGGCAACGGCGAATCGGCTCAGCGGTCGCCACAGCAGGCCCAGTTCGGCGTGGCGAAAGCGGCTGGCGTCCAGTTCCGCGTTGAATCCGCCGCCGCCGACACTGTAGGCGCGCTCGGCCAGGGTGGGGACTTCCAGACCCAGCCCAAACGCGGCGTGCAGGCGCAGTCCTGCGTTCGGCTGCCAGCGGTATTCCAGCGCCGGCAGCAGGGCGCTGTCGCTGGCCGAGCCGGAGTCGTCGGGGTTGCCTGGAGCGAAGTAGTTGTCGTCACTTTCCATCGCCACCCGGGTCAGCCGCAGCCCGCCGTGAAGCTGATGGTTGGCGTTGCCAGTCCAGCCTTCGATCAGCGCGTGGCGGGCGGTAGCGCGGTTGTCCTCGTCTCGCCGTAGCTGACCGCGCACGCCAAGGCGCTCGCCGATGAAGTTCTCGAAGCCGCGGCGGCGCTCCTGCTGGCGCTCGATGCCGAGGCTGTAGCGCCAGCCATCGTTGTGCAGCTGCCGGTCATCGCCGCCGCTCACATTCAGCCCGCCAAACCAGCGGCGCAGGTCGATCACCGCGCCGGACTGGGTGGGTGCGGCCTGCACGAAGCTGGGGATGGCCAGATACTGCTCAACCTGACGATGGCCGGCGTAGGCGCTGAGCTGCAGCCGCTCATCGTCGCGGGTCCAGCCCCAGCCCAGCTCGGCGTGGTCCAAGGCCTTGCGAGTGTCGAAGACCAGCGCGTTGCTCACCGTCTGGTCGGGATCGGCGAGAAAATCCGCGCGATTGAGTCCCAGCGGGTCATCGGCACGGCTGCGCAGGGCGTGGGCGACCAGCTGCCAGCGCCCGCCCAGGCCGCGCTGCTGCCAGCGTGCGCCGAGCTGGGCGCGGGTTGCCGCGCTGTGCGGCCGGAAGCCGCCGTTGTGATAGCCCAGGGCGGCCAGGCCGCGATGGCTATCGGCCTGCGCGCCGCGGTGGTTGAGTTCGGCTGAGAGTCGCTGCCGATCGCCGCCGGCAACGACCAGCTCGGTCTGCGCCGCCGGTGCCAGTTCGGGCAGGGTCTGGATCTGGATCTCCGCCCCGGAGGCGCCGCTGAGCACCGCCAGCGGGCCGCGGTTGACCGTCACCACCGCGTCGGCGCTCCAGGGTACGTGGGACAGCTGGCCCTGGCCGTCCGGCATGCTGGCTGGGATGCCGTCGACGAGCATCCGAATGCCGCGGATGCCGAATGCGGCGCGAGCGCCGAAGCCGCGCACCACCAGCCGTGGGTCCTGGGCCTCGTTGCGGCGGTCGGAGATCAGCACGCCCGGCACCCCGCTCAGGGCGCGCACCGGGTCCACCGCCAGGTCGGCGGGTCGGCGGGTGTCCAGTTCGGTCACCGAGGTGCCGGTCTGCTCTGCCAACTCGCCGCTGCCGTGAACGGTTGGCAACCGTTGTGCCTGCAAGCCGTCAACCGCGGCGAGCAGGCTAAGTGCCGCGGCAATCACTCGCCGACGTAGCGGATGCGGTAGATCGCGTCGGCGTAGTCGTCGGACACCAGCAGGCTGCCGTCGTCCAGCTCAGTAAATGCCACCGGCCGACCGAGAGTGGTTTCCCCATCCAGAAAGCCGTCCACGAAGACCTCTGGCTTGCCGGCCTTTTCACCGTTGATCGGCACCCAGAGCACCTGATAGCCGATCTTGCTGCTGCGATTCCAGGAGCCGTGCAGGGCCACGAAAGCGCCCTTGCGATAGCGCTGCGGGAACAGCGTGCCGCGATAGAAGTACACGCCCAAGGGCGCGGTGTGGGCATCGAATTCGACCTGCGGCGGGGTGCTCGTCCAACAGGCCTGCTGTTTCCCGTACTTCGGGTCGGCAACGCTGTCGCCGTGGCAATAGGGGTAGCCGAAGTGCTCACCGAGCCGGCTGACGCGGTTCAGCTCGCAGGGTGGAATGTCGTCGCCCATCATGTCGCGACCGTTGTCGCTGAACCACAGCGAATCATCCGCCGGATTCCAGTCAAAGCCGACGCTGTTGCGCACCCCGGCGGCGACCAGCTGCATGTCGCTGCCGTCGGCGCGCATCCTGTGGATCGCGGCGTAGGGCAGGCCCTCGTCGCAGATATTGCAGGGCGCGCCGATGGGCACGTAGAGCCAGCCGTCGGGTCCGAAAGCGATATGCTTCCAGCCGTGATGGCGGTCGCTGGGCAGCTGATCGGTGACCACCACCGGCTCGGCCGGCTTGGCCAGTGAGGCCTCGATGCCGTCGTAACGGAGGATGGATTGAATCGCCGATACGTACAGCGAACCGTCGTTAAAAGTCAGTCCAGAGGGCATACGCAGCCCGCTGGCGATGGTGTGGCGTTTGCTCACCGCGCCATCGCTCAACTCCAGCGCATAGACATTGCCCGCATCACGAGTGCCGACGAACAGCGTGCCCTTATCGCCCAAGGCCATCGCCCTGGCGTTGTCCAAGTCCTCAATCAGGACCTCGGCAGTGAAGCCCGGCGGCAGCTCAAGCCGCTCGATCGGTGGCTTGGCCGGAACGGGTGCGCTCACTAGGAGCGCGGCAAGAACCAAATAGGGACCAGATTTCATCGCGCACCTCCCGCGGGAAATGCCAAAGTGTACTTGCCGATCAAGGGCGAACTGGTGAACGGAGCGTGGTCTTGCGTCGCGCCTGGGCCCTGGGCCCTGTGCCCTGCTTCTAACTGACTTCAACCATCTCAAAATCGCTCTTGCCCACCCCGCAGTCCGGACACATCCAATCCTCAGGCACGTTCTCCCAGCGGGTGCCGGCCTCGATGCCGTCTTCCGGCCAGCCGGCGGCCTCGTCGTAGACGAATCCGCAAACCACGCACATGTAGGTGCGCCAGGGGCCCTTGCCGTCGTCGGGGTGATTGTTTTGGCTCATCGTTTCGGTTACCGGGTTCACTACAGCGGGCGCGGATTGTGGCATAACAAGCGCGAAGGGCGCATGGCAACCGGCCGCAACAACGTGGCGCTCGCGCCTGTATCGAAAGGAGGGAGCGATGTCGGCAACCGCAGGCACCACCAGCCTGGGTCCGCGCGGACTGTATCTGATCACCGATGGACGTGCCGAACTGGCGCCGCGGGTGGAAGCCGCGCTGCGCGCCGGCGCTGGCGCGGTGCAGTATCGCGACAAGAGCGACGATGACGCTCGGCGTTTGGACGAGGCGCAGGCTCTGGCGGCGCTGTGCCGGCACTATCAGGTCGCCTTCATCGTCAACGATGACGTGGATCTGGCTCTGGCGGTGGGTGCCGATGGCGTCCATCTGGGAATGCACGACAGCACCATCGCCGCGGCCCGTGAGCGCCTGGGCCCGGCGGCGATCATCGGCGCCTCCTGCTACAACTCCCTGGTGATCGCCCAGCGCGCCGCAGACGCCGGCGCCGACTATTTGGCCTTCGGCGCCTTCTTTCCGTCCAACACCAAGCCCGACACGCTGCGCGCCGGCACCGAACTCCTACGCAAGGCCCGGGTCTTTCACCGCCGCCTGGTGGCCATCGGCGGCATCACCGCCGACAACGCCGGACCGGTACTGGCTGCTGGCGCGGATTGGCTGGCGGTTTGCGATGATGTGTTTGGGCAGCCTGAGGTGGGGCTGGCCGCGGGACGGTATCGGGAGCTTTTTTACTAGGGCCCAGGGCCCAGAGCTTAGGGCCCAGGAGATCGAGAGCGGTTCGCGGCGAGGCTGTGGCTGTTCTGGGCCCCGGGGCCCTCTAAAGACTGAGGGCCCAGGGCATAGGGCCCAGAGAGCAAGAGCGTTCGCGGCTTCGTCGTTGCTCTACTGAGCCCTTCAAACTCTGGGGGCCAGGGCTTAGGGCCCAGGAGATCAACAGCAGTTGGCGGACTGGTTGTTGCTGTTCTGGGCCCTGGGCCCTGTCTTTTCCCCCATAATGAGAGGCTTTGCCATTCATGGAGCCCTTCATGCAAACCAACCTTGGCTGCTTCGAGCGCGCCCAGCAGTTCATTCCCGGCGGGGTCAATTCGCCGGTGCGGGCCTTTGGTCAGGTCGGCGGTGATCCCTTCTTTGTGGCCCGCGCCGAAGGGCCTTACATGTGGGATGTGGAGGGCAAGCGCTACATCGACTTCGTTGGGTCCTGGGGGCCGATGATCTCCGGTCACGCGCATCCGGCGGTGGTCGATGCGGTGGTGCAGGCGGCAGCGAGGGGCTTGAGCTACGGCGCCCCTTGCTCGGATGAGGCCGAATTGGCGGCCGAGATCATCAAGCTGGTGCCCAGCGTGGAACTGGTGCGGATGGTCAATTCCGGCACCGAGGCAACGATGAGCGCGATCCGATTGGCGCGTGGCTATACCGGCCGCGATCTGATCATCAAGTTTTCCGGCTGCTATCACGGTCACGCCGATTCCTTCCTGGTCAAGGCCGGCTCCGGCGTGGCCACCTTGGGCCTGCCCAACTCCCCCGGCGTGCCGGCCTGCCTGGCCGATCTGACCCTGACCTGCGAGTTCAACGATCTGGATGGCTTAAGCGCGATCATGGCCGAGCATGGCGACCGGGTCGCCGCGATCATCGTCGAGCCGGTCGCCGGCAACATGAACTGCGTACCGCCGCAGCCGGGCTTCTTGGAAGGACTGCGCGCGCAGTGCGACCAGCATGGCTCGGTGCTGATCTTCGACGAGGTGATGACCGGATTCCGCGTGGCCCTGGGCGGGGCGCAGTCGGTCTACGGCGTGGTGCCGGATCTGACCACCTTCGGCAAGGTGATCGGCGCGGGCATGCCGGTGGGCGCCTACGGCGGCAAACGCGAGATCATGAGTCGTATCGCTCCGCTGGGCCCGGTCTACCAGGCCGGCACGCTGAGCGGCAATCCGCTGGCCATGGCCGCCGGTTTGGCCAATCTGAAGCTGATCCAGGCCGAAGGCTTCTACGAGCGCCTAAGCGCGACCACCGGGGTGTTCTGCCAGGGCGTGCAGCAGGCCGCCGATGCCGCCGGCGTGCCCTTTGCGACGGTCAAGGTCGGTCCCATGTTCGGTCTCTATTTCGCCGATCAGGTGGCAAAAAACTACAGCGAAGCTAGCCAGTGCGACATCGGCGCCTTCAAGCGCTTCTTCCACGCCTGCCTCAAGCGCGGCGTCTTCTTCGCGCCCAGCGCCTACGAGGCCGGGTTTGTCTCGGTGGCTCACAGCGACGACGTGATTGCGGAGACGCTGACGGTTTGTGCGGAGGCGATGGCGGAACTGGGGCAGGGCCCAGGGCCCAGGTAAAGCCAAGACGGGCCCAGGAAGAGCAAAGCAGGGCCCAGGAAGAGCAAAGCAGGGCCCAGGAAGAGCAAAGCAGGGCCCAGGGCCCAGAAGAGCTATGCGGGGTCGAGGCCTCCTGGGCCCTGTGCCCTGTGCCCTGGGCCCTCGCTCAACTCCAGCTTCAACCCCATATGCGTCACCCTAAACCCCAGCCGCTGATAAAACCGATGCGCATCGGCGCGGCTGCGGTCGGTGGTGAGTTGGACGATGCGGCAGCCCTCGGCGGCGGCGATGTCGATGGCCTGGCGCATCATCTTCTCGCCCAGGCCGTGACCGCGCAGGTGGCTGTCGATGCGCACCGATTCGATCTGCGCCCGGCTGGCGCCGCGATGGGCCAGCCCCGGAATCACGGTCAGCTGCAGGCAGCCGACCACCTGGTCGTCCAGCACGGCCACCAGGATGCGATTGCCGGACTGGGCCTGGATCTGCGCCATCGCCTGCTCGTAGGCCTCCAGTCCGTCTTCGTTGGTTTGTTCGCGAAAGGCGCCCAGGGCGTCGTCGGCGAGCAGGATGACCAGCGCCGGCAGGTCGGCGGCGGTGGCCTCGCGGATTTGCAGCGCATCGATGTTGGCCTGGTCGGCGGCGCTGCGCTCGCTCACAGAAACAGATCCGGCAGCAGCTGCGCGCCCGGTTTGACCGCGTAATGGGAGAAGTCCGTGACGCCGATCCCGCGCAGTACCTCTTCGTCAAGCAGGAAACCGCCGGTCCGCTCGCGGCTGGGCGTGGTGAGCACCGCATGCGCGGCGTCGGCCATGATCTCCGGGGTGCGGCAGGCGTCGCCGTCGACGCCCGGAATCATCGCCAGCGCGGCGGTCTTGATCACCGTCGCCGGCCACAGCGCGTTGACCGCCACGTCGCGATCGGCGAACTCGGCCGCCATCCCCAGCACGCACTGGCTCATGCCGTATTTGGCCATGGTGTAGGCCACGTGCGGCGCGAACCAATTCGGGTCCATGTTCAGCGGCGGCGACAGGGTCAGGATGTGCGGGTTGTCGGCCTTGAGCAGATGCGGCAGGCAGGCCTGCGAACACAGATAGGTGCCGCGCACGTTGACCCCGAACATCAAATCGAAGCGCTTCATCGGCGTTTCCAGGGTGCCGGTGAGGCTGATCGCGCTGGCGTTGTTGACCAGGATGTCGATGCCGCCGAAATGCGCCACCGCCTGCGCCACGGCATCCATCACTTGGCTCTCGTCGCGTATATCCACCTTCAGCGCCAGAGCCTTGCCCCCCGCCGCCTCGATTTCCGCCGCCGCGGTGTGGATGGTTCCCGGCAGCTTCGGATTGGGCACGTTGCTCTTGGCCGCAATGACGATGTTCGCGCCGTCTCTGGCCGCACGCAGCGCAATTGCCAAACCAATGCCGCGCGATGCGCCGCTGATGAAGAGAGTCTTACCCTTTAGTGTCGATTCCATTCCTGCTCCCAACGTTAACCGTATTCTGCTCGCCCTCAGCCCTCAGCCCTCAGCCCTCAGCCCTCAGCCCTCAGCCCAATCGCTGCCATTTCACTCACATTGCCGCGCTTTCCTGGCTACTGGCACTACGCTTTCTGAAACCTGGGCAAGATCTGCAACAACTCATTGAGCCGCTGCTCAGGCAGATCCATCTCCAGCAGGCCCTGGCGCTCGTGAATGCTCAGCGGCAGCAGCTCGGCGAGGCGGCAAGCCAGCCAGTTGGCGTCGTCCACCGGCTCGCGCATCGCCTGCGGCAGCTGGTCGCCGGCTTGCTCGATCAGACGACCAAGGATGCTGTTGAGCAGGCCGTATTCGGCCGGCACCGGCGCCTTCTGCGGCAGCGCGCTCAACGCCAGGTCGGCGCGGATCAGTCCGTTCTCAGCGACCCGGGTGCGCAGCGCGCGGAAGCGCTCGCCGCCGATCGCCTGGATGCCCAGCAGACCGTCGTCCTGGGCGTCGAAATCGACGATTCTGGCCAAGGTGCCCACCGCGGCCGCCTCACCCAGCCGCTCACCGCCTTCCTGACCTTCGCTGCTCAGGATCGCGCAGACGCCGAAGGGCTTGCTATCTCGGGTGCACTCGCGAACCAGATCCAGATAGCGCGCCTCGAAGATGCGCAAATTCAGGATGCCCTCGGGATAGAGCACCGTGGAAAGCGGAAACAGCGGGATGTCGTCCATTTGCATGGGTGGGATTGTAGCTTGGCTGCGGGGCCGGGATGCTTTGGTGTACCGACGCGGCCTGAGGCGGCCTAGGGAGTCAGGGCCCGGGGCCCGGGGCTCAGGGCCCAGGGCCCAGTAGAGGCTCGGCGCCGCGCGCTTTTGACTTCCTGGGCCCTGAGCCCTGAGCCCTGGGCCCTCAATACGAAAGCAAAGTAGCCGCCGCGACGGCCACCTCTGCCGTTGGGCGCACCAATCGTGCACCTTGCTCCATCGCGTCGGGCGAAGTGCACAACGCTCACCTTCAGACCATCGCCAAGCTGTTGAATTGATTCAACGTCGGCTTTGGCACGCCGAATGCACCGCAGTGCAGTGAGCACAACTGAGGAAGGCTCGATGACCAGCAATCACAGTAGACGAATTGCCATTGCAGCCGCCCTAGCCGGCGCGTTGATCAGTTCCAATGCCGCTTGGGCGGACCAGAGTCGCACGCCTGAAACCGACACCACGTGCTCCCCTTGCGGGCTGGTGGTGCGCGTGCAGCGCCACAACCCGGACGCTGCCGCAGCGGCAATACGCGTCATTGATCGTTCAAGCGCAACGGGCGAGATGATGACGATCCTGCCGACCCAGCTGGAGCAGGACGGAGGCATCCCCGCAGGCCAGGCTGTAGTCACGGCTGAACGCTTCGAGGTGCATGTTCAGTTCAACGACGGCCGGCGCGAGATTCGCTTGGTTGCCGATGCCAATGCCTACCGCCTCGGCCAGCCCGTGCCGCAATCGACGCGGTATCTGGCATCCAACCGCAAGTGATCGCTAAACGGCGGGTGCGTCGGCGCGTGGCTTTAGGGCATCATCGGCGCTCGATTCGGGGCGGATGAGGCGGTCAGATGCGCGTACACACCGGGTTCTTGCTGGGCTTGCTGGCCTTCGTCGCCAGCGTCGACAGCGCGCTTGCGGCCGAGGAGAGCAGCGCCATCACTGCAGCGCCGCCACGAGCCGAAGGCGAGGGTCCCTACCCACAGCTGATCCTGCGCGGAGTGACCGTACTCAGCGGCACCGGCAGTCCCGCGGTTGGGCCAATGGATGTGGTCATCGAGAACAACCGCATTGTGCAGATCAAAGGCGTGGGTGCGCCCGGAGGCTCAATCGATCCAGATGGTCGCCCGAAGCTTATCGATGGCGGCCGCGAACTGGATCTGAACGGTCACTTCGTAATGCCGGGCCTGGTCGACATGCACGGCCACATTGGTGGCAAGCAGCAGGGCATGCCGGCTGAGTACGTCTACAAACTCTGGCTGGGTCACGGCATTACCACAGTGCGCGATCCTGGTTGTGGCAACGGCATCGACTGGTGCGTCAACGAGATGCGCCGCAGCGAGCGCAATGAGATCACCGCCCCGCGTATCTTCCCCTACGTGTTCTTCGGCCAGGGTCAGCCGCGACCGTTCATTACCCCGGCGCAGGCCAAGGCCTGGGTGCGGGCCATGCACGCCAAGGGCGCGGTGGGAGTGAAGTGCTTCGGCTACCGGCCCGACATTCTGCAGGCGGCCTTTGAGGAGATCGCCGAGCTGGGCATGGGCAGCGCCTGCCATCACGCTCAGCTGGACGTGTCCAGGGTCAACGTGCTGACCACCGCGCGCTGGGGTTTGCAGACCATGGAGCACTGGTATGGATTGCCCGAGGCGCTGTTTGATGACCGCACCGTGCAGGACTATCCGGCGGCCTACAACTATGCCAATGAAGCCGACCGCTTCGCCCAGGCCGGGCGGCTGTGGGCGCAGGCGGCGGAACAGGGCAGCGAACGCTACGAGGCGGTGATCAGCGAGCTGCTGGATCTGGATTTCACCCTCGATCCGACCTTTGGCATCTATCTGGCTTCCCGCGACCTGATGCGCGCCCGCCGCGCCGACTGGCACGATGAGTACACGCTGCCGGCGTTGTGGGATTTCTTCACCCCCAATCGCGACAACCACGGCAGCTTCTTCTTCGACTGGAGTACCGAGGACGAGGTCGCCTGGCGTGACAACTATCGGCGCTGGATGGCCTTCGTCAACGACTACAAGAATCGCGGCGGACGGGTCACGGTGGGCTCGGACTCGGGCTTCATCTATCAGATCTACGGCTTCGGCACGATTCAGGAACTGGAGCTACTGCGTGAAGCCGGATTCCACCCGCTGGAGGTGATGCGTGCGGCCACCCTGAACGGCGCCGAGGTGCTGGGTGCCGACGATCGCATCGGTTCGCTGGAACCGGGCAAGCTGGCCGATATCGTGGTCCTGGCGGAAAACCCGCTGGCCAACCTCAAGGTGCTCTACGGCACCGGCCACATCCGTCTGGATGACAACAACCAGCTTGGTCGGGTGGGCGGGGTGCGCTACACCATCAAGGACGGCATCGTCTATGACGCCAAGGCGCTGCTGGCCGACGTGCGTGCGATGGTGGCGGAGGCCAAGGCGGAGCGGGGGTTGGAGCGGCTTTCGCAGCCCTGACGGGCTGAGGGCTCAGGGCTCAGGGCCCAGGGCCCAGAAGATCAAAAGAGCGCGGAACCAGGCTCTGCTGGGCACTGGGCCCTATGCCCTGGGCCCTTACTCCAGAGTCTTCCAACTCGGCCGCCCCTCATCAGTCTCGATCAACACCTTGTGGCCCAGTCGACCTATCACAAACACCGGCTGACGCTGGTCCAGCATCAGGAACACGTGCGATTCGTTGAACAGGTCGCTGCTGTTGGAGCTGAGCATCAGCGCCACCGCGGCGGTGGATTTCTCGCGATCGGCGACCATGCAGGTCTCAAACAGCGGCTGTCGCTCCAGGATCTCGCTGCCGTCGGCGCTGAGTCGATAGCGCGTGTGTCCGGACATCACCAACTTGCTGCGTTCCAGCGTTGCGCTGAGCACATAGCCGACGGTTTCGCCCTGATCCTCGATCACGGTGAAGTTCGGCGGCGCCTCGGTGCACAGACGCAGCTGCGGGTCGCGCAGCATGGTCCGCCGCGCCACCGCCCAGGAGCGTTCGTGCTCGGTCGGCGGCCGTACGCCGCGGGCGATGGTGATGCCCTCGCAGGCCGCGCGGTCATCGTCGGCAGCGCGGATGCAGGCGTCGGGGTCGACGCCGGGCGCAAAGCGGACTTCGCCGTCGACGAAGCCGCCGGCGTCCTCCAGGTCGAGTAGAAAGGAGACCAGGTGACCGCCGTCCGGCAGTCGGGTGATCGCCCAATCCACCGACTGCGGCGGCGGCACCTGCGCTCGCTCCAGCTCGCCCTGGTAGATGTCCGACGCCACCCAGGCCAGGCGATCGTAGAAGAACAGCGTGGTGCCGCGGTTAAGCGCGGCGTCGGCGGCCGCCCGCGCGGACGAGTCCAGATCCTTCGGCGCCAGGTCTTGCCGCGCGCTCGGCGTGGCGCAGGCGATCAGCATCAGTGTGAGCAGCAGCGGCAGGATCGAACGCATGGATTCAAACGGGCTTTGTCGGCGCATCGGCTGATGATGGCAGCGCCGGCGTGAAAAGGCGATTGCCATGCCACCAGCGCCATTGCGCCACAAATTCGCGCAGCTGCGGATAGAAATCGGCGAATCCGGCCTCCACCGCCTCGCGCTGCGCGCGCAGCTCGGCCATCGCGGCAAGCAGATGCTCGCGCTTGCGCGACAGGCGCAGGGCAATTCTGGATACCGCATGGCTGACCCGGTCATCGCTGGTGTAGGAGCGCAGCCAGTCCTTGGCGACCATCGCGGCGCTGACCTGGCGCGCGCGCTCGGGAAGCAGTGGCGAGCGCTGGCTGATCGCCGCATAGAAGCGATCGACCACCGCGTCCAGAGAGCGGCTGGAGTGGCGCGACCAGTGCTTGGTCAAAAAGTGGTCGTAGTAGACGTCCAGTGCGATACGCGCGAACAAGCGGTTCGGTGGCGCGCACAGCTGCCTGGTTTGTCGAACCACGGGGTGGCTGTCGGTGAACCGGTCCACCTCGCGGTGCAGCGCGATCTCGCGAACCACCGTCTCTCCCAGGCTCGTCGCCGCCGTCGGCGCGATGAAGTCACCGAGGAAGGCGCCGACCATGGCCTGATCGCTATGGCTGGCCAAATGGACGTGAGCGAGAAAGTTCATCAGCGCTTGCAGCGGCGGGAGTAGCCCGCCGCTACGGGCCGCGCTGGGCGGTCAATCCACCCAGCGAGCCAGCTCCGCGGCGCTGATTTGGCCGTCATCATTGAGATCGGCGTAGTCGAAATCGCTGTGCAGCAGGCGATGGGCCTCGGCTTCGGTCAGGCTGATCTGGCCGTCGCCGTTGCGATCCAGCTGAGTCAGCACCGGCTCACCCTGGTCGGGCAGCGGGTGTGCCGGACCCCAGGTCAGGATAGTGGTGCGGCCTTCCGGGCTCTTGATGGTCTTGGTTTGATCGGCAGCCTGCAGGGTGCCGCCGCCAAGCAGGGCGGCGAGGATGAAAAGGGTAGTGCGCATGCTCTGACTCCGGTTGAAGTTGACATCGATGCTCGGAAGTCTCCGATCACCTGATTTTCACGGATATAGCAGGCCGATCATTTAGCGCAGCTAAACGGACGTGCGGCCGAGAGGTCGGCTCAGTCGGCACGCCTGCGCAGCTGCTGGACAAAGCGGCGCGGCGCGTTGTCGAAGCTGCCGTTGCTCATAAATACAACCCGGTCGCCGGCGCGGCAATAGCCATCCAGGGCGACCAGCAGCGCCTCCACGCTGACCACGCAGCGGGCGCGCTCGCCAAGTTCGGCCAGGGCGCCTGCGGCGTCCCAGGGCAGATCGGCGCGCTCGAGCACCAGCGCACAGTCGGCCCCGCGCAGGGCCGGGGCGAGTAGATCGCGATGCGCGCCCTGGCGCATCGAGTTTGAGCGCGGTTCCAGCGCGACTATCAAGCGACCGGCGCAGCCGGCTTTGGCAGCCTCGATAGTCACCGCCACCGCAGTGGGGTGATGGGCGAAGTCTTCCAGCACCTCGATGCCGGCGATGCTGCCCAGCGCCTCCAGACGGCGCCGGACACCGCCGAAATCGGCCAACAGCTGCAGCGCCTGAACCGGGTCATGGCCGGCGGCGGCGATCGCGGCGACCGCCGCCGTGGCGTTGGCGACGTTGTGGCGGCCGCGCATGGCCCAGCTCACTTGGCCCAGCGAGCGCCCCTGATAGTGCAGCGCAAAGCGGGCGCCGTCCGGCTCAGATTCGGCCTGCCAATCCGCGCCAGCACCCGGGTCCGCGCTGAAGCTCTCGACCGGGGTCCAGCAGCCCTGGGCCAGCACCCGCTGCAGCGCCTCATCGCCAGCCTTGACGATCACTTTGCCACGGCCGGGAATGGTCCGTGCCAAATGATGGAACTGGCGTTCGATAGCCGCCAGATCGGCGAAGATGTCGGCGTGGTCGAACTCCAGATTGTTGAGGATGGCGATCTGCGGGCGGTAGTGGACGAACTTGGAGCGCTTGTCGAAGTAGGCGCTGTCGTATTCGTCGGCCTCGACCACGAAGCAGTCGCCACCACCCAGCCGCGCCGAGCGGTCAAAATCATGCGCCACCCCGCCGATCAGAAAACCCGGATCTGCGCCCAGCCTGTCCAACAGGAAGGCGACGATGGCGGTGGTGGTGGTTTTGCCGTGGGTGCCGGCGACGCCGATGGTGCAGCGCCCTGGAAGCACGCTCTCTGCCAGCCACTGCGGGCCGGAGCGGTAGCGCAGGCCCTGATTGAGCACCGCTTCCACGGACGGATTGCCGCGCGACAGGGCGTTGCCGATCAACACCTCGCCCGGCGCCGGCTGTAGGTGGGCGGGATCGTAGCCTTCCTGCAGGCGGATTTGCAGCGCCTCCAACTGAGTGCTCATCGGCGGGTAGACGCCGCTGTCCGAGCCGCTGACCGACAGTCCCTGCTCACGGGCCAGCGCGGCCAGCCCGCCCATGAAGGTGCCGCAGATGCCGAGGATGTGCAGATCGCTCACGCGGGCGAGCCCAGCAGCCACTGGCCTACCAGCACTTGGGTGAGCATGACTCCCAGTGCCACCAGTATTCCGCCCAAACGGGGAAAATCCAGCGCGCAGCGATAGATATGTCCAAAAACCATGATCATCCAGATCACAGCCACCAGCATGACCATGCTGACCAGCTGAGTTAGCGGTCCGGTGGGATTGGTATTGGCGAGTTGGCTGCCCCAGCTGGCCAGCGGCAGCAGCACCGCCGTCAGCATCACGTCGACGCCGATCAATGCAATTGCCGTCTGCAGAAAGCGCGCGCCTTTGCCCAGCTGGGTCAGGATCAGCCAGGGCAGCAGCAGCTGCAATGCCAGGCCGATGGCGATATCCAAGCCGATCGGACTCTCACTGCCGCTGGCGAGCAGGAAAAAGGCGGAGATCGCGATGTCTATGGCCAGCAGCCAGGCCAGCGCGGCCGTGGACGGCGGCAGGTCGGCCGGCGAGGCGCGCAACCGCAGCAGCTGCAGCAGAGTCGGCAGCAGCGGTGCCGGCGGCTGGCGCGGCTCTTCTTCGCGGGGATCTTCGCTTTCGCTCACGGTCTGATCTTCTCCGGCGTCCGCAACGGGACGATCAGAAGCACGCCAGCCCGGTCAGTTGCGCAGGCTGGCTACGATCCGTTCGGCGATTTCCTCGACCGTGCCTTCGCCGTGGATACGGGTCAAGCGACCTTGGGCGGCAAAATGGTCGATCACCGGCGCGGTCTGGTCACGGTAAACCCCAAGGCGCGTACGTACCGCCTCCGGGCTGTCATCGGCGCGACCCTGATCGGCGCCGCGCTTAACCAGCCGCTGCAACAGCATTTCCTCGGTCACATCCAGCTGTACGGCGCGATCAACCGGCTGCTCCAGGCGCTGCAACAGCTCGTCCAGGGCCTGGCACTGAGCCGGGTTGCGCGGATAGCCGTCGAGGATAAAGCCGGCTGCGGCATCGGGCTGATTCAGTCGCTCTTCCAGCATGCCGAGCACGATGGCGTCGGAAACCAGCTCGCCGCGTTCCATCACCGCCTTGGCCTGCTGACCGAGCGGCGTATTGGCCTTGACCGCGGCGCGGAGCAGTTCGCCAGTAGAAATATGGGGAATCTGCAGACGCTCCTTGAGCAGCGTTGCTTGAGTTCCCTTGCCCGAACCGGGCGCACCGAGCAGGACTATCCGCATCGAGTCTTGATCACAAAGGCCGAAAGAGCCGGTACGCTAGCCGGAGGTCGAATCGAAGTCAAACCAGTTGACGGGGGCAATCGGCTGCTGCACGGATCGGCGCCGCCGTCACCTGCGCGGGCCGCCGTCATTGCGTCGAAAATAGACGTGGAGATGCGCGTAGTGCGGCCGCTGATGGTCCCCCCGTACGTCTCCGTATGGTATGACTGAGGCTGACGGGAGTCCCTAGGGTCTCGTTGATCACCACACCAATAGGACAGCGATGAAAGGCAATCTGCTTTACGCGCAATCGGGCGGGGTAACCGCCGTGATCAACGCCACCGCGGCGGCGGTGATTGAGACCGCGCGCAAGCATCGCGGTCGCATCGAGAAAGTGCTTGCTGCCCGCAACGGCATCATTGGCGCCCTGCGCGAAGAGCTGGTCGACACCTACGCCGAGGATTGGCGCTCGCTCAAGGGTTTGCGGCACACCCCGGGTGGCGCCTTTGGCTCCTGCCGGTTCAAGCTCAAGAGCCTGGAAGCCGACCGTGCGCACTACGAACGACTGATCGAGGTTTGCCGCGCTCACGATGTGCGCTGGCTGCTCTACAACGGCGGCAACGACTCGGCCGATACGTCGTTGAAGATTTCGCAAGTGGCCGAGCAACTGGACTACGAGCTGGGCGTGATCGGCGTTCCGAAGACCATCGACAACGATCTGGCGGTCACCGACAACTGTCCCGGTTTTGGCTCGGTGGCCAAGTATGTGGCGGTCTCGACGCTGGAGGCCAGTTTCGACGTCGCCGCAATGGCCGAGTCATCGACCAAGGTGTTCGTGCTCGAGGTGATGGGCAGACATGCCGGCTGGATTGCCGCGGCGGCCGGGCTGGCCGGGCGCGGTCATCACGAGCCGCCGCATCTGATCCTGTTCCCGGAGAAGCAGTTCGACGAGGCGGATTTTCTGGCCCGCGTGCGTGAAACTGTCGAGACGGTGGGCTGGTGCACGGTAGTGGTATCTGAGGGCGTGCGCCGGCCCGACGGCCGCTTTCTGGCCGAATCGGGCACTGTGGACGCCTTCGGCCACTCGCAGCTGGGCGGTGCCGGCGCGGCGGTGGCCGGGCTAGTCAAGGATGAGCTCGGTCTGAAGGTGCACTTCGCGGTCAGCGACTACCTGCAGCGCTCGGCCCGCCACATCGCCTCGGCCACCGACTACTACCACGCCTGGGCGGTCGGCGAGGCGGCGGTCAAATACGCGCTGGAAGGACGCAGCGGGGTGATGCCGGTGATCAAACGCCGTGCCAATCGACCCTATCGCTGGGAAATCGCCGAAGCGCCGCTATCGCTGGTCGCCAACCACGAAAAAACCGTACCCCCGGACTACTTCCGCGAGGACGGCTACGGCATCAGCAGCAAGGCTCGCCGCTACCTGGAACCGCTGATCCAGGGCGAAGCCTACCCGGAGTATCGGGATGGCCTGCCGCACTATGTGAAGTTGCGGAATCGGTTGGTGCGGAAAAGGTTGGGGGAATACGACGTTTGAGGGCCCAGGGCAAAGGGCCCAGACGGGTTTTCGAGCTTCTCTCGGCCCTCAGCCCTCAGCCCTCAGCCCTTCTTCAACCATGCCTCCAACACCGCCTTCTCCCGCTCCGCACTGATCCCGCTGCGGACCTGGCTGCGGCGGTCTTCGGGCTGGCTGTCGTACCAGCTGTAGGTGTCATTCACCGTCGTGGCCAGGGAGCGGAAGCTCAGGCCCTGGGCGAGGGCCTTGGCGATGCTGATGCGGGCAAAGCCCGCGCTGTCGCCGCTGCCCGGCACCCACACCGGCATGTCGCCCCACGGCCGAACCTCGTGCTCGGCGAGGAATTCGCTGGGCACCCAGTGTAGTTTGGCGCCAGCGGTGGTGCAGGCGCGTATGCCGTAAAGCATCGCTGCGGTGCTCATTTCATAGTCCGGGCCGGTGGCGTTGAAGGTGCCGTAGACCCGGTTTTCGACCATGCGGATGGTCCATTCGGCCAGATCGCGGGCGTCGATGAACTGCACCGGGTCGCTGCCGTCGCCCGGCGCCAGCACATCGCCGCCGCGACGCAGGCGCAGCGGCCAGTAGCTGAAGCGGTCGGTCTGGTCGCCCGGGCCGACGATCAGCCCAGGGCGAATGATGGTCGCCTTGTCGCCGAACTGGCTGCGCGCCTCGACTTCCGAGCGCGCCTTGAGCGGCCCATACAGCGCCATATTGGCGCGCAGACTGTCCATGGTCTCGGCAAAGGGGTCGTCGCCGGAGTAGCTGTGGGTGCTGGCGGACTCGTCCAACCCCGGCGTGGCGGTGTCATTGAAGACCGAGATGGTGGAGATGAACACGTACTGATCGACGCTGTCTTTGAGTACGGCGCCAGCGTCGCGCACCCAGCTGGGCAGGCTGGTGGGGTTGTCGATGCACACATCCCAACGCCGCCCCTTGAGCGATTCCAGGTCATTGACCGCGCGGTCGCCGGTGAGCTCCTCGACCTCGCCGGGCCATTCCATCGATTTGCGGCCGCGGTTGAACAGGGTGATCTTGTGGCCGCGCGACAGTGCGTACCTGACCTGATGCGGACCGGTGAATCCGGTGCCGCCCAGGATCAGGATGTTCAGCGGCTTGACGGCCGACTGCGCAGCGAGGCGGTTGCCCGCACCCAGGCCCAGGGCGGCGGCGCCGCCGACCAGAGCGGCCATTTGCATCAACTCACGACGGGTGCTGGACACGGTGCGACTCCCTGTGGTTTCAAGACTTTGCCGAGTCTAGTGCGCATGTGCATCGTCGCAGACGGCCCAGAAGTCAGGGTTGGTGACGCTCGCGCCTATTCCGTCGCGGAGCTTTCGCCGTTGTGACGCGGGCCTGGATTCGAAAACAGGGCGTCGTGCACGCCTCGCTTTGCACAAGCTATGCGTGCACCAAGTCCGAGATACTCCCCGATGGCCGTGTAACCGTAGGGTGGGCAAAGTGCAGCGTGCCCGCCATTGATGCCTCGGGCCAAGCGGATCACCGATCGCATCCGCTATTCCGGGCGTCCCTGCGCGGTCAACATCTCGCCGACCTGCTCGGCAATCCGCGCGGTTTCCCGCAGCGGCTCATACTCCCATTGCTGGAAGCCGAGCTTGAGCGGGCGCAAGCGACCGCTGTCGCGCAGGCTGCGGTGCAGCTCTCCGAGCCGACCCGAAACGCCCTTGGGCGCGTGGCTAAGCACCGGCACGCCGGTGGCGCAGGCTTCGCTGAGCATGTTCACCGAATCGGGCGTGACCACGATGCGCTCGGCGCTGGCCACCCAGCCGGCATAGGGATTGGCGCCGTCGGCCGGGCCGGTCCACAGCCGCACCTGCCCCAGCCGCGGCAGCCGCTCGGTGATCAGCGTCCGCCAGCGCTGCGGCGTCCGCCGCGACAGGCTGATCCACAGCTGCCCCTGGTCGCGGTGTTGCCAGTGCTCCAACACGTTGCACAGTTCGCGCAGCTGAGTCAGGCCGAATCCGATGTGCCGTCGCGGGCCGCCCACCAGCAGTAGGGTGCGCGGGCTGGGTGCAGCGCTCAGGTCGGGGTGCTGGTCGCGATGGCGTTGCAGCCAGAGATCGTCGATGGGATTGAGGCTGCCGATGGGGGTGAGCACGTTGGCGCCGCTCAATCCATCGTGAGCGGGGGCGATGAGCCGATCAAAGCGAGTCGGTGAGCAGCGCGGATTGAGGATCTGCACGCGCAGTGGGCCGCCTTGCTCGGCGCGCGGCAGCGCGTCTAGGGCGACTGCGCCAACGCGCCCGCAGCCGATCGCCAGAGCCGGCCACGGCGCCTGCAGCGCCGGCACCAGCGCCGATAGCCGACCGTGCAGCCAGTGCGGTGAGAACCAGCGCCACGGAGCACGCAGGCGCAGATCGAACATGGTTGCCTGCAGCTGCAGCGCTTCCGCCAACGCCTCGGCTTGGCGCCTATTGCCGGCGGCGCCGTCGCTGAGTATCCAGCAGGACTTCTTCACGGCTGTTGACGGGGGCTTGGCAGGCGCATGTCCATACTCGACATCGAACAAAGGCCGCTATTATCGACCAATCGCATTGACTACCTACGGAGTACCCATGGCCCTCGATCAGGACGGATTGGATCTGCTTTTTCAACAGGCGCGCACATTCAGCCACTGGACCGATGAGCCGGTCAGCGATGATCAGCTGCGCCAGATCCATATGCAGCTGCGGATGGCGCCGACCAGCGCCAACTGTTCCCCAGGTCGCTTCATTTTTGTGCGCAGCGCCGAAGCCAAGGCCAAACTGAAGGACTGTTTGGACGAGGGCAACGTGCGCCAGACCATGAGCGCGCCGGTGACCGCCATTGTCGCCACCGACTTTGAGTTCTACGAGCACCTGCCCAAGCTTTACCCGCACACCGACGCGCGCAGCTGGTTCGCCGGCATGCCGGAGAAGATCGCCGATGGCGGCGCCCGCAACGGCACCCTGCAGGGCGCCTATCTGATCATGGCGGCGCGGGCGCTGGGTCTGGACTGCGGCCCGATGAGCGGCTTCGACAACGCCAAGGTTGACGAGGCGTTTTTGGCCGGAACGCCCTGGAAGAGCAACTTCCTGGTCAACATCGGTCACGGCGATCGCTCCAAGCTGCACGGTCGCAGCCCACGATTTGATTTTGACGAGGCCTGTCGCATCGTCTGACTGCTACTGAGCACAGCTGCCCTGCGCCTGCCCTTGGTTGGCGCAACAGCCTGTGCGCATAATCGCGACCCGATCGCTGACCAGGATTTCGCGCCTTGGCCTCTGAGCTGCAAAGCATCTGCGATTTCATTCGCTATGCCACTTCGCGGGCCAATCAGGCCGGGGTCGCGCTTGGGCAGGGCTTTGATTCCACCCTCGATGAGGCCTGTTTCCTGGTTCTGCGCAGTCTGCATCTGCCGCCCGATCTGCCGCCGGCCTACGCCGCGGCGGCGCTGACCGCGCCCGAGCGCGAGCTGCTGATCGCGCGCATCGTTCAGCGGGTGGAGCAGCGCGTGCCCACCGCCTATCTGGTCGGCGAGGCCTGGTTTGCCGGGGCGCCCTACAGGGTCGGACCCGAGGTGTTGATTCCGCGCTCGCCGATCGCCGAGCTGATCCAGGCAGAATTCCAGCCCTGGCTGGCGGAGGCCCCAGCGAGCGTTCTGGATCTGTGCTGCGGCAGCGGCTGCATCGGCATCGCTGCGGCGCACCAGTTCCCCGACTGCGAGGTCGATCTGGTCGACATCAGCGAGCCCGCGCTGGCCATCGCGCAGAGCAATATCGACGACCACGGCGTAGACCAGCGGGTGCGCTGCGTACGCAGCGATCTGTTTGCCGCGTTGGGCGAGCGTCGCTACCAGCTGATCTTGAGCAACCCGCCCTATGTGCCCAACGCCGAGGTGGATTCCCTGCCGGCCGAGTTCCATCACGAACCGGCGCTGGCGCTGCGCTCCGGCGACGATGGTTTGGATCTGCCGCTGCGCATCCTCGCCGAGTGCGGTCGGTATCTGAGCGAGGAGGGCATGCTGGTGCTGGAGGTGGGCGGCAGCGCCGAGGCGCTGGTGTCCGCGCTGCCCGCACTGGGCGGGCACTGGCCGGAGTTCGAGCAGGGCGGCGACGGCGTGGTGCTGCTCAGCGCGGCCGAGGTTGCTGCGGTCGCCGACGATGCACGTCAGCTCTGCCAACAGCGTGGCCTGGGTCCTGATCATGGCCGGTAACACTTTCGGTCAGTCGCTGGCGGTGACCACCTTTGGTGAGAGCCACGGACCGGCGGTAGGCTGCGTGATCGACGGCTGCCCGCCGGGGATTCCGCTGGCGCCCGAGGATTTCGACGCCGATCTGCAGCGCCGCGCCACCGGGCGTACCCGACACACCTCGCAGCGCCGAGAAAGCGATCAGGTGGAGATCCTCTCCGGTGTCTACCAGGGCTTGACCACCGGCACGCCGATCTCGCTGCTGATCCGCAACACCGACGCGCGCAGCAGGGACTACGGCGCCATCGCCGAGCGCTTTCGCCCCGGCCACGCCGATTTCACCTATTGGCGCAAGTACGGCCATCGCGATCCGCGCGGCGGCGGTCGCTCTTCTGCCCGCGAGACCACGGTGCGGGTCGCCGCCGGGGTGATTGCCAAGCGCTTTCTGCAGCGTCAGCTGGGCACCGTGGTTCGCGGCTGCCTGCGCCAGGTCGGTCCGCTACGCGCGGCCAGCACGGACTGGGAATTTGTCGAGACCACGCCGCTGTTCTGGCCCGAAGCCTCGTCGCTGCCGCAGTTGGAGGCTTTTCTGGACGGTTTGCGCAAGTCCGGTGATTCCATCGGCGCGCTGGTGGAAGTCGAGGCGGCGCCGGTGCCGGTGGGCCTGGGCGAGCCAATTTACGGCAAGCTGGATGGTGAACTCGCGGCGGCGCTGATGAGCATCAACGCGGTCAAGGCGGTGGAAATCGGCGACGGCATGGCGGTAGTGGAGCAGCGCGGCAGCGAGCATCGCGACGAAATCAGCCGTGCCGGCTTTGCCAGCAATCACTCCGGCGGCGTGCTCGGCGGCATCTCCAGCGGTCAGCCGGTAGTCGCCAGGATGGCGCTCAAACCCACCTCCAGCATCCTGGTGCCGGGCAACACGCTGGACGTGCACGGCGAGGCGGTGGAAGTGGTGACCAAGGGTCGCCACGACCCCTGCGTCGGCATCCGCGCGGTACCCATTGCCGAGGCGATGATGGCGCTGGTGCTGGCCGATCAGCTGCTGCGGCATCGGGCGCAGAATGCCGATGTGGTGGACCCGGGGCCGGTGCTCGAAAGCGAGACCCCGACGCGCGATAGCAAGGACCAGAGTTAAACAAGGAAGAGTCGATGAGTCAGGAAGAGCAAGACAACCGCGGTGAGCAGAGGCGATTCAAGATCGCCGTGGTGGGCGCGACCGGCGCGGTTGGCACAGCGCTATTGGAGATTCTCGCCGAGCGGTCCTTTCCCGCGAGCAGCGTTGTGGCCCTGGCCAGCGAGCGCAGCGCCGGCAGCGAAGTGGACTACGGTAGACGCAAGCTCAAAGTCCAGGATCTGGACCAGTACGACTTCCGAGGGACCGACATCGCGCTGTTTTCCGCCGGCGGTTCCACCTCGGCCAAATATGCGCCCATCGCCGCAGCGGCGGGCTGCTATGTGGTCGATAACTCCAGCGAGTTCCGCTACGTCGACGGCATCCCGCTGGTGGTTGCCGAGGTCAATCCCGAGGCCATCGCCCAGGCCAGGGATGGCAAGATCATCGCCAACCCCAACTGCTCCACCATGCAGATGCTGGTGGCGCTGGCGCCGATCCATCGTCAGGCGGGCATTGCTCGAATCAACGTCGCCACTTATCAGTCGGTCTCCGGAGCCGGGCGTTCGGCCATGGAGGAACTGGGCCGGCAGACCGCCGCATTGCTCAATTTCCAGTCGCCGCAATGCGAGCGCTTCCCGGTGCAAATTGCTTTCAACGTGATTCCGCAGATCGATCGCTTTGAGGACAACGGCTATACCCGCGAAGAAATGAAGATGGTTTGGGAGACGCAGAAAATTCTCGATCCCAATATCAAGGTCAACGCCACCGCCGTGCGGGTGCCGGTTTTCTACGGTCACGCCGAAGCCGTGCACCTGGAAACTGTCGCGCCGATCAGTGTCGACCAGGTGCGAGCGTTGCTGGTTGCCGCGCCGGGCGTGGAGCTGGTCGATCAACGCGAACCCGGCGGCTATCCCACGCCGGTGACCCACGCCGCGGGCGCCGACCCGGTCTATGTGGGTCGTATACGCGCAGATTTGTCACATTCGCAGGGCCTATCGATGTGGATCGTGGCCGACAATATCCGGAAAGGCGCCGCACTTAACGCAATTCAAATCGCTGAACTATTGGTCGAACACTATTTGTGATCTATAGTTAGCGTAGCCTTATAAGGTCGTTTCTAGGAAATGCTGTGTCCGCTCGTCCGGCGTAGACGAGTTCTGGTCCTGGGGGATGCCGAATGAAAGCAACGCGAAAAACTGTGCTCGCCGGTGGTTTGATGGTGATTCCGAGCTTGGCTCAAGCGCTGGGTTTGGGCGCAATCGACGTCAAGTCCGGTCTCAATCAGCCATTGAACGCAGAGATCCAGGTGATTCAGGCCAGCGAAGGGGAAGCGGCCGAATTGGCGGTGGATCTGGCCAAGGCCGAAGACTTCGCCCGGGTCGGTATCGATCGGGCCCGAATCGCTGTGCCGCTGGAGTTCAGCGTCGAAGAGAACAGCCGCGGCGACACCATCATCAAGGTCACCTCGACCGAGCCGGTGCGCGAGCCCTATCTGAGCTTCCTGCTCGACGTCAATTGGCCCAAGGGTCGGCTGCTGCGCGAGTACACCGTACTGCTGGATCCGCCGGTGATGGCGTCGGCACGCAGCAGCACCGGGTCGGCCAGCGCGCCCGCCACCCGGCCCGCGCCGGCACCAACGCCCGAACCATTGCGTCCGGCCCAGGCCGCACCGCCGCCGGCGCCTGCGCCTGCACCGGTCGCACCTGCGCCAGCACCAGCGCCGGCTCAGGCCGCACCGCCACCAGCGCCAGCAGCGACGCCGGCACCAGTGGCAGCCACGCCGCCGCCAGCGGCTGCTGCGCCGGGAGAGTATGGCCCGGTGAGCAGCGGTGAGACCCTTTGGGAAGTCGCTCTGGCGACCAAGCCCGACGGCGTTGAGGACATGAACAAGCTGCTGTTGACGCTGCTCAGGCTCAACCCTGATGCCTTCTACGAGGACAACGTCAACGCGCTCAAGCGCGGCGCCGTCTTGCGTCTGCCCACCCCGGCCCAGATCGATGCGATCAGCGCCGTTGAGGCGCGTCAGGCGATGGCCGAGCAGAACGAGATCTGGCGCGGCTATCAACAGCGCGCCGCCGGACAAACCACCTCGGTGGCCGATGCCGGTTCGAGCAGTCTGCGCGCCGATTCTGCCGGGCGCCCGGGCAGCAGCAGCGATTCCCGATTGGAACTGGTGCCGCCACGCGCCACCAGTGGCGATCAGGGCGGTGCCGACCGGCCCGGTAGCGGCGGGATGAACGCGAGTTCGACCGCGGTTGCCGAAGTGCGGGCAGACCTGCTGCGTGCCGAAGAGGATTTGGCCAGCGCCCGTCAGGAAGCATCTGAGCTGCGCTCGCGGGTTGCCGATCTGGAGAAGATCAAGACCGATCAGGACCGGCTGCTTGCGCTGCGTGACAGCGAACTGGCCGCGCTGAAGTCGCGCATATCCGAGCTCGAAGAGCGCGCCGCAGAAGCCGCCGCCATAGCTGCTGCCGCACCCGCACCCAGCGCAGCCGTCGACGACAGCGTCGACGACAGCAGTGCGGACGACAGCAGCTTGACTAGTGCCGACGATACGGTCAGCAGCGACGACGAGCCTGTGACCAGCCAGGACATCTGGGGCAGCACCGACGCCGCCGCTGATGACAGCGCCACCGATGACACGGCCGATCCTTTGGCTGCCGATCCGCTGGCTACCGACGACACCGCAGCGAGCGACGATGCCGCGCTGGCGCAGGATGATCCAACCACGCCGCCAGCAGTGACGCAGCCGGTCTCCGATCCGGTAGCCGCCGACCCCGAGCCCGTCGCAGCAACGCCGGCACCTGCGCCGGCCAAGGCCTGGTGGGAGAACTACTACCTGCTCGGCGGCGCCGGTGCGGCGCTGCTGGCACTGATTGCCTTCTTCGCCACGCGCAGAAAGAAGAGCGAGGAGTTTGCCGCTACCGACGACGATCACGGATCGGCAGTGGACTTTGGCATTCCGGCCGCCGACAGTCAGGACTATGCCGAGGAAGCGACCGAAGAGCCGGCCGCCGATCCGCTGTTCGAGCTGCGTAGCCGGATCTCCGAGCAGCCCAACAACCTCGACGCCCACCTCGATCTGCTGCGCTTCCACTACGGTCGGGGCGAAGCCGATGCCTTCGAGCAGGCGGCCGAGGCGATGCTGGTCCACGTCGACGATCAGCACGGGCCGGAATGGCGCGAGGCGCGTTCGTTGGGCGAGGGGCTGCTGCCGGGCAACCCGTTGTTCGCCGAACCGCACGACTTTGGCAGCTTCGACGCCGGCGAGATGGAAGAGGCGACCACCCAAGAACAGCCGGCCACCGAGTCCGATCAGGATGCGCTGAGCTTCGACAGCTTCGATGAGCCGGAAGCAGCTGCGGAAACGGCGCAAACGGCCGTGGATCTGTCGTTGGATGCCGAACCCGAGTCTGCGCCAGAGCCGCAGCCGGAAGCCGCCAGCAGCGGCGGCGACGACTTCGATTTCGAGTTCGACTTCGATTCTCCGACCCAGACCATGGAGCCACTGCAGCCGCGCGATGAGGCGGAGGCAGAATCGGCGACCGAAGCAGAGCCCGAGACCGAGCCGGCGTTGGAACTGGCTGAAGAGCCAGCGGCGAGCGCCGATGAGGCCGCCAAGGACGATGAGAAGGAGTTCGAGCTCGATTTGCCGCCGCTGGACTTCGACTTCAACGAGTCCGAAGTGAAGGCGCCCGACGTGGTCGGCTTCGACGAGCAGAGCAAGGACGACGAGCTCAGTTTCGACATCGGCGGCGACGTGGCTGAAAGCGTCGAGGAGCTGGACACTGCGGTTGAAAGCAGCAGCGAGGCCGAACCGGAAGCCGAATCGGTAGACGACGATGGCTTCGATTTGGAGTTGGATCTGGGCGCGATGGGCGACAGCGACGCGGTCGGAACCAAGCTGGATCTGGCTCGCGCCTATATCGACATGGGCGATCCCGACGGTGCCCGCAGCATGCTTGAAGAGGTTATCGCCGAGGGCAACGCCGGACAGCGTTCTGAAGCCGAGGGGCTGATGAGTTCGCTGGACTAGACCTGTAGCCTAAAACGCGGTTCTATTGCCAAGGCCGGAGTTCGCTCCGGCCTTGTTTTTTGGGTTTTTCGGGAGTCTGAGTGGACGCAGTGCTGCGAATCGCGCTGGGCGTGGAGTATGACGGCACCGACTATTACGGCTGGCAGATCCAGGCCCAGTCGCCCACGGTGCAGGAAGTGCTCCAGGCCGCCCTGAGTCAGGTTGCAGACCATCCCGTCGAGGTGACCTGCGCCGGGCGTACCGACACCGGTGTGCATGCGCGTTGCCAGGTCGTGCATTTCGATAGTGCGGCGCAGCGCGGTGAGCGCGGCTGGGTGTTGGGCGGCAACGCCAATCTGCCCGACAGCGTTGCGATCCGATGGGCCCGGGTGGTACCCGCCTCCTTTCATGCGCGCTTCTCCGCGCGTCGTCGAGCCTATCGCTACAGCTTGCTCAATCGCTGGGTGCGGCCGGGCTTGGGTGGGCGCTACCTGGCCTGGGAGCGGCGACCGCTGTCGCTGTTGAAGATGCGCGCCGCGGTGCCGCATCTGCTTGGTGAGCACGACTTCAGGGCCTTTCGCACGGTCCATTGTCAGGCGCCGTCACCGGTGCGCACCCTGCACCGACTGGACATTGCCCAGGATGGCGATGAGTTCCGTTTCGAGGTGGAGGCCAATGCCTTCCTACACCACATGGTGCGCAATCTGGTCGGTACACTGATGGTGGTGGGCCGCGGCGAACAGCCGCCGGAATGGGTGGCTGAGGTGCTGCGTAGCCGGGATCGCTGCCAAGCTGGACCGACCGCGCCCAGCGCCGGCTTGTGTTTCCTGGCGCCCGGCTATCCGACCGAGTTCGGCTTGCCGGCGGAAGTCTGTCTGGCCTCGCCGGAGCTACCATCGCTGCCATGAAGCGTACCCGGATCAAGTTCTGCGGGATGACCCGCGAAGTCGACGTCGATGCCGCCGTCGAGTTGGGAGTCGATGCCGTCGGGCTGATCCTGGTTCCCGGCAGCAAGCGCGAGCTGAGCCTGGAGCGCGCCGCACAGCTTGCCGCCAGAGTGCCGCCTCTGATCAGCGTGGTTTGCCTGGTGGCCAACATGCCGACACAACAAATCAACGCCGTTCTTGCGGCGATGCGCGTCGATCTGCTGCAATTTCACGGCAATGAGACGGATTCCCAGTGCACCATCTACGGCAAACCCTTTGTCAAGGCGGTAGCCATGGGCGATGATGATGCTGCAGTGCAGCTAGAGTCCTGGCCCGGCGCCGCCGGCTTGGTATTGGACGGTCATCGGCGCGGCGAACTGGGTGGCCAGGGGCGCAGCTTCAACTGGTCCGGGCGATTCGTGAGACCGGCGCAGCCCCTGCTGCTTGCCGGCGGGCTGAATCCAGACAACGTTGCCGAGGCCATCAGAGCTGTTGAGCCCTTCGCGGTGGATGTCAGTTCGGGCATCGAGAGCGCGCCCGGGATCAAGGACCGGGCACGGATGGAAGCTTTTATCAAAGAGGTCAATCGTGTCGATAGAGAGCGTGAGTAGTCTGGATCCGGCCGTCGATGCGGCTGCCCCCGAAGCGCCGTCGCTGCCAGACCAGCGCGGTCATTTCGGTCAGTTTGGCGGCCGCTTTGTATCCGAAACCCTGATGGCGCCGTTGGCCGAGCTCACCGACGCCTATGAGCAGGCAACGGCCGACCCCGCTTTCTGGGCCGAGATGGAAGCCGATCGCCGCGACTACGTGGGCCGTCCATCGCCGATCTACCACGCCCAGCGACTGTCGGCGGAGATCGGCGGGGCGCAGATCCTGCTCAAGCGTGAGGATCTCAATCACACCGGCGCGCACAAGATCAACAACACCATCGGTCAGGCGCTGCTGGCCAAGCGGATGGGCAAGACTCGCATCATCGCCGAAACCGGCGCCGGTCAGCACGGCGTTGCCAGCGCCACGGTGGCCGCCAGGCTGGGGCTGAAGTGCGTGGTCTACATGGGCGCGGTGGACGTGCAGCGGCAGGCCATCAACGTTTTTAGGATGAAGCTGTTGGGAGCCGAAGTGGTTCCGGTCAGCAGCGGCTCCAAGACCCTCAAGGATGCGCTCAACGAGGCGATGCGTGACTGGGTCGCCAACGTTGACGACACCTTCTACATCATCGGTACGGTCGCCGGGCCGCACCCGTACCCGAAGCTGGTGCGCGATTTCAACGCCATCGTTGGCCGCGAAGCCAAGGCGCAGATGAGCGAGCGCTACGGCAAGCTGCCCGATGCCCTGGTGGCCTGCGTGGGCGGCGGTTCCAACGCCATCGGATTGTTCCACCCCTTCATCGGCGACCGCGAGGTGGCAATCTACGGCGTCGAAGCGGCCGGCAAGGGCTTGAGCAGCGGCCGACACGCCGCCTCGCTGTGCGCCGGTAAGCCCGGGGTGCTGCACGGCAACCGCACCTATCTGCTCACCAACGCGGACGGTCAGGTCACCGAAACCCATTCCATCAGCGCCGGCTTGGATTATCCGGGCGTGGGCCCCGAACACGCCTGGCTGCATGAAACCGGCAGGGCGAAGTACGTCGGCGTCACCGATGACGAGGCCCTGGCGGCCTTCCATAAGCTGTCGCGCTGCGAGGGCATCATCCCGGCGCTGGAGTCGGCGCACGCGGTGGCCTACGGGATGCAACTGGCCAAGACCATGCGTCCCGATCAGCAAGTGCTGGTCAATCTCTCCGGCCGCGGCGACAAGGACGTGCACACAGTGGCCACGCTGGAGGGCATCGAATTATGAGCAACCGCATCGACAGCCGACTGGCGGAGTTGGGCGGGCAGGGGCGTTGTGCGCTGATCGCTTTTATCACCGCCGGTGATCCCGCCCCTGAACTGACCGTGGCGGCGATGCACGCACTGGTGGCCGCTGGTGCCGACATCATCGAGTTGGGGATGCCCTTCTCCGACCCGATGGCCGATGGTCCGGTGATACAGCGCTCCAGCGAGCGCGCCCTGGCCAAGGGCATGACCCTGCGCAAGACCCTGGATGCGCTGGCCGAGTTCCGTCGCAGCGACAGCCGCACGCCGGTGGTGTTGATGGGCTATCTGAACCCGATCGAATACATGGGCATGGACGCCTTCGCCGAGCGCGCCAGCGCGGCCGGCGCCGACGGCGTACTGCTGGTGGATTGCCCGGTGGAAGAGATCGATACCTGCGGGGAGACCCTGTCCGGACACGGACTGCGGCAGATCTTCCTGCTTTCGCCGACCACCTCAGCGCAGCGCACCGAGCAGATCTGCGCTCAGGGCCAGGGCTTCCTTTACTATGTGTCGCTGAAGGGCATTACCGGCGCCGGCAGTCTGGCTACCGACGAGGTCGCGGCCAGCCTGCGGGCCCTGCGCGCTCGTACGCGAGTCCCGGTGGCGGTGGGTTTTGGTATCAAGACGGCCGAGCAGGCGGCGGCACTGGCCAATGCGGCCGATGCGGTGGTGATCGGTAGCGCGCTGGTGGAGCAACTGGCCGAGGCGAGCAGCGCCGAGCAGCTTGCCGCGATGGCCGGCGAGGTGCTGGCACCGCTGCGCCGGGCGCTGGACGACGTGCGCGACAGCCGCGCGGC
Organism: Gammaproteobacteria bacterium; assembly: GCA_030430155.1. Lineage (GTDB taxonomy): Bacteria > Pseudomonadota > Gammaproteobacteria > Xanthomonadales > SZUA-5 > SZUA-5. The sequence continues at coordinate 35,575 of JAUIFV010000010.1, forward strand.
TTGAAATAGAGGATCGTCGATGAGTTGGTTGCAGAAACTGATGCCGGCGCGCATACGCACCGAAGGTGGCAGTAAACGTGCCGTGCCGGAAGGGCTGTGGGAGAAGTGCGACAACTGCACCGCGGTGCTCTACAGGCCGGAGCTGGAACGCAATCTGCGGGTTTGTCCCAAGTGCAATCACCACATGCAGATCGGCGCTCGCGAGCGCCTCAAGCAGTTTCTGGACGACGATAGCGGAGAGGAGATCGGGGCCCTATTGCAGCCCCAGGATCTGCTCAAGTTTCGTGATTCCAAGCGCTATCGCGACCGTCTGGTCGCGGCACAGAAGGCCACCGCCGAACGCGACGCGCTGGTTGCGCTGAGCGGCACCCTGTTCAGCCGCAGCATCGTCGCTGCCGCCTTCGAGTTTCGATTCATGGCCGGCTCGATGGGCTCAGTGGTGGGAGAGCGCTTCGCGCTGGCAGGCGAGGCCGCCATCGCCCAGCGCTGCCCGCTGGTCTGCTTTTCCGCAACCGGCGGCGCGCGCATGCAGGAGGGATTGTTCTCGCTGCTGCAAATGGCCAAGACCTCGGCGGTGCTGGCGCGGATGAAGGAAGAGCGGTTGCCCTACATCTCGGTGCTTACCCATCCCACTACCGGTGGCGTTTCCGCATCTCTGGGCATGCTCGGCGATTTGATCCTGGCCGAACCCGGCGCGCTGATTGGGTTCGCAGGGCCGCGAGTGATCGAACAAACCGTGCGTGAAACCCTGCCGGAGGGCTTTCAGCGCAGTGAGTTCCTGCTCGAGCACGGCGCTTTGGACCAAATCGTTGATCGCCGCGAGCTGCGCAACCGTATCGGCAGCCTGCTCGCTCTGCTGATGCATCAACCCGCGCCCGAGCCCGATCCGCTACCCGGTAGCGAACCGGAAGAGTCGCCTCCGCCGCCAGCCTGATCGCCGATGCCGGCGCGTAGCCTCGCCGATTGGCTGAGTGATCTGGAGCAGCGCGGGCCGGCGCCGATTGCGCTTGGGCTGGAGCGCATAGCCGAGGTCTACCGGCGGCTGGAACTGCGACAGCAGCCCAAACCATTGGTCTTTACGGTGGCCGGCACCAACGGCAAGGGCTCCACCGTCGCCTACATCGACAGCGTGCTGCGCGCCGCCGGACTGCGCGTGGGTCGCTACACCTCGCCGCATCTATGCCACTACGCCGAACGCATCGTCATCGACGGCGAGATGGTCAGCGAGCAGGCTATCGTCGACGCCTTCGCCCGCATCGACCGCGCACGCGGTGACATAGAGCTGACCTACTTCGAGTTCGGCACGCTGGCCGCACTGCAGATCTTCAATGCGCATCCCTTGCGCGCCTGGGTGCTGGAAGTTGGCCTGGGCGGGCGCTTGGATGCGGTCAACATCGTTGATCCTGACGTGGCGGTGATCACCTCCATCGACCTGGACCATCAGCAGTATCTTGGCAACGACCGCGACAGCATCGGTGCCGAAAAGGCCGGCATCCTGCGTACGGGCGTGCCGGCAGTGATTGGCGACCCGGATCCGCCGCCCAGCGTGTTGGCGCGAGCCGCCGAGTTGGGCGCGGCGCTGTACCTGGCGGGCAGGGATTTCGCGTTGACCGGGTCCGACCAAGCCGAGTTGCATTGGCAGGGCCCGCAAGGCGATACGCTGCGCCTGCCGCAGTCGCCGCTGCCCGGCGCCCACCAGCGCCAGAATCTGGCCACCGCGATTGCCGCGCTGTGGTGCGCCCGTGACGCCTGGCCCTGGTCGCCGGTAGCGCTGCGGTCCGGAATCGCTCAGACCCGGCTGGCCGGTCGCCTGCAGCCTATCCGGGCCCACTGCGCCTGCTATGTGGACGTCGCCCACAACCCCGACAGCGCGCGAGCGCTGGCCGCCTGGCTGCGTACCCAGCAGCGTCCCGGAAGGCGAATCCGGGCGGTGTTCTCGCTGTATGCCGACAAGGATCTGCACGGCGTGCTGGAGCCGCTGCGGGATCTGGTCGAATACTGGGCGATCGCGCCGTTGGTCGGACCCCGCGCACTGCCCATCGAAGAAATTGCGGCGGCGATCGCGCCCAGTCGGCAAAAGCAACTGCAGCGCTACCCAAGCATAGCCGCGGCTTTCCGCGACACCCTGACCGGCGCCGCCAGCAGTGATCTGGTGATCGCATTCGGCTCCTTCGTGGTAGCCGAACAGGTGCTGCGGGTAGCTCAAACCCGGCCCTCTGCGTGAACGGAATCGGTCAGGTACCCAATTTGAGGTCGAGTTGGCTTCGCGCCGCCCTATAATCGGCCCATCGACCAGCCAGGAGATCTCATGGACGCAGCGCTGCGCCAGCGACTCATCGGAGCCGCTGTGTTGATATTGCTGGCCGTGGTGTTCGTGCCGATGCTGCTTGACGGCCCGCCCAGCGAGGCCGAATCACAGGAAGTGTCGCTGGACATTCCGCCGCGTCCGCTGGAGACCCGGCGCCTGCCGATCAATCCCGAAGCCGCCCGGCCCGGCGACAGCACGGCCGCCGCCGACAACAGCATCGATCGCGGCCCGTCGGTCGCCGCTGTGGCCGATGACGCAACCAGTGGTGAAGTGGTCAGCGCCCCGGCACCGGTCGCGGCACCAGCGCCGCCGCCTGCGCCGATGGCGCCGCCGCCGCAGCCCGAACCGGCGCCGCCGCCGGCTGCAGTGGACGAGCCTGACGGTCGCTATGTGGTGCGCTTCGGCAGCTTCGGAGACCGCGCCAATGCTGATCGATTGGTCAGCCGTTTGCGCGCCGCCGGGATCAGCTCTGCCATCGAGCCGGTCACCTCCGGCGATCGCACCCTCCAGCGCGTGCGCAGCCAGGCTCTGGCCGACCGCACCGAGGCCGAGCGCATCCGCCTGACCGCACGCAAGGCGTTGCCGGAAGTCTCTGCGCAGGTGGTGGAGCTGGATCTGCCCGATCAGACCGCCTCGCGGGTCAGCAACCCGGTGGCCTCGGGATGGGCGGTCCAAGTCGGCGTATTCAGCACCAACGAGACAGCCGAAAAGCTCGCCGGCGAGCTGCGCGGCGCCGGCTTTGAAGGCTACGTCGAACGCCTGCCTTCATCCGGCAAGGTGCTCTACCGGGTTCGAGTCGGTCCGCTGGCGCGCCGCGCCGACGCCAACAAGGTGCTGGCCGATTTGAAGGCCAAGCGCAGCCTGGAAGGCCTGGTGGTGACCTACCCCTGATGGCGCTTGCAATGGTTCGCTGCCGTGGATAGCGGCACGCTGCAGGCCGCTGCCGGCGGCTTCAACTGGGTGGACTGGGTGATCGTCGGCGTGGTCGCGCTGTCGGCGCTGGTCAGCTTGATGCGCGGCTTGGTGGTGGAAGTATTCTCGCTGCTGATTGCGGTGGCCGCCGCGCTGATGTCCTTCTACTTCGCTCAGCCGCTGGCTGAGGCCATGCTCACCGGCATTGAACTGCCGCCGCTGCGCCTGGCCATCGCCGCCGTGCTGATCTATGTGCTCACCTCGCTGCTCGGCGCCATCGTGCTGTACCTGATCCGGATGCTGGTCAAGCACACCGGGCTGTCCGGCACCGATCGCCTGCTTGGCGTCGTCTTCGGCCTGGCCCGTGGGCTGGTGGTGATCGTTGCGATGGTCTGGCTGGGACAGCTGGCCCAGCTCAATCAAAGCCCCTGGTGGCAGGCTTCCAGCCTGATGCCCAGCGTCGAATCCACCGCCGGCAGCCTTTCACTGTTTTTGCCGCAGTCGGTGCGCGAGATGATCGACCCCCCGCCGGCTGAGCCGGCCGAAGCAGGGCCGATCAACGGCGTGCCGGTCGAGACCGAGCCCGTTGACGCGGCGCCGGTTGAAGTCGAGTCGGTCGAGCAGCCAGCGGTGTAGTTTTCCAAAGCGTCAGCGCACAGCGCTGACTCAAAGTGAATCCAATCCGCCCTTGGAGCCCTCTCCAGCTCTTGTGCGTCCGATCTGTGATCGGACGCTCTGATTCTGTTCCAGCCACCGACGGGCACCCGAACGCGCCGGCGCACCGCGCCTATCCACAACGCAGCCAGCGCCCCATTCATGAACGTGCGACGCGGACGCGCAAGCCGCAGTAGAATGCACCGGTTCAAAGGGGGCTCTTTCGATGTGCGGAATCATAGGAATAGTCAGTCGGTCAGCTGAGGTCTCCGGCGCTTTGTATGACGGCTTGACCGTCCTGCAGCATCGCGGCCAGGACGCCGCTGGCATCGCCACCGAGGATGAGCTCAAGCTGCGGCTGCACAAAGGCAACGGTTTGGTGCGCGACGTCTTCGACGTGCCGCACATGGCCCAGCTCACCGGCACTATGGGTATAGGCCACTGCCGCTACCCCACCGCTGGTTCCGAAGGCGCGGCGGAGGCGCAGCCCTTCTACGTCAACTCGCCCTTCGGCATTGCGCTGGCCCACAACGGCAATCTGATCAACACCGCCGAGCTCAAGCGCGAGGTCTTCTTGGAAGACCGTCGCCACATCAACACCGAATCAGACTCCGAAGTGCTGCTCAATTTGCTCGCCCACGAGCTGCAGCTGCAGGGCCGGCTGCGGCTCAAACCGGAGCATCTGTTCCAGGCCGTCGCCGGTGTCCATCAGCGCTGTCAGGGCGGCTACGCGGTGGTGGCGCTGATCCTGGGCGTGGGCCTGGTCGCCTTTCGCGATCCGCACGGCATCCGTCCGCTGGTCATGGGCGTGCGCCGCAGCGAGAACGGCGAGGAGTACGCGGTGGCCTCCGAAAGCGTGGCCCTGGACGTGCTCGGCTTCGAACGCTTGGGCGATGTGGCGCCGGGTGAAGCGGTGGTGCTGAGCAAGGATGGCGGCATGCACCGTCAGCAGTGCGCCTCACCGAAGACCCGCGCGCCGTGCATCTTCGAATTCGTCTATCTGGCTCGCCCGGACTCGATCATCGAACAGGTCTCGGTCTACCAGGCCCGCCTCAACATGGGCGAGCGGCTGGCGCAGAAGATCCTCAAGCTGCGACCGGATCACGACATTGACGTCGTCATTCCCATCCCCGATACCTCGCGCACCGCGGCCATACCGATGGCCAGGGCGCTGGGCGTGGAATACCGCGAGGGCTTCGTCAAAAACCGCTACATCGGCCGCACCTTCATCATGCCGGGGCAGTCCGAGCGCGCCAAGTCGGTGCGCCGCAAGCTCAACGCCATCGACCAGGAGTTCGCCGACAAGGTGGTGCTGCTGGTTGACGACTCCATCGTCCGCGGTACCACCTCCAGGCAGATCGTGCAGATGGCCAGAGACGCCGGCGCGAAGAAGGTCTACTTCGCCTCCGCCGCGCCGCCGGTGCGCTTCCCCAACGTCTACGGTATCGACATGCCGATCGCCAGCGAGCTGGTCGCCTACGGGCGCAGCGGCGAGGAGATCGAACAGCTGCTCGGCGCCGACTGGCTGATCTACCAGGATCTGGCGGATCTGGAAGCGGCCGTGCGTGACCTTAACGCGGACCTGGACGCTTTCGACAGCTCCTGCTTCTCCGGCGAATACGTCACCGGTTTGGCCGGGGATTATCTGGAGCAGCTGGAGCTGCTGCGCTCGGACGATGCCAAGTCGCGGCGTCGGCAAAAGCACGCCGCCTGAGCATCGTCGTTGCGTTGACCGGGATGAACCGACCGCGCTGCGCGCAGACCGATGCGCTTACCGAGGGCCTGCACCGCGGTCGCCAGGCCGACGTGCATGCGGCGGCTCGTGAAGCGCTCGATTGCGTAGAGCCCGAAGCCAAGCTGCGGCTGACCGACGCGCTCATAGCCGCGGTCGTGGACGGCGCCTGGCGTGTAGGCGCGGTCAGCGCGGTGATCGACGGGCCACAGCAGCCCGGCCGTCCGGCTCGACCGTCGCTGGTGCCGCCGCGTCAGCTCAAGCAGCGCAAGCTGGGCAGCGTGACCGGGCGGGCTGCGCTGCTGCATGCGGTCGCCCACATCGAGTTCAACGCTATCAATCTGGCCCTGGACGCGGTGCAGCGCTTCCGCGGCATGCCGCTCGAGTACTACGCTGATTGGCTTAGCGTGGCCGCCGATGAGGCGCGGCACTACGCCATGATCCGCGACCGGCTGAACGAGTTGGGTCATGACTATGGCGATTTCCCAGCCCATGACGGACTCTGGCGCACCGCCCAGAACACCGCCGACGATCCGCGTGCGCGTATGGCGCTGGTTCCGCGGCTGCTGGAGGCGCGAGGACTGGACGTCACCCCGGCGATGATTGAGCGCCTGCTTCGGGTCGACGACCAGGCCAGCGCCGCCTGTCTGCAGGTGATCGTCGATGAGGAGGTGCGCCACGTGGCCCTGGGCAGCTACTGGTTCGAGTTTCTTTGCACGCAGGCCGGGCGCGACCCGAGCGCGGAGTTCATCGCGCTGTTGCGTCAGCGCGCCCCAGGGGTGCTCCGTTTACCCTTCAACGAAGCCGCCCGGCGATTGGCTGGATTCAGCCAACAGGAGCTGGCACAGTTGAGTGAGATGTGCAGCACCAACAGCTTGTAGGGCCCCTGTCCTTGTGGGCCGTTGTACTTGATCGAACCGGGGGCAGATCGCTGCCCGGATCGGAATGTCCTGGTAGGCTGTTGTACTTGATTGATCGGCTTTCGAGATGCGACCTCGATCAAGTCCTGCGGTGCCCTTGCAGTGTTTCGGAGCATGCATGCACCGTCGAAACGCGCGATCCAGTACCCGCCGACTGCCAACCCGCTCAAAAGTTCCGCAAATCACGCCCTTACAGTCTTTCGACCTCGCAGTGACTGTGTTACCTTTCACCGAGTTTCCGCGCGCGGTTGTGCGACCGTGGGTAGAAGCAGATTCGGGCGCAGTCTGACTAGACAATACCGACGAGGTCATAACCTAATGAATAGTAAGAAATTTTTGATGGGAGCCGCTGTCAGCGCGGCGCTTTTGCTTGCTGCGCCGATGGCTTCCGCCTGCGCACTCACCGCGTGGTCTACCGCTAACGGCACGCCGATCGCCGGTCAGCCCAACGACGCAACCCCGGTTGCACGTTATTCTGGCGTCTGCGGCATGCAGGCTGATGCCATTGGGGACTTCGTGGTCGACGAAACCCCGGCAGGTGAACAGTCGTTCAATGCTCAGTTCTATTACTACACCGGTGATCGCGCCGGTAACGCCGACGTATACCAAGCGCGCAGCGCATCGGGCGGGACCAATCTGCCGATCCGCGTGCAGCACGACGGTACCAACCTGATCTTCAGCACCAACGGCAGCGCCACCACTCGTACGGTTGCTGTAACCGACAATCGCTGGTACGCGATCAGCCTGCAGTGGCTCGCTGGTGCCGGTACCGGTAGCCTGACGATCTCGGTGATCGGTGCGGGCAGTGACACCCCCCTGAATACCCCCGCCATCACTGGCGTGAGCAATGGTAGTGACACCATCGAAGAAGCGCGTCTCGGTCTGGTTGCCGGAACCAACACTTCTGGCGTGGCGACTTTCGACGCTTACGACTCCCGTCGCACCACGGTGCCGGCACGTCTTTGCCGTTGCGATTCCAACAATAGCGGTTCCATCAGTGTGGCCGATGCCGTTCAAGCGCTGAACGAGTTCATCAACGGAACTCTGGCAACCGGTCAGCCCGATTGTAATGAGGGCGGTACCGTGACCGTCGCCGATGGCGTCGGTGCGCTGAACATCTTCATCAACAACGGCGGCGTTTGCCCCTAAGCGACCAGACTGGAGGATTACTCATGAAAAGGTTTATTGGAGCAGCATTCGTCGCTACCGCCGCATTGCTTTCCGCTAATTCGGCCGTTGCGCAGGATCAGGTTCTACTCAGTTCCGCCGGTTCGAAGTCGGGTTCGGCCATCAGTATTGATCTGATGACCTCCGGCAGCGCTGTCGGTTTCAACTTCATCATCAACGTGCCCGCTGACGTGGAAGTGGATACCTCGGCTTGCCTGAAGTATCTGCCCAAGTCCTTCACGGGCCGTTGCGCATTCAAGGACAGCGAAGTCCGCGTGATCGCATTCAGCGAGCAAAACGTTGCCATGAAGGCCGGTGCGAATCAGATCGGTTTGATTCGACTCTTTGGTCTGAACGACGCGAAGGCACTGCAGGTGCGCAACGTCGAGATCGTGAATTCGGAAGCCAAGTCCATTTCGGACAAGGCGCTGATTCAGTAACTGTTCCGCAATTCTTTGGGCCATAGCCTCGGAGTGACGAAGATGTCTAATAAAAGCAGAATGTTCATGGCCGTGTCGGGTGCGCTGCTGTTCAGCAGCGCACTCAGCGCGCAAACCATAACCATTGGTACTGCCAATGTTTCCACCGGCGCCACCAGCGCCATGGTGCCGGTGACCTTTACCGCGTCGGGTGCGAATCCTGTCGCTGGATACGCCGCCACCTTCAGCTTCACGCGTGATCCTGCTGTTGCCGCCATGGGCATGGTGACGGCATCCAATGTCGACGGTTCCTGCGGCGGTCCTGGCGTTACCACGCCCACCGGAACCACGATCAACGTCGGCGATTTGGACTTGGGCTTGGCGGCTCTTCCGTCCGGAACGACCTGCAACCTGACCTTCCCGCTGGAGCCTGGCGCTGCTGCGGGTAATTACCCGTTGATGGTGACCTTTGAAGAGTTCACCGACACGGGCGGCAACCCGACCACCGGTACTACCGTTCCTGGCGCAATCATCATCTCTGCCGGCCCGGTCGATACCCCGCCGACCATCGCCTACAACCCGACGACCGGTAGCACGGTGTCCCTTCCCGGCGGTGCCGGCACCATCGTCGCCACCCCGTCCGGCGGCATGGGTACGGGTGCTGCCGCGACCACCACGGTTAATGGCTGTGCCATCGGTAGCGTTTCTGGTCCGGGCACCTTCGGCTCGGTTGCTGGCGTCAGCCTGAGCTTCGTCGGTAACACCACCACCCCGCAGAACATCAACCTGTCCTGCACCCAGGGTGGGATGGTCACCACTGGTACGCTTACTTGTAATGAAACTCGCGGGGCGATGGCACCAACCGTCCGTTCCTGGCCGCTGAGCTGTCCGGCCGGTGCTGCTGGTACCCCGCCGACGCTGAACTACGTGCCGGCTCCGGGTAGCAACGTGACCTTCGTCGGTGCGCCTGGCACCATGATCATGTCCACCATCGCCGTCACCGGCACTGGTGGTACAGGCTCCGGCGCTTCGGCTACCGCCCGCGTCTCTGACTGCCAGATCTCGCCGGCTCTGAGCCCGCCGGTCTTCGCCTGTCAGCCGTCTGGTGGCAACGTTCTGGACTTCACCCCTGGCGGTGCCGATCCGGGCGACATCACCTGCAGCTGCGACGCGCCGTCCACTGGCCAGCTGACTGCCAACCTGACCTGCGAAGAGACCCGTCCGCTGGGTACCACCCCGGTGGTGCGTCAGTGGAGCCTGACCTGCCCGGGCACCCCCGGCAGCTGTGGCACTCTGGTCTTCAGCCCGAACCCGGGTCTGATCCAGTTCACCGGTGGCACGGCCTCCATTGGTATCTCCCACACGGGCGGCACCATGGGTAACGACACCACCTTCAACGGTTGCGGTATCACCGGCGCCAACGCCAGCAACTTCCAGATCTCCAACGCCCCGATCAACTTCTCCTTCACTGGCGGAAGCACGGGCTCTGGTCAGATCGATCTAGCGTGCACCAACAGCACCACCGCTCCGGTGCAGGCGACCCTGTCCTGCTCGCAGGTCTGCGACGTGAACAACACGCCGCGCACCTGGACCCTGGAATGCCCGGCCGGCGGCACCCCGCCCCCGACCGCCGAGGTGGTTCCGGTTCCGAGCAGCAGCGATTTCTCCCGCATCCTGCTCGCAGCGATGCTGGTGCTGATCGGCATGGCCGCCGTCACCATCCGCGGCCGCAGCTAATCTCCGGCTACATCGGTAGATGAGAAAGGGCGCCTTCGGGCGCCCTTTCTTTTTGCCCCAACTCAGAAGTGGAACAGGATTCTTAGGCCGAATTCGGCATCGGGATCAGGCACCTAGCTGGCAACACCCCAGCAAAAGGGGGGCGAGAGCAGTACAAGCTATCCCATAAGGATTACCCGTAGGTATGAATGATTGAAGAATGACCTTTAGTCTGAGCGCAATTTTCCATTGCAAACCTGTTGCGTCATGGGTGAGATCCCATCACGCTCAGCTGGCGCTGCGCCCGGCCCGCTGCTTCGTTCCGCCCTTTGTCAAAATTCTGCGGGTCTCGCAACCGTTGATGAGAAAAATCAATATGCCCCTACTTTCCAAAACCCGTGACAAAACCGCCCTAATAGTTGGTGTAATGTTGTGCAACGTCGTTCAAGCGCAGACCCTCACCATTGGAACTGGTGTTGTCAATCAAGGCGACGAAAGCGTTGAAATTCCGGTGAGCTTTGATGCGACTGGTACGCCTGTTGGATCTTACTCACTCAGTTTCACGTTCGAGCGCCCTCCAGCTGCGCCTTCTGGGCTGGTCAGTTTTGTCACCGGTAAGGCAAGCTGTGGTGGCCCTGCAACCATCGACGCAACAGCCACTGCGCTGAACGTTGGGGCATTCGACCCGAAACTCGGTCCATTGCCCACAGCCTTGGCTTGTACTTTTGCCATTCCGCTAGACTCGACCGCATCAGTTGGTAGCTATCCGTTTGAGGTTACGTTCTCGGAGTTTGGCGACTTAACCGGACTAGGTACTGTTCAGGGCACCATCGTTGCTGGAGGTATTGTCATTCAGCCCCGACCGAATGACATACCACCTGCGCTTGCTTACAACCCCACCACTGCTAGCACCGTCGTCCTCGAAAGTGGCGCCGGAAGCATCGAGGCCACCCCCTTTGGCGGTATGGGATCCGGCGCTGCGGCGACTACCGCGATTAACGGTTGTGCCATCGGCGGTGTCTCCGGCCCAGGTACTTTCGGCTCGGTCGCTGGCGTCAACCTGACCTTTGTCGGCAACACCACCTCCCCGCAGAGCATCAACTTGTCCTGCACCCTGGGTGATGCAGTAACGACCGGAACGCTGACCTGCAACGAAACTGCTGGCAGTGGACCTCCGCTTGTTCGTTCCTGGTCGTTGACCTGCCCGTCAAGCTCTCTCGGCGTCCCTCCAAATCTGACATATGTGCCCAGCTTTGGCAGCAATGTAAGTTTCATTGGTACTCCCGGAACCCAAATAATCTCCACCATCTCTGTCATTGGAATAAGCGGAACCGGTTCCGGTGGATCGGCCACCGCGCGCGTTTCCGACTGCCAGGTCTCCCCGGCTCTGAGCCCGCCGGTCTTCGCCTGCCAGCCGTCTGGTGGTAACGTTCTGGACTTCACCCCCGGTGGTGCGGATCCGGGCGACATCACCTGCAGCTGCGAAGCGCCGTCCACTGGCCAGCTGACTGCCAACCTGACCTGTGAAGAGACCCGCCCGTTGGGTACCACTCCGGTGGTGCGTCAGTGGAGCCTGACCTGCCCGGGTACCCCCGGCAGCTGCGGCACCCTGGTCTTCAGCCCGAACCCGGGCCTGATCCAGTTCACCGGCGGCACGGCTTCCATCGGCATCTCCCACACGGGCGGCACCATGGGTAACGACACCACCTTCAACGGTTGCGGTATCACCGGCGCCAACGCCAGCAACTTCCAGATCTCCAACGCTCCGATCAACTTCTCCTTCACCGGCGGAAGCACGGGCTCTGGTCAGATCGATCTGGCGTGCACCAACAGCACCACCGCTCCGGTGCAGGCGACCCTGTCCTGCTCGCAGGTCTGCGACGTGAACAACACGCCGCGCACCTGGACTCTGGAATGCCCGGCCGGTGGCACCCCGCCCCCGACCGCTGAGGTGGTTCCGGTCCCGAGCAGCAGCGATTTCTCCCGCATCCTGCTCGCAGCGATGCTGGTGCTGATCGGCATGGCCGCCGTCACCATCCGCGGCCGCAGCTAGTCTCCGGTTACATCGGTAGATGAGAAAGGGCGCCTTCGGGCGCCCTTTCTTTTTGCTTGCAGCTCACGCCTAGGTCGGGCGCTTCATCAGTGAGTGCAGCGGATTCGGGGTGTCTTGCCAGGATTGAGCGACTCATGCGGTCGCAACAAGGCGCGGTTTGCAAGAAGCCCTGGAGTGAAGGCCCTGGACCGCGGGCATCCTGCCCGCATGCCTTTTGCTCCTGATGCCGCTTCCAAAGCGCTGCTCGACCAGGGCGGAGCCGCGCCAATCGGATGACTTCCACCCGAACATTGGCGATCATGTGCCCATCCAGGCGCAAGCCACCCGTATCCCTAACGAGTTTCCATGGTTTCCTCTCTCAAAGACGCACTGCTGGGTGCAGGACTCAAAGCGCCCGAGCCCAAGAAAAAGCACCAGAAGCCGATCCGCCCAGTCCATGCCGGAAAACCAAAGAGCGGCACCAGCGCCAAGCCCAAACCCAAACGTCCCAAGCTCGACGCCAAGGCCCTGCAGTGCGACGAGAACGTTTCCCTTGCAGCGGCCTACAAGGCGCGCACCGCGCAAGAGCAGCGCGAGCGCGATTTGGCCAAGCGCAAGAAGGAGGCTGAGGCCAAGGCCAAGCGCGAGCGCATCCAAGCCGTGCTCAAGCTGATCGACGGCAAGGCGCTCAACCGAGACGACGCCGAGGAATCGCGCTACTTCGAATATGCTCGCAAGATACGCCGTGTCTACGTCACCGCTGAGCAGCAGGAACAGCTCAATGCCGGTGAACTGGGTGTGGTGCAGAGCAAGGGTCGCTACTACATCGTTGCCGCCGAAGTAGCCAAGGCGGTACAAGAGGCGGCCCCGGAGTTCCTTGCCCTGCTGCAGGTGCCCGAAGACGGCACCGCAAAGCCCGAACCGGTTCCAGATCCGATTGCCGACTGATGCGCGCAACCAAGGCTACGATCGATTTGGCCGCCCTGCGCCGAAACTATGCGCAGGCGCGAGCCTACGCGGCCGGCTCCAAGATCATGGCCGTGGTCAAGGCCAACGCCTATGGTCATGGACTGGAGCGCATCGGCCTGGCACTGGCCGATGCGGACGCCTTTGGCGTAGCGACGCTAAGTGACGCCCATCGACTGCGCAGCGCCGGCCTAAGTCAGCGTATCGTCCTTCTATCCGGATTCGACGAAGCTGCTGACCTGGATGAGCTTGCCGCGCTCTCGGTTGATACCGTGGTACACCACGAGTATCAGGTGGAGCTATTGGAGCGTCGCGAAAAAGGCCAGATCGGCGTTTGGCTGAAGATCGACAGCGGTATGAACCGGCTCGGCGTTCCTGCCGCCGCGGTCAGGACGATACACGGGCGGCTCAGCTTGGCTAGCGCGGTCGCCGACGACATTGTGCTGATGACTCACCTGGCCAGCGCCGACGAAGCCGAGTCGGTACAGACCGCCGAGCAGCTGAGTCTGTTTGAACGAAGCACGGCCGGCATCCCCGGACCGCGCAGCATCGGCAATTCGCCGGGCGTGCTGAATGCGCCGGGCAGCCGCAGCGATTGGGTCCGCGTCGGCGGTCTGCTCTACGGTCTTTCGACGCGTGCCGACAAGGTCGGTGCCGACTACGGCCTGAGCCCGGTAATGAGCCTGCAGAGCAAGCTGATTGCGATCAACCAGGTCGCCGCCGGTCAGCGCATCGGCTACGGCGGCACCTACCGCGCCGAGACCGACCTCCCCGTCGGCATCGTCGCCATCGGCTACGGCGACGGCTACCCGCGCCACGCCCGCAGCGGCACCCCGGTGCTGGTCAACGGCACCCGCTGCCCCACCGTCGGCCGCGTCTCCATGGATCTGCTCGCGGTAGACCTTCGCAACGCCGCCAACGCAAGGATCGGCGATCCGGTGATCCTCTGGGGCCCCGACCTCCCCGCCGAAACCGTGGCGGAGTGCGCTGAGACGATCGCTTACGAACTCACCTGCGGGGTAACGCGGCGGGTGCTCTACGTCGAAAAGGGTGGCTGAAGAACGTTGGCAAATGCTGCCGATAGCGTCGCGCTACCGGCAGCTCAGCTCATCAGTTGCAAACCCCCTGATACACACACCCCACCCACTGCGGGTAGTCGACAAACGGATTGCGATTGCCCTGATAGGTCTGAATCAGGTCGTTGCGCAGCCGTTCGGCTTCGTCCACGGGGTCCTCGCTGTGCCACTGCAGCAGGGTGCTGAGTCGGCCCATGTAGGCGACCGAGGCGTTGCTGCCGGTTTGGGTGATTTGCGACAGATTGTCGGTGAGACGCAAATCGGGTTCGGCGGCGCCGCTGCCGCCATGGATGCCGCCTTCGAAGCGGATGTCCATGTAGAACATGGCGCGCGCAACGTTGCCTTTGACCCCGCGCCAGACCTGGAACACGCTGCCGTTGGTCCAGTTGGAGTTGCCCGGGTAGTTGCCGCTGCCGCCGCCGACGCCGTTGTGGTTTTGCGTGGGGTACTCGCTGCAGCCGCTGGGGCAGTTGTCGTAGATCTTGTTGCCGCGGGCGCTGTTGTAGCTGATGTCCGACAGCATCAGCATGTGCGCGTCGGTGTAGGCGTAGTTGGTGCCGCCATCGGACGGGAAGCCGAGAGAGTTGGGCCAGGTGTGCTCGCGGTTGTAGTTGTTGTTGCCGCCGTTGGACTTGGCATAGCTGGCGTTCTTGTAGATGTCCAGTATCCGACTGCTGTTGAGCGGGTCCTGATCAGCCTGATT